>CAZXYP010000291.1:0-7233 GCA_964644955.1 uncultured Anaerolineales bacterium | reverse complement strand
TTCCGGCATTTTACATTCGCGCGGCGGACAGGTGCATCTCTTGAAACGCGACGAACTGCCGAAAGAATGGGACCCGCAAAAAGATGCGCGTCTCACCGCGTGGGAAACGGTGCAGTATCTCGTCCGCGCGCTCGAAGATGGCGGCGAACAACCGGCGGCGGCATTGCTGAAAAAACTCGGCGCGCACGCGGACACGGCGCGCGATTTGGCGTATCGGTTATATACTTTGTGCGAACGCAAAGGATGGGCGCAAGACGCGCTCGGTTACAACATGCTCGTGGTCGCGTGGGGGCGGTTGGTGGAGTTGGGCGCGGGAGAAACGCGGCAGGAGAGGTTAGTTTGAAGGATGAAGGATGAAGGATGCAGGATGAAGGATGAAGGATGAAGGATGAAGGATGAAGGATGAAAGTTACGGAAGATGAATTGGTGGGCGTGTTGGATGCGCTGGATGTGCCGTTCTTGCTTGGAGGAATGCAAGATGAAATTGCGCGCCAAATAACACCCGACGCGCTCATGGAAGGATTGGCGCAATCCTCCGCCGCGCGGGTGCGCTCTGCCATCATCCCCTTTCTGCTGCGGCATCCTGAATCCGCAGACGCGGCGAAAATTGCCACAGCGCGTCTGCAGGGGGCGCCGCGCGAGACACTGGAATTGTTTTACACGGCAGCACTGCTGCTGCAAAAAAAATACCGCGAACGACTCGTGCGTTTGTTGGGCGCGCAGCCGATTCTTCCCGACCTCTTTAGCCGCGCGCTGCAAGTCGAATTGACATCGGATCTTCAGGAATCGCTCACGCGGTTGGGGAAACGCAATGCCGAACTGTCAGGTCTCGACATCAATTGGGTCGGGGGCTACGAACATGCCGCATTGACGTGGCTTGAATATATGGAACTGCGCGCGGACCGGAGGAAGCGGAAAAAATGGCAGACCGCGTAAACACACAAGCCCTCGAAATGTTTTTTCAAGAGCTGGGGAAACGTTATGAAGAACCTGCGATGCTCTATTTGGTCGGCGGCAGCGCACTTGTCCTATTGGGCAGTGACCGCCCCACGCTGGATATTGACTATGTCGGCATTGACATCCCCGGACTCTGGGACGAATTGCAGCGATTGATAGACGAAATCGCAACAGAGATGGATCTCAAAATTGAAGCCGTGCCGTACCGAGAGATGATTCCATTATCAAGCGACACGGAGGAGCGTCATATCTACGTTGGCAGATATGGCACGATTGACGTGTATGTCTTTGACCCGTATGCGATGGCGCTCGGCAAGTTGGATCGCGGTTTTCCTTCCGATCTTGAGGATATCGTGTTTATGCTCGAACACAATCTCCTCAATCTGCCCCAATTCGAAAAAGTTGTGCAAGATGCCTTACCCGTCGCGGATCAATACGACATGAATCCAGCCCAAATGCAAAAAAATCTGAACGCCGTGCGCATCCTGCTCAAACGCTAATCCATCACTGACGGCTGATTACTGACAACTGATTACTGGTCACTGCTCCTCGGAGGAATCATGGCAGTCTCGAATCTCGAACGCGTCGGACGCGGCCTCGAATTAACCAGAACTGCAATTGCGCCATTCATTCAGCGCGAACTGAAAAGCAAATACAAAACGCGGTGGTGGCAAGACGGCGTGCAGCCCGCGCTGACCGGTGCGATTGGCAAGGATGCGCAAAGCTCAACCATGAGTGACGACGAGCGTTTTACCAAACTCGACGCACAGGCGCTCATCGCCGTCATGCAGAGCAATTGGAAACAAGTATTCGACCAACAATTGGGCAACACCGCGCGCAACTATGTGAACGAAATCCGCGACGTGCGCAACAATTGGGCGCACCAGCAGCCATTCAGCGCCGACGACGCGCACCGCGCGCTCGACACCATGACGCGCTTGTGCGAAATGCTCGGCGCGCCGGAACAAGAAGAACTCCGCAAAGAAGCGCGCGACCTCTTGCGCCAACGCTTTGAGCAAGAGACCAAACGCGAAATCAAAAAGAGCGCGGACGTTACGCAGACGCAAACCGCTGCCGGTTTCAAGGCATGGCGCGAGATTGCAACGCCGCATCCCGATGTCGCATCGGGAAAATATCAACAAGCCGAATTTGCCGCCGACCTCTTTCAAGTCATCACGAACAAAGCCGAACCCGAATACGGCGACCCGCGCGAATTTTTCCGCCGCACCTATTTCACCGAGGGGTTGTCGCGTCTGCTCGAACGCGCGTGGCTCCGTCTTGCAGGCAAGGGCGGCGACCCCGTCGTGGAGCTCCAGACGAATTTCGGCGGCGGCAAAACGCACTCGATGCTTGCGCTCTACCATCTCTTTGGCGGCACGGTGAAACTGCAGGATGTGCCCGGCATTGAAAACTTGGTGCCTCAAGATTTGGGCGCGCAGCCCAAACTGCCGCAGTCCAAGCGCGCGGTCTTGGTTGGCACAATGCTTTCACCAGCCGAAGTTCGCAAGAAAGCAGACAGCACACAGATTCACACGTTGTGGGGCGAATTGGCATGGCAGCTCGGCGGCAAAGACGGCTACAAACTCGTCGCGGATGAAGACGCACGCGGCATCAGTCCCGGTTCCGAAAAACTCGCCGAACTCATGACGCGCTACGGTCCCGCGTTGATTCTGATTGATGAATGGGTTGCGTTTGCGCGTCAGGTGTACGGCAAAGACGGCTTGCCCGCGGGCAGTTTCGATTCCAACATCACCTTTGTCCAATCGCTGACCGAAGCCGCCAAAGCCGCCAAGAACGCCCTCGTCGTCGCCGCCATTCCCGAATCGGATATCGAAGTCGGCGGGGAAGGGGGACGCGCGGCGCTCGACCGCGTGAAAAATGTATTCTCGCGTGTCGAAGCCGTGTGGAAACCCGCCAGCGCGAACGAATCGTTTGAAATCGTGCGCCGCCGCCTGTTTCAACCCATCACCGACCACGTCGGACGCGATGCGGTGTGCCGCGCGTTTTCGGAAATGTATCAAAACAATCGCGCGGAATTTCCAAACGAATGCCGTGAAGCCGCGTACGAGCAGCGCATGCGCTCTGCCTATCCGATTCATCCCGAACTCTTTGACCGGCTCTATGAAGATTGGTCCACACTCGAACGCTTTCAACGCACGCGCGGCGTCTTGCGCATGATGGCTGCCATCATTCACGAACTGTGGGAGCGCGACGACAAATCGCTCTTGATTATGCCCGGCACGCTGCCGCTGGATAGTACGGCAGTGCGGTTTGAAGCGACGCGCTATTTGCCCGAAGGATGGAGCGCCATCATAGACCGCGACGTGGATGGCATGACCAGTCGCCCGCTCGCGCTCGACCGCGACAATCCGAATCTCGGACGTTACTCGGCGTGCCGGCGTGTCGCGCGCACCATTTTCATGGGCAGCGCGCCATTGACGAGTGTGCAGCGCGGGCGCGGCGTCGAACGGGTGCGGCTGATGGTTGGCTGTGTCCAGCCGGGCGAAACACCCGCCGTCTTTGGCGACGCGCTGCGGCGGCTCACCGAAGAACTGACCTATTTGTATTCCGACGCGAGTCGTTATTGGTACGACACACAGCCCACGCTGACGCGGATTGCCTCGGACCGCGCGTCCCAGTTCAAAGCCGATGCCGTCGAAGATGAAATCATTCGCCGCGTGCGCGACGCCGTCAAAAAGGAGCGCGGCGATTTTGCCGGCGTGCATGTGATTCCTCCGTCCAGCGCTGATGTGCCGGACGATCCGGAATGTCGTCTCGTCATCTTGGGACCCCGAACACCGCATCGTCTCAAAAACGGCACGACCAAAGCTCATGCGGCGGCAGCCGAGATGCTCGACCAGCGCGGCGGCGGACCGCGCCATTTTCGCAACATGCTCGTGTTTCTCGCGCCTGATGCGGAACGGCTCAATGACTTGGAACAAGCGGTGCGCGCGTGGTTGGCGTGGACATCCATTTTGGAAGAACGCGAGCAATTGAATTTGGATGAAACGGGGAAACGTCAAGCGACGAACCAAATCAAAAAGAACGACGAAACCATTGACGCGCGTTTGGGCGAAACGTACAGTCTGCTGCTCGTGTCCATACAGGACGGCAACAATCCGGTGGAATGGACGACCGCGCGTTTGTCGGGCAATGAAAACCTGGTCCTGCGCGCGTCCAAGAAACTCAAACGCGATGGGCAGCTCATCACCGAATGGTCGCCGTCCAATCTGCGCCTCGAACTCGACAAATGGCTCTGGCGCAATCAGCTGCACTTGGGCGTAAAGCAGTTGTGGGATTATTTGGCGACGTATCTGTATCTGCCGCGTTTGCGCGACGACAAGGTGTTGGTCGAAGCACTGCGGCAGGGCGTCGGCTCGACGACATGGCAAGAGAATTTTGCGTATGCTGACCGTGTGGACGAGAACGGGCGCTACATTGGATTGGTTGCCGCGCAGCTGCCTCACGTTTTTATGAACAGCGACAGCGTCATCGTGAAACCCGAAATCGCGCAGGCGCAATTCGCTGCCGATAAAGCAGAGGAGGAAAAACGCGCGGGCGAGATGAAATATGCTGCCAAAGAGCTTTACACAACAGACAGTCCCGCCGCACACGATGATCCGACCCGTTTACAATCCCTTGAACAAGCAGCGCAGAATACGCCGCGTCCGCCAACACGTTTTCAAGGTTCCGTTGTGCTCGACCCCAAACGAGTCAGCAGCCAGTCCGACAAAATTGCCGCCGAAGTGATTCAGCATCTCATCAGTCTCATGGGCGCGAATGTGACGGTAACATTGGAGATTCAAGCGAATGTGCCAAGTGGCGTACCTGAAAATGTGGTGCGAACCGTGACAGAAAACTGCCGGACACTCAAGTTCACACAGCAGGGGTTTGAGACGGAGTGAAATAAACAACTGCGCGTCCTCCCCTTTTAGAGATGCGCCGATCGGTTGCTTTGCACAGGCGCGCTATTTGGTTGACCGCGCAAACTCCAACTGCCCTTTGCCTTCTCCAAATGTAATTTTCAAAACATTCTCGCGCAGTTCAAACATCCGCGCGTTTTGCAATGCGTTCAAGAACATGCTTTCTTGCGCCATCGCGTTCGCGTCCGCACACGCCATCAGCGTCGAACGCAGCGCGCTCACCTGAATTATTTCGCCCTGCGTTTTGTAATCGCCGCTATAAGTGTTGCAGGTTGCGTTTCCGCCCAAACGTTCGGTCTCAAAATTCAAAGTCGGCATCGGTGAAAGCAGCGCGCGCGTTTCGCCGTTTTCGGTCATTGCCGTCAGCGTCCATTTTGTATCTGCCAAGTTAAACAGGTTCGGCGTCGGTACAGCTGTCGGTGTTGGCGCCGCGCACGCGTTCAGCAACATCAGTGACAATGCAATCGCCGCTGCCGCAAACAACCATACTGCGTAGCGTTCCACACGATTCTGCATTTTGCATCCTCCCCCCAAAATTTGCCGGATTGCTATCTGCAAAACGCCGCGCGGCGCGTAGATGTTCCAAACGCTAGAGCCACACCGTCAACATGCCGTGCGCCACAAACCACGCGGTCAATGCCAGCGCTGCCACTGCCAGCATCGTGTAATACACGCGCAGCGCGACTTGAAAATATCCGCGCGCCCACGCCAACACCACACTGGCGGTCAATGCCAACGCGCCGAGCACCGTCAACAGCGGCAGCACAAATAATGGCGACAACGCGTTCGGCAGCCCCAAGATCAACCCGATGACATTTTCATTCGACAATGCCAACACGATAACGGCAACCACCCACACTGCCAAGAAAATCGCGCCCAACACGGCGGTCAATGCCGCAAACCATGGCGCAAACCGCGCGAACCCTTTGGCTTGCGGCGCGTCCTTGCGCGAGCGCTGTACCAACCACATCAACGGTCCAATCAAAAACACCGTCCACAACGCAAAGAGCGCCAACAGTGGCACGACAAATTCTTGGAGCTTGCCTTGCAGCAACGCGTATTGCGCCGCGCCGAGAGCGGAAGAAAACAAATGCGTCGCCGGCGTGAGGAATGTGACGCGCGCAACATCCCGGATGCACTGCGCGTCCGGTGCGCGCTGCGGGTCGCGCACAAAATCCGCAATCATTTCATTCGGACAATTGCCGCTCGTCAACGCGCCGTGCGCGTACGCCGGAAACACGTAGGTATAACTCGGCTCAATCGTCTCCGCCGCCGCCTCACCGTAAGGGGGGGGGGTAATGGGGTCGAAATTTCCCGAAAACACGAGCGTGGGAATATCTGATGTTACGGGTTCGTCGGCGCGCGCGCCCAACGGCGGCACGTTCCATTTTTCGCACAATTGCAAGAATGCTGCCATGTCGCGTGTTTGCGCGGCGGCAATGTGCGCGTCCACGCCGTCGAGCGCGAGGTCGTCCACGGTAAAATCCGCATCTTCGGCGCACATGACGGAATAGTACATCCCACTTGCAAACGCGCGGTCAAACACCACCAGCGGATAGTACGTGCTAATAAAACCAAACTGCCCCGCGCGCGCGTCCGCAATCATTTTCGGCAGCGCGGGAATGATTTCGGAATTGTAAATGAATTGAAACAACAAATTCATGTACGTGTCGCCGTCCAACACCGCGTTGTAGGTGATGCCTGTTTCGCCGTCGGTGAGCAGCACGCGCGCGGGCTGTTTATTGAGCGCATCCACCGTTTCATAAAACGTTTGCTTGAGATTCGGAAACGCGCGGTTGCAGTCCGCATCTTGCGCGCAGGTTGTAAACAACTGCTCGAACGCGCGGTGCATCGAAGCCGGCACATTCGCATTCGGATTGATTTGGGCGGGCACCACCGCGTCCAGCACCACACTGCGAATCGTGTCGGGCGTTTCGCGCATGGCATGCAGCGCGAGCAGCGTGCCGTACGAAATGCCGTAAAAATCAAATTGGTCATAGCCCAACGCGCGCCGCAGATCCTCCACATCGCGCGCATTTTCAAAACTGTTGTATGCGCTCAGATTGACGCCCGCCTGCACCAACCGCGCGCGACATTCGAGCGCGGCTTGTTCCTCGCGCCGCAGCATTTCGTCGTCGGGAATGTCCTGCTCCAATGTTTCCAACGTCAAATTCAATTCTTCGGGACACGTCAAACTCGGCTGCGCATACAACGTGCCGCGTTGGTCGTACAATACAATGTCGCGTTCCTCGTTCAACGTTTCGAGTGCGGGAAAATATTCATTGCCAAAATAAGTGGCGAACGTGTCGAGCGTGCTGCCGCCCGGTCCGCCTTGCGCGACGACTAACGCATT
>CAZXYP010000290.1:0-7285 GCA_964644955.1 uncultured Anaerolineales bacterium | reverse complement strand
CGCGGACACTGTTAATCCAATGGTCGCCGAAATAGATGGCGATGACGTCGCCTTGATTGACGAGCTTGATGCGTGTGGGAAAACCCGCGTTGCCGACAAAGAAATCCTGCGTGTACGGAATGATGGTCTCGTAATGGTCCCCGGCAAAGCGGAACAAGCCATACTTACCCTCGTTCGTGATGCCGAGAATGTAATAATTCTTGAATTCGTTGTCGAGGCGAAAGATGACGCCGTAACGCGCGTTCTTGGTGGCATTCGGCAAGCGCGCGCTCACTTCGACCATCGCATCCGTCAATTCGGGGCGATAGTAGAGATAACGCGTGCCGCGTGTATCCTTGCGCGTAAAGTGCAATTGCCCATCTTTACATTCAATCAGAAGACGCTCGTCCTCAATGGTATTGCACTCGTCATACGAGTTTTCGACAACCGTTTTCGTTTCGCCTTCGGGTGCAGCGGTTGCGGTCGGGACGGGGGTCGAATCGGCGTTGAGCGGACCCAAATCAATCGGTGGGAATCCGCCAAAATCGGGTGTTTGCGGAATCAATGTGGGACCTTGCGCAGGCGGCGCTTGTTGCTCAAGTGTGTAGCGCGCCGGCGCGCGACCTGCCGCAAACGTTGGCGCGGCAGCCAACACACTGAACGCGCCAAGCACGAGCAAGACCGCGCTCAGGGAAATGAAAATACGTTTTTTGGACATGCTGACCTCCTTTGTGCATTATCGTACTCAAAAAATCAATTTTCATCAACCTGAAATTGGGGCGCGATTCCGATTGCACGTGATTCATAAACGCGTTACCATGTGTGTCAAACCTGTGCATTGTACCGAAGCAAGGAGGCGAGGGATGTCCGAACAAATCGTCGAACTAAAAAAGCACGCGCGCGTCGTCGTCATCGGCGGCGGCATCGCGGGGTGCAGTGTCTTGTATCATTTGACCAAGTTGGGTTGGACGGATGTTGTATTGCTCGAACGCAATGAACTGACGAGCGGTTCGACGTGGCATTCGGTGGGCAATACGCCGATGTTCACCTCATCGTTGAACATTTTGCGCGTGTTGAAATACTCGAACGAATTGTATGCGGCGCTCGAAGCCGAAACGGGACAAAACGTCGGCTATCATCAAGTCGGTAGTTTGCGCCTGGCGACGACGCGCGATTTATTGAAATGGTACCAACAGATTCAGGATATGGCGCAGCTCGCGGGCGTGCGGAATGAAATTATCAGTGTGGACGAAGCGTTGACGCTCAATCCATTCATCAATCCCGATGGCGTGTTCGCCGTCGCGCATTTACACGGCGACGGATATCTCGACCCGTCGTCGGTGACGATGGCGTTGGCAAAGGGCGCGCGCCAACGCGGCGCGGCAATTTATCGCGGCACACGCGTCGAGAAAATTTCGCGCAGCGCGTCCGGCGAATGGACAATCGAAACCAACAACGGCGCCATCACCGCCGAAATCGTCGTCAATGCGGGCGGGAACTGGGCGCGCGAAATCGGGAAATTGGTCGGCGTCGAATTACCTATCGTGCCGATGGAGCATCATTACGTCATCACCGAAGCCGTCCCGGAGATTGCTTCGTTCCTCGCAATGACAGGGCGCGAAATTCCCGTCACGCGCGATCCCGAACGCGTTTTTTATATGCGGCAAGAAGGCGACGGTTTGCTGTTTGGATTTTTCGAACACAATCCGATTCCGTGGGCGGTGGACGGCATCCCGCGCGAATTCGGTCAGGAACTTTTGCCGAATCGCGTGGAACATCTCGAACCCGATTTGCTGCGCGCGGCGGAACGCATTCCCGTGTTGAATCGCGTCGGCATCAAAAAAATTGTGAATGGACCTGACGCATATACGCCCGACGGTTCACCGATTGTTGGACCTGTGCCAAACGCGCGCAACTTTTTTGTGATAGCAGGATTCAGTTTGTTCGGCATCGCCAACAGCGGCGGCACGGGACGCATGTTGGCCGAATGGATTGTCAAAGGCGCGCCGAGCGTGGATATGTGGGAATATGATGTGCGGCGTTTTGGTGAATACGCGACGCGCAAAACCTATCTGGTCGCCAAAGCTATCGAAGCGTATGCGATGGATTACGCGGTGCATTATCCGCATCACGAACGCGACGCGGGACGCCCATTGAAAACAAGTCCCGTTCATGACATCCTCGCAGAACAAGGCGCGGTCTTTTGCGCGCGGCACGGTTGGGAACGTCCGCTGTGGTTTGCGCCGCCAGGCGTTGAAGCGCGCGACGGGCATACGTTCGGGCGCGCGCATTGGTTTGAGCATGTGGGCGCGGAGTGTCGCGCGGTGCGCGAACGCGTTGGCATTCTTGACCAGACCAGTTTTGGAAAATTCGAGATTTCCGGCGCGGGCGCGCTGCATTGGCTCAATCATTTGTGCGCGAATGACATTGATGTGCCGATTGGAAAAATCGTCGTGACGCAAATGTTGAACGCACGCGGCGGCATCGAGTGCGATGTGACCGTGACGCGCGTCGCCGAAAATACATTTTGGGTCATTACGGCAGCGTGGACGACGACTCACGATTGGGGATGGATGCAAATGAATTTGCCCCAAGACGGTAGTGTCACATTGCGCGACATTACCCCTCACTACGCGGTGTTGAGTCTGATGGGCCCGCGCGCCCGCGATGTCTTGGCGCGCGTCACGGATGCGGATATTTCCAACAACGCGTTTCGCTTCCTGACCGCGCAAGATATTTTCGTCGGCGCGGCGCCCGTGCGCGCGTATCGCGTTTCGTATGTTGGCGAATTGGGCTGGGAATTGTACGTGGCGCCGGAATATCAACGTCATGTGTACAATCTATTGATGAACGCGGGGCGCGAATTTGAGATTGTCAATTTCGGTTATCGCGCGTTGGATTCCATGCGTTTGGAAAAGGGCTATCGCTTTTGGGGTCTCGACATGAACGCGCTGACAACGCCGTTGGAAGCGGGTTTGGACGCGTTTGTGAAATTCAACAAATCGGATTTTCGCGGACGCGACGCGCTGCTGAAACAAAAGAAAGATGGCGTCACGCGCACGCTGCAATGTTTGGTCGTTCACGGCAGCGACGAAATTCCACACGGCTGGGAACCGATTTACGCGGGGAACGATGCAATCAGTTACGTATGTTCGGGCGAGTACGGACATTTTCTCAATCAAACGATTGTGCTCGCGTATCTGCCGCGCGCATACAGCGCGCCCGGCACAGAACTGTCCATCTACTTGTTTGGCAAAAAATTTCCCACCATTGTGGAGCGCGCGCCGCTGTACGACTCGACGAACGCGCGTTTGAGAGGGTGAGGGGCAAATGCGAAAATTTGTTCTCAAAAAGCTTGACATGGAACGCGTGTTCGGTTAAAATACCAATCGAACGCGTGTACTACGGGATTTGTCCACAATTGGGGAGGAAAAGCACATGGCACTGTCAGAGCGTCAACAGCAGATTTATAACTTTATTCAGCGGTTTTCGAGCGACAAGGGGCGCCCGCCCACGATTCGGGAAATCGGGTCGAATGTCGGTATTTCGTCCACGTCGGTGGTCAATTATAATTTGAACATTCTCGAAAAGGCGGGGTTGATTTCGCGCGAAAAAGAGGTTTCGCGCGGTTTGCGTCTGACCGCGCCGAATGGCAAGCCGATGAATGATGCGCGCTTTATTCAGGTGCCGCTGCTCGGGCGCATTGTCGCCGGTAAACCCATCGAAGTTCCCGATTCCAGCGCGTTCGAAGCCGACCACGAAAGTGTTTTGTTAACCCGCAGTCTTTTGCCGGAATCGGACGCGAGCAAACTCTTTGCGCTGCATGTCAAAGGGGACTCGATGATTGACGCGTCTATTCACGACGGTGACATTGTGGTGATGAAATCGCAGCAGACTGCGCGCGACGGCGATATGGTGGCGGCGTGGATCAAGGATAAACAACAGACGACGCTCAAATACTTTTACCGCCGCAAAAGCAAAATCGAACTCGTGCCAGCGAACCCGTCTTACACACCGATCGAAGTCGAGCCGCGTAACCTGGAGATTCAGGGCAAAGTGGTGCTGGTGATTCGCCAGTTGGGTATGGCGGCGTAAACGTATAAAGTAGAAAATAGAAAATAACCAGATACGTCAGTGTCTGGTTTTTTGTTGATGCTCCACAGATGAAGAAAATAATTACACTCACCGCGATTTGTATCTTGGCGTCCGGGCTATTTGCGGCATGCAGTGTGAGCGCACAACCAATTACGGGCGCGGAACGCGATGCCGTGCTTGCCTATGCGGAACCGAAAACTGAAAACCTGCTCAATGGGTTCAATGCCGGCGACTACGCCATCTTTGCGCGCGATTTTGACGCGCCGATGCGCCAAGCCGAAACGGAAGCAGTGTTCACGCAAACGCGCGCCGCCATTCTCGGCAAAATTGGCAAATACCTTTCCCGTCAAGTGACGAACGTGGTGAAGCAAGATAGCTTTATCGTCGTTATTTACAATGGACGCTTTGAAAACGAAGACGGTGTGACAATGCGCGTTGTGTTTCGTCCTGACGGTGAACATCAAATCAGCGGGCTGTGGTTCGATTCACCGAAACTACGGCAAAAATAAATGCCGTCACAAATTTGAACAACACAAGCCCGCGCGTGATGCCAATCACGTCGCGGGTTTTTTTATTGAATGGTACTTGTCTGTCGTTCAGCATTTGTTTTGTTTCGTTGAACGCTTTGTTTATGACGTCGAATTCAATTCGATGGCTCCCGATTATCCCTGTGAGTATTCTACGAAAAATTAGGCGTCTCAACTTGACAGGCAGCCGCATTTTTTAAGGTCGCGCCCCTTGACAATAGAACGCACGTTCGCTATAATCAGAACAAACGTTCTGAAGGCAAAAACGGGGCGCGTGTATGAACAGACAGCGACTGCATCAACAAGCGGACCGAATCGAATGGGTGTTGGCGACCCACAAGGCGCCCGCGCGCGTGACCGGCGGACGCGTCACGCCGCGCACCATCCAGTTTCACGTCACGCCCTCCGCCGCGACCAAAGTCTCGAAACTCGAAAACCTCGCCGAGGAAATCGCGCTTGCGCTCGATGCGCCCGCCGCGCGTGTCTCTCGTTCCAACGGACAAATCAATATTGAAATTCCGCGTCAAGATGTAAAACCGCTGCGTTTGCTCGACCTGTGTAGGCAATTGCGGGATGACGCGATGATGGCGCAAGCGATGAATGTGGCGGGCACGACCTTGTTGGGTATGGCGACGGATGGCGTGCCGCTGTTGCTGCGCGTCTCTGCGCCCGATGTCGCGCATGTTTTGATTGCGGGAACGACCGGTTCGGGCAAAAGCGAAGCCGCGCGGACGATGCTCGCTTCGCTGATGTTGTTTCAGCGCGCCCGTGATGTGCAAATCATTATTGTGGACCCGAAAGCAAGCGAATTTCGCGTCTTTGAACATGCGCCGCATTTGTTGTGTCCCATCATCAAAAATGTCGAGGACGCGATTGCGAATCTCGAATGGTTGGTCGAAGAAATGATGCGGCGGCAACTAGAAATGATTACACGCCCCCGTATCGTTTTGATGATTGACGAACTCGCGGATTTGCTCATGCAAGGCGGGGGAGAGGCGGAGGATTATTTGACGCGTTTGGTACAGCGCGGGCGTAGCGCGGGCATTTCGGTCATTGCCTGCACGCAAAAACCGGCGGCTTCGGTTGTCGGTGGCTTGGTCAAGGCGAATTTCCCGGTGCGTCTTGTCGGCAAAGTGACGAGCGCAAATGAAGCATTGGTCGCATCCGGCATCGCCCAAAGCGGCGCGGACAAACTCGCGGGGCGCGGCGATTTTTTGCTCATTGCGAACGGCGAAAACATTCGCGTGCAAATCGCGTACCTGCCGTCAAGCGATTATGACGCGTTCCGCGGGCAAGTCCTTGGCGCGCTGCCGCGCACACGCGCGGCATGAGCGATTGCCTTTCTACCCGCAAATTCTCGCGGCGCTGCAGGTTTCCCACAACTGCGCGCCCATCAAAAAAACTGTGCCGCGTTTTGCGGCACAGTTTTTTATATTGCGTAAGTGTGCGATGGGCTTATGGAATCCGCGAAAGAATTTCCTATCTTTGCGTCAAATCCACCACCAACAAATCGAGCGCCAACGTCGGTTCCAATTTGCTCGTTTTCAAATCCACGTCAATTTCGAGCAGCTGGCGCAGGATCGTTTCCAATTGCGCGACTGAATAATTGCGCGCCTGTTCGGACATTTTTTTTGCCACAAACGGATGCAATCCCACTTGCTTTTGAATCGCGTCCGTGTTCATGCCGCGCGTCATTAAATCGCGCACTTGCAGGAGGATGCGATACTGGCGCGTAATCATACTCAGCAAATAAAACTCATTTGCATTTTGTCGCAGTTGTTCGTGCAGCAATTCGAGCGCGCGCTGTGTGCGTTTATGCCCGAGCGCGTCCACCAAGTCAAAAACTTTTTGCTCTTGCGCGGGCGCGACCATGAACTGCACATCGTCGCGCCGAATCGGCTCTCCGTTGCGGTACAGAATCAACTTTTCGATTTCATTGTCCAGCGCGCGCAAATCACCGCCAAGATACAGCGCCAAATCATTTGCCGCCGAAAAATCAATCGCGCCGCCCTTTTTCTCGGTATGCTCAATGACCCAATCGGGCAGGTCTTTGGCATCGGGCGCGGAAAATAATCTGACGAGCGCGTTCTTTTTTTCTTTTTCCGCGAATTTCAAGAGCGCGTTGTTGGCGTGCAGTTTTTTGTTTTCGACAAAAACCAGATTTGTGGTCGGCGGCAAATTGGGCAAGTAATCGAGCAGCTGTTCTTTGAGGTCGGCATTCGCTTCCGGTTCGGTTTCCGCTTCGACCGTCTCGTCATCGCTCTCGCTTTTCGTCGGGCGGCGCGGATCCAAACGCGCGAGCATGCCTTCGACAATCACCAAGCGTTTGTCCGAGAGGAACGGAATCGAGTCGGCGTGATGGCGCAATTCGCCGAATGACAGATATTTTCCGTCCAGCACCGTCGTGTTCAAATCGGCAAACTGCGGGTCGCCCATTTCGGCGCGCAAGGCCTTGAGCGCATCCGCGCGCGTAAAATCATCTTCGCCGTGAAAAATGTACAACAATGAACAACCAAGAATGGACTATGGACAACGGCAAAGCTTGTTTATTGTCCATCGTCCATTTATTTATTCCTTCCACGCAATGTCAACATGCCAAAAATCAATGCCCGCAAAATGTTTAAGCGTGACGCCGACAAATCGCGCTCCCTGTACGTTGGGGGAAGTGGTCACATATTTTTGCA
>CAZXYP010000289.1:0-7310 GCA_964644955.1 uncultured Anaerolineales bacterium | reverse complement strand
TCGTTGCTGCAAATTCTATTTGCCCGAAAACTTGCCCCCAATGTGAATTGCACCCGGTTTGGTGAATACCCTCATCTCGTAAAAAATGCTTGTTTCCAGAACGTGACAGGTTTCCGGAAACCTGTCACGTTTTAAAGATATGGGGAGTCACCACTTCAGGCGATTCGAATCGCCGCAACGCATGGCGAATTCGACCTCCGTCGAATCAACTACCCAAACCGACGCAGGTCGGTTTCGCGTTCCCGTTGCCGCGATTTCCAATCGCCCCTCCTCCCCGTTTTGCCCGCCGCGCGCGCCTTTGTTATAATGTTTCGTGTTACCGCTCCGGCTCACCTGCGTAATACTTGCTGATGTTTGATTCCACCCAACACATTTTATCCCGACGCGCCTTTTTGAAATTCCTCGCCGTGGGCGGCGCGGTCGTCGCGCTGCAAGCGTGCGATGCCTCCGAACCGACGCCCGCGCCGCCGACAGCCAAACCCACTGCCGCGCGCACCGCCACACCCGCGCCCCAGCCCGCCGATGTAACCGCGCGCTTTTTCCTCGACGCGTGGAACAAGGGCAACTATGCCGCAATGTACACCGCGCTCGCGCCCGCGTCGCAGGCAAAAATTTCCCAAGAAGAATTTATTCAACGCTACAAAAACGTTTTGGCAGAAGCCACCGTCACGCAAACCAACGCCACCTTGACCGCCATCGCCGAACAAGGCAGTACCGCGAACGCGCAATTCCAAGTGCATTTCGAGACCGCGCTGCTCGGCGCGTTGGATCAAGACAATGCGTTTTCGCTGTTGCGCGAACAGGGCAAGTGGGGCATTCTCTGGTCGCCGCGTCTCATTCTCACACAGCTCGAAAACGGCAACCGCGTCAAACTCTATGTCACCAAATCCACGCGCGGCAATATCTATGACCGCAGCGGCGCGCCCATCGCCATCGGCGTCAAAGCGCTCGTGGTCAATCTCTGGCCCGCCGAAATGCGGCGCAACGGCGTCGAAGCGCAAGTGTTGGCGGAACTGGAATCGGTTCTCGGACTCTCTCAAAGCGACATCAAAAAACGATACGGCGGACAAAATCCCGAATGGAAAATTCCCATTCAAACCATCACGCCCGAGATTGCGCAAGCAAACGCAGAGGCATTGTCCCTGCCCGGGATTGTCCTGGAAGAACAAGATGCGCGGCAGTATCCGCTCGGCGCGGCGGCGGGACACATTGCCGGATACGTCGGACAAATCAGCGCGGACGAATTGGGCGAGCTCTACGGCCTGGGCTATCGCGAAGGCGAATATTTTGGACGCGCGGGCTTGGAACACCTCGCCGAGCCGTACCTGTCCGGCGGACGCGGCGGCAAATTGGTCGCGCTCGATGCCGAAGGCAAAATTACGGAAACGATTGCCGAACGCGCGGCGGAACAAAGCAAAAGTGTCTATGCGACGATTGACGGCGAATTGCAAAAACACATTGCCGCGTTATTGGGCAATCAGCGCGGCAGTATCACCGTTTTGGATGTCAAGACCGGCAACGTCTTGGCAATGTACAGCAATCCCGGTTTCGACTCGAACGCGTTCGTGGACCGCAATCGCAATCAAGAACGCGCCACTTATTTAACCAGCCCACAAAAAATTATGCTCAATCGCGCGACCCAGGGCGCGTATCCGCACGGCTCGGTCCAAAAAATCATTACCACCGCCACCGCCATCGAACGCGGCGGCATGTCGCCGCACACACCGTTTCGCTGCACCGGCATTTGGAAAGGGTTGGGTTACCCGAAAGCGTGTTGGATCAACGGATACGGCAAAACGCACGGCACCATTTCATTGCAGAACGCGTTGACGCAATCGTGCGACATTGCCTACTATGAAACGGGGTTGATTCTGCACGCCAAGGACCCGCATCTGCTCACCGATTTTTGCCGCGCATTCGGTTTGGGTTCCGAAACCGGTATCGGCATTCAAGAAGTCGCCGGCAATGTCCCCGACCCCAAGGTACAGGAATGGCAGCCGACGGACAGCACCGACATGGCAATCGGTCAAGACACATTTCAAACGACGCCGCTCCAAGTGGCGGATTTTGTCGCGGCAGTGGCGAACGGCGGCACGCTGTGGCGTCCGAACTTGATTGCAAAAATTCAAGACTTTGTGAACGGGACCGAAGAAATTGTGCCGCCCCAAAAACGCGGCGACCTGCCCGTCAGCGCGGGGACACTCGCCATCGTGCGCGACGCCATGCACGGCGTCACCATGTCCAAAGACGGGACTGCCGCGTATGTGTTTGACAAACTACCCGTCAGCACCGCGGGCAAGACCGGCACTTCACAGGTCGCGGGCAATTTCGACCCGCACGCATGGTTCGCCGGATACGCGCCGTTTGAGGACCCGCAGATTGCCTGCTGTGTCATGGTCGAAAACGGCGGCGAAGGTTCCAAAGTCGCCGCGCCCATTTTCCGCAAAGTGATAGAAAAATATTTCAACGTCAAACCGCCGACGCCCGCGAAATCCAGCGGACCGACGCCCACGCCGCCGCCGTCGGAATAATGCCCGGAAAATTTTTGTAGGGACGTTCAATTGAACGTCCCTACAAAAATTTAACCGCCCCAAAAACATGTCCCATCCCATTTATCACGCGCTGCTGTTCGGACCGCCCGGCGCGGGCAAAAGCACGCAAGCCGAATACCTGATGCAGCATTGGAACGTCGCCGCGATTTCGACAGGCAAATTATTGCGCGAACAAATCGCCGCCGGCACGCCGATTGGTTTGCGCGTGCGCGATGTCTTGGCGCGCGGCGAATTGGTGGACGACGCGTTGATGATCGACATATTGCGCGCGTGGCTCGCGGACATTCCGCGCGACAAAGGATTTCTGCTCGACGGCTTTCCGCGCACGATTCCGCAAGCGCAGGCATTGGACGCGATTTTGGAGGAACTGCATCGCCCGTTGAGCGCGGTGATTGATTTGCAGTTGAGCGTTTCGGAAGCGGTGCATCGGCTCGGCGGACGCCGCATTTGTTACGGCAACGGTCCCGACGAAATCATTCACATCAACGACGAAGCCGCGATTGCGCGCTGTCTCGAACGCGGCGGACTGCTCGTTCAGCGTCCCGACGATTTGCCGAACGTGATTGTAAATCGCCTCGCGGTGTACAAAGCCGAAACCGAACCGCTCATCGAGTTTTATCGCGCGCGCGGCATCGCGCATCGTCTCGACGCGTCGGGCGAACGCGCGCAGGTCGCCGCGCGCATCATGAGCGCGGTAGAAGGCGTAGAACATTCCCACCCCGAACACACCGCCTACCCCGCTTGACAAATCAAGTCCGGTTGTGATATTTTTTGACTCCACCAATCCACCCAACCAAAGGAGCAAGCAAATGGCAAACATCACACGACCGCGCGCGCGGTCCAATGATTTACTCGTGCAAGACGCGCAAAACGAGCTCGTCATCTATGACACACGCACCGACAAGGCGTATGTGCTGAATCCGTCCGCCGCCGCCGTATGGCGGGCGTGCAACGGCAAACGTTCGGTGCAAGAGATTGCGCAGTATCTGAATCAAACCACGCCGACGGACGAACAAGCCGTCTATTACGCGCTCGCGCAGTTGGACGATTTGCTGGAACAGCCAACGCGCAACGGCTTTACCGGCATGTCACGCCGTCAGTTCTTGAAACGCGCGGGAGTCGTTGCAACGGCTGCCGCGATTCCGGTCGTCGTCAAAATCGTTGCGCCCAAGCCGGCACACGCGCAATCCTTTACGGAATTTTGTTGCGTCTGCAATAACACCCCCACCAGCGGCGCTCTGGTATTGGATTGTGCGGTCTGTAACGGTTTGTGTGCAACTTTGGGCGGCGTTGCATCTTGCGTGGAAGGAGGCGCGGCGTGTGAAGCCTAAGTACACCACGCAAGTCCCAACCGTAATTTTGTAACGCGCCGCGTCACGTGTATAATGTTCTTGTACTACAGAGGAAAGACCGCCTCGGCAGCCGCCGGGGTTTTTGTTTGTCTGTACAAGAGACCGGAGACTAGAGACTCGAGACGCGACCATGCGTTTCAATCTCTAGTCTCTATTCTCCAGTCTTATGAATTTCCGCAACGACATTCGCAATATCGCCATCATCGCGCACGTGGACCACGGCAAGACCACGCTCGTGGACGCGATGCTCAAACAATCGCACATTTTTCGCGACAATCAAGTCGTGCAGGAACGCGTCATGGATTCCAACGATTTGGAACGCGAACGCGGCATCACCATTCTCGCCAAAAACACCGCCATCACCTATCACGACATCAAAATCAACATCATTGACACGCCCGGACACGCCGACTTTGGCGGTGAAGTGGAACGCGTCTTGAACATGGCGGACGGGGTTTTGTTACTGGTGGACGCGGTGGACGGACCGATGCCGCAAACGCGTTTTGTCTTGCGCAAAGCATTGGAACTCGGACATCAGGCGATTGTGGTCATCAACAAAGTGGACCGCCCGAACGCGCGCTTGAATCATGTGGCGAACGCAACATTTGATTTGTTTGTGGACCTCGGCGCGACGGACGCGCAAGCCGAATTCCCGATTGTGTACACCGACGCGCTAACCGGACGCGCCACGCTCGACCCGCATCTCGCCCAGCACGCGTTTCAAGACAAAGAAGGCAACATCGTCGCCGCTGATTTGCAGCCCTTGTTCGAGACGATTGTGGAATACATTCCCGCGCCCGAAATCGCGCCCGATGAACCTTTGCAAATGCTCGTCACGTCGCTGGCATACGATGATTACAAAGGACGCATTGCCATCGGACGCGTGTTTGCGGGACAGATTCGCAAAGCGCAAGAAGTGATGCGTATTGACGTGCACGGCGTGATGGAAAAAAACAAAATCGCCGAATTGTTTATCCATCAGGGGCTCGACCGCATTCCGGTGGACCAAGCCGAAGCGGGCGAAATCGTCGCCATTACCGGCATTCCCGAAGTGTATATCGGCGAAACGATTGCGGACGCGCTGCAGCCCAAAGCCCTGCCGCCGATACGCGTCGAAGCGCCAACAGTCCGTATGACGTTCGGCGTCAACACCTCGCCGTTCGGCGGACGCGAGGGGCAGTTTTCTACGTCGCGCAAACTGCGCGAGCGTTTGTTCAAGGAACTCGAAGCCAACGTTTCCCTGACGGTGCAAGAAACCGAAAGCGCGGACACTTTTATCGTGAGCGGACGCGGCGAACTGCATCTCGCCATTTTGATTGAAACGATGCGCCGCGAAGGATACGAGTTTCAAGTCGCCAAACCCGAAGTCATTTTTCATACGGGCGCGAACGGCGAGAAACTCGAACCGTTTGAAGATGTCTTTATCGAAGTCGCGCAGGATTCGATGGGCGCGGTGATGGAAATGCTCGGCTTGCGCCGCGCGCAGCTGACTGAGCTGCATCACAGCGACGACGGCAGCGCGCATTTGCGCTATCGCGTGCCGACGCGCGGCTTGCTCGGTTTCCGCTCCAAGTTTCTCACCGCGACGCGCGGCACGGGCATTATGCACGCGCTGTTTGCGGGCTATCATCCGCTCGCAGGCGACATTGCCACGCGCACGCACGGCTCGCTCGTCGCGCATGAAGCAGGCACTGCGACCACCTTTGGCTTGAGCAACGCGGAAGGACGCGGGGTTCTGTTCATCGGACCGGGAACCGAAGTGTACATGGGCATGGTCGTCGGCGAGAACCCGCGCGAAGAAGACGTGGTCGTCAACGTCGCCAAGAAAAAACATCTGACCAACATGCGTTCGTCGAACGCGGACATTGCGGTGCAGCTCACCCCCCCCCGCATCATGTCGCTCGATGACGCCATCGAATACATTTCCGAAGACGAATTGTTGGAAGTGACGCCGCTCAACCTGCGCATCCGCAAAAAAATATTAAACAACGAAGAACGCGGCAAAATCAAAAAGTCTGCGGAAAAGGCGCGCGCGGAAGCAAGGGCAGATTCCGCTGCCGAAAAAGCGATAGCATAACTTGATGTTGCGGCGCAATCCCGACGCGAGTAAAATTGCCACCAATGCTGTTACTCACCCGCCGCGCGTTGTTTTTGATTTTGTTGACTGCGCTGCTGCTCGCGCTCGGCACGCTCGAACCGCTGTTTGTTTCTCTCGCGCTCGCGTATTTGTTCGTCGTCATTGCAATGCTATTCGCCGACCGCGCATTGACGCCGGGACCCGCCGCCTTTTACATCACGCGCGAAAATGACGCGCGCCTTTCGCTCGGCGCAAACAATCGCGTCGCGCTCCACATCGAAAATCGCGGCACGCGCACCGTCCGCGCCATTGCGCGCGACGAATATCCGCCCGAATTTCGCGCCGACCGCGTGTTGCTCAATGCGCCCGCGCCGGACCCCAAAAGCAAAAATTTTTCACTCGCGCCGCGCGCGCCCGTCACGTTGGCGTATCATGTGCGCCCCCCGCGTCGCGGTGATTACGTATTCGGTGACACGAATCTGCGCTGGAACGGCGTGCTGGGTCTGATTCGCCGCCAGGCGCGTTTCCCCACGCGCGCGCCTGTCAAGGTCTATCCCAACCTGCTCGACATTCGCAAATACGAACTGCAAGCGCGCAAAGGACAATTGCAAGAAATCGGTTTGCGCCAAATGCGCATGCTCGGCAGCGGCACCGAATTTGAACGTTTGCGCGAATATCAACTCGACGACGAATTTCGCAAGATTGATTGGAAAGCGACCGCGCGCCGCGCCAAACCCGTCACGCGCGAATTCGAGACCGAAAAAAGTCAGACCATCATGTCGCTGCTCGACACGGGGCGGTTGATGCGTCCGCCCGTCGCAGACCCTGCCAATCCTTCGGGACAGGGGCTCGCCAAATTGGATTACGCCGTCAATGCGGTGCTGATGCTTTCGTATGTTGCCGCGCTGCGCGGCGACCGCGTCGGGATGTTGGCATTCGCCGATGAGGTGAAACAATATGTCGCGCCGCGCGCGGGGCGCGGACAGTTTTACCGCATGTTGGCGACGCTGTACGCGGT
Source organism: uncultured Anaerolineales bacterium (assembly GCA_964644955.1). Lineage (GTDB taxonomy): Bacteria > Chloroflexota > Anaerolineae > UBA4142 > SHND01 > SHND01. Next base: position 311 of record CAZXYP010000289.1, on the reverse strand, counting down.
GGACACCGAACCCGTCGAATCCGATTACGTACACGCGTTTGCCTATCTCGGCGCGAAACACAAAAAGCGTTCGCTCATTGTCATTTTTTCCGACATTGCCACAGGCATTGCCGCAGATACGTTGGTGAGACAAATCGCGCCCATGTCGCCGCGTCATCTCGTTTTGCTTGTTGCCATCAGCGACCCGACCGTTTTGCAGCTCGCGCAGCAAATCCCGCGCGATTCCGTCGGCGTCTATGAACGCGCGGTCGCGGAACAATTGGTGGACGAACGCACATTGATTCTGGAAAAATTGCGTCAGCGCGGCGTCT
>CAZXYP010000288.1:5565-7330 GCA_964644955.1 uncultured Anaerolineales bacterium | reverse complement strand
CGCGCGCTGCCGACTCGGCTCCGCGACTTTACACAAAATTTGACATACCGCCTTTACGTTTGAGTTGATGCGCGGCGATTGCGCCAGTGCATAAACCCGCAAACGGTTCCCACACCAAATCTCCTACGTCAGACGACATTTCAATAATCATGCGCGTCAACTTGAGCGGCTTTTGATTGAGATGCACCGCTTTCATTCCATTCTTGACGCGCTCTGCGCCATTCAGAGGCGACTGCCGCCAAACATTCGTAACGCCCATCGGACAATAAAATTTCGCGCGCTGCTTTTCCCATTCGTCCTTCTTCAATGAACGCGTTCCATCAACCGAAAAATATGGACGTCCATTTGGTTCGCCGTACTCGTTTGCATACGCGACGAGTTTTTCAAACGCTTCCGGCGGCGGCATGTACCACAACCAATCATCGGTGAACCACTTGCGTGTTGCGGCATTTTCAACCCCAGCTGCTTCGTTTGTTTTGGAAAACGGTAGCCCCGTGCGTTTCCATTCGTAACGCAGCCAATCTTTCATCGAAAGCATTTCGCCTTTCGCGCGGAAGATTGGCTTTTTCACGTACTGCACACAAATTTCCGTGACGATGGGCAATTGCCGCAGTGATTTCGTATTCGAGTTTCCCGCAATATGTTCAATTCCCTTGTCCCATACATTGCACGCGCGAAATTCCCATCCATATTTTTCCAAAACAGGATGCACTTTCACCCAACCGCGTTCGATGCCCCAAAACCAAAGCGTCGTTTGGGGCGTCGCCTTTTCCGTCCACATGGCAATATGCGGTTCATACCATTCATCCAGCCCATCAGGTGTGTACAGATCGCCCTTGAACCCTTTGACGCCATAGGGACCATCGCATACGATAACGACAGGTGAATCCCATTTATCATAGAGATTCATTACATCGTCATTGTAGATTTGGATTTGGCTAGAATCTGTACGAAAAACATCCATTGTTGAACCCTCTACTCCTTCACCTCACTCCGCATCTGCTTGTCAAACATCGCCATAATTTCTTGCTCCGTCGTCGCGTCTTCCGGCGATTTGTCCTCGCGGTTTGGATTCACCACGCGCGGGAAACGGAGCGCGTAACCGGCTTCATCGCCGTACATGCCTGCCGTGTGAATTTGACTGCGCGTGATTTCGTCGGCTTGCACCTCCATCACATATTTCGGTTCCACCCACACATCGGGAATCATGTTTGAATCTACGCGTGCGTGTTTGTGAGGGAGCGCAATCGCGTTCAGTTTGTTGTAATACTCGGCAAATTCCAATTCCGTAAGACCCGAACCCACTTTGCCGACGGTGCGAAAGCGGTCATTCTTGTTATCGTACACCGCGCACAGCAGCGCGCCGATGCCGAATTTCGCGCGCTGTCCGCGTCCGCGCAAAAAGCCGACGACCACCACATCCACCGTATCGCGCAAATGCCCTTGATACGCGCGTTTGAATTTCATCCAATTGAAATTGCGCGCGCCCGCTTGATACGTCGAGTCGGGACGTTTCGCCATGATGCCTTCGAGACCCGCTTCAATTTTCGCCATGAAAAAATCATCAACCTGTTTCGGCTCGGTCACATAAACTTGTTCAATGAGTTGAATCCCATTTCCTTCGCCAATCAACCTGCCCAACCGTTCGTGACGTTCCTTGTACGGCACACCCGTCACATCTTCGCCGTCAATCCACAACACATCGAACGCCAACAATTTCAACGGATGCGATTGTGTCATTTCATCAATCCCATGCTTGCGGCGG
>CAZXYP010000288.1:0-5555 GCA_964644955.1 uncultured Anaerolineales bacterium | reverse complement strand
CGTTTCTTGAAACGGCAAAAAATCGCCCGTGTCGGGGTCATACGCAATCGCTTCGCCTTCGAGAATCGCGCGTTTCGCTTGAATCTGTTTTCGCACCGCGTCCGCCACATCGGGAAACATGCCCGTCGTTTCTTCCAGATTGCGCGAAAACATCCGCACCTTGTCGCCGTCCTTGTGCGCCTGCACGCGAAAACCGTCCACTTTCGGTTCCAACGCACACTCGCCCATCCGCGTAATAATCTCTTGCGCGCTTTTGGCGCGTTCCGCGAGTTCCATGCGAATCGGTTTACCGACCGTGATTTTTAATTTCTTGAGTCCTTTGACGCCGTCTGTTTTGAACGTCGTCGCGACGAGACCCAAATCACTCGTAATGTTGTACGCGCGCTCCAAATCGGGACGCAAACTTTTGTCGCCCGTTTCACTCCATGACAAACCATCCAGCACCGTCACATCGCCGACGCCGAGACGCAAACGTCCCATCGGCACGCGCAAAAGATAACGCGCTTCGCGCGGGCTTGATTGTTTCAACAAATCCGCGAGCAAGCCAACACGTTTTTCCACCGTGCCTTCGCCGCTCGTCGTCGCGATTTCACGCAATTTTTCAAACACCTCGCTCACGTCCAACTTTTTACTTTTCGCTTTGCTCAGTTCCTCGACGACGATGCCGTAATCACCTTTTTCTTTGTACGCTTTTTTCACATCCGCCAACGGCGTATTGGTCGCCTGCGCCACCGCTTGGGCGATCAACGCTTCGCCCATACCGAATTCAATCGCTTCATAATTCGGCGCGAGCCGTTCTTGGGTGAGATACACAATCGCGGCAATGTCGTCTGCGTGCGCGGCTTGGAACAGTTCACCCAAAATACGCGTCATTTCCAAACGCTTGGATGTCGCCTCGAGCTGCGCGAGATAATCAACGAGTTCAGCAAATCTCATACGTGTCGGTTTTCGGTTGAATGTTCAATGTTTGAACGTTCAACGTTTAATGGCGTGCGTAATCGTCTTGCAAACGCACAATATCGTTTTCGTCCGAAAGGCGCTGCGGGTCGGTGTGAATCCAAATTTCCGCCACCGCGCCCCACGTGTCCAGACCGACCAGCCGATGTCGCGTACCGCGCGCGAGTTCAATTTCCTCACCCGCGCGCAAAATGATTTTGTCATCCGGCTGCGCGTCCGTGTCACTAAAAAATACGCCAACGTCACTGTCTATCGCGCGCCACACTTCCGCGCGGCGATTGTGATACTGCCATGACAACCGTTGGTGCGGGGCGACGAGCAAAATTTTTGGACTGCGTTCGCCGTGCTGTGCCTCGAACGGCACTTGGATATCGCCGTAATACGCGGCAATAAATTGGTCCGCCTGCGCATTGATAATACGCAAAAACGCGCCCCACGGACGCGCTGCATCAATTTCTGCAATCGTCATGCCCTGCGCCTCCAAATGCGCCTGTACCGCCGCCACAAGTTCCGCTTTGGATGTTCCGTTTTCGATTTTAGGAAATGACATGTTCGCTTCCGACAAGGCATCCTTATCCGCTCAGCATCGGCGCATGTACATTGCCGCGCAAAGCGTCTTGAAAATCCTGTTTCTGCGCGGGCGCATTGTTCGCGCCCAGACGAAATTGTTCCACCGCCGCTCTGCGCTTACCCTGACGCAGCAAGGTCACGCCCAAATTGTAACGCCCCGGCGCAAAGAACGGGTCCAACGCAATCGTTTTGCGAAACGCGCGTTCAGCATCGTCGAGTTTGCGCTGTTGCAGAAACAAAACGCCGAGGTCATTGTGAATGGACGCGCTGCCCGGGTCGCCATCCAACGCGCGTTCGTACGCGGCTTGCGCGTCCGCATAATTCCCCTGGGCATACAATTGGCGCGCGGCGCGAAATTGTACGGTCGGGTCGTCGCGGTCACCCGCCCTTTCGTTTTCAATCGAGTCGGCAGTGTCCGCCGTTGTTGCTTGTTCATCCCAACGCGCTTCGGGCAGCATGGTAGACGCGACAGTCAACGCGACTGCGTCCAGCGCAACGGGCGCAAGGGCAGGCAACGTCAGGACCGGCGGAAACGATATGGCGGCGGGCATTTGTGCCATGCCCGCCAACGGCATCAGACCATACTCCATTGTCATTGCGGCTTGGCTTTGTTGCTGCACCAAACGCGCGCTCGTCTCGACAAACGGCGCGTCTGCGGCAGCCGACGCGCTATTCATTTGCGCTTGAATTGCCACATCCGATGTAAACGCCGACATTTGGCTGAACGCCATCCGCATGCCCATGTCAAAAACGGGCATATTTGCGTTCACTTGGGCTTGCGTTTGGCGCGCCGTCGCCGCCGCAATCGGGGCAGTAGCAATGGTTTGGTCGTACGCTTGCATTGCGGTCGTTTGCAAAATCGGCGCGCTCGCCGCGGCGGCTTGCGCTTGCAATTGCGCGGTCGTTTCCACAATCGCCGCATTCGCGGCGGTTTGTTCCGCGGCTTGTCGCGCGCTCGTCGCGAGAATCGGCACGCCGGCTGCCGCTTGTTGTTGCGCTTGCCGCGCGCGCGTTTTGCGAATGGACGCATCGGGCGCGGAACGCGTTGGCGCAGGCGCAGGCGCGCCGGACGGTTGAACGGCAGCATCGCGCACCGGACGCTTGAGAATTGCGCCAACCTCATCCGCCAACACGCGCATTTCGACATGCGTGCCGCGTTCGTTCACCAACAGCGTCGAACCATCAACCCCGCGCAAATCCACTTGCCAAAAGGGCAAGGTCAGGGGTACCGCACCGCTTTTGAAACGCGTCGCGGAGACCTGCACATCCCGAATCACGTTAAGCGCCATCGTCTGGCGGCGGATGGGAAACAGCAAGAGTTTGTCCTCACGTGAAGCGAGTCGTTGTTCACTGTCAATCACGACGCGGGTGGAACGCAGCGCGCCCACGACCGAACTGAAAATCGCCACGGCGACGATGATGCCAATCACGAGCAGAACGGGATTGCTGATGACGCCTTCCTCCAAAAACGCGCTCATGCCAACGCAAACGACCACGCCAAAAATCAGAAGCCCAATCAGGTTGCCGAAATTTTTTGCTCCGCCTTTGCCCAAAACAATTTTTTCGGGCTGTCGGCTCAAGACGTTGAGGTTTGCCATTGCGCGAACGATTATACCAAAGACCGCACAGGTTTCTAAACCCTGCGGCATCCGGCGCGGCGTGTCCACCCACGCGCACACATGATGTATAATTCAAAATAATGCTGACTCATTTGGATGCGCAAGGACGCGCGCAAATGGTGGACATTGGCGCCAAAGCCGAAACCGAACGCGTGGCGATTGCCAAAGGGCATGTTATTCTACGCAATGAAACGCGCGCGTTAATTGCTCAAAACGGCATCGCCAAAGGCGACGTATTTGCGGTGGCGCGCGTCGCGGGCATCATGGCTGCAAAACGCACCCACGAATTGATTCCGCTGTGTCACCCCCTGCTGCTGACCGATGTCGAAATTCATTTCGCCGACCTCCCCCCCCCCGACGCGGAACACGCGTGCATCGAAATTACTGCCGTCGCCAAAAATATCGGCAAGACCGGCGTGGAGATGGAAGCCCTCGTCGCCGTCGCAAATGCGGCGCTGACCCTTTACGATATGGTCAAAGCGGTGGACCGTCGCGTGCGCGTAGACAATTTGCGTTTGGTGTACAAGGCAGGCGGGAAAAGTGGTGAACTAAAGTTAGAAGGTTGAGAGATGAAGGATGAACAAAGATTCTTTGCTTTCGTCATCCTTCATCCTTCCGCCTTCTCCCTTTGCTTGTGTTTCCTCAATACGAATCCTTTCTCGACGCAACGCCGGAAAAAGGCGTCATCATTGTCGAATACTGGTGGCAATCACCGAACCGCTTGAACACAAAAAAAAATCGTGACGCGGCACAGCACATGCTCGGCGCCAAAACTTCGATGGTGTTTTTCAAACGCGTCTTGTCCGCAGACAAATGCTGGTGCGGCAGCAACAAGGCATTTGGCAAATGTCACCGCCGCGACGATGACTGGACCTACGTGTCACTCGACCCGGACCGCCGCACCTACAGTCCCGTCGTACTGCTCGAGCGCGTCTTTCCCCACATCAATCTCGCGCATGTACTCCCGCAGCTCCAACGCGACTTGCGCCTCTTGCCCATCGAGGAACATCCAGACCGCGCCGAATGGGCATTGCCCGCGCATCCGCCGATTGTGAACGACATCGGACAATTGGTCATTGGCACGATTGAAGTGTCCCCGCAGGGGCTCCGCCTCGAAACCAACAGCGAGAAACGCATCGAACACATGACAGGGGTTCTCACACAAATGCTCGGCGCCGTTTTGGGCAAAAGTGAAACGCGCCGCAGTGTGCCGCAAAAAGCATTTTCCATGCGAGGCGCGCGATAATGGGCATTCGCTGCCAAGAATGCGGCGCAACGTATCCGCTCGATGGACGCGCGTGGGTGTGCGAAGCGTGCGGCGGCGTGTTGGAAATTTTCGGCGCGCCCGCGTTCGAGACCGCGCGTATCGCGCGCAGCGATAGCTCGCTGTGGCGCTATCGCGCGTTCCTTCCCCTGCCCGCACATGCTGCGCCCATTTCGCTCGGTGAAGGTTGGACGCCGCTGGTGCCGGTCACGTATGACGGGCGCGAAATCTTTTGCAAACTCGATTTTCTGAATCCGACCGGTTCTTTCAAAGACCGCGGGACAACCGTGCTGAGCAGCGTCGTAAACGCATTCGGCTATGAACGCGTGGTCGAGGATTCTTCCGGCAATGCCGCCGCATCCCTCGCGGCGTATGCGGCGTACGCGGGTTTGCACGCGACGATTTTTACGCCCGCGCACGCGTCGCCGATGAAACTCGCGCAGATTGAGGCGTACGGCGCGGAACTGGAAAAAATCGAGGGCGTACGCGAAAACGCAGCCAAAGCTGCACAGCACGCGGTGAACCAAAAAGGCGCATATTACGCGTCGCATTATTACAATCCGTTTTTTCTGGCGGGGTTACAAACGACGGCGTGGGAAATTTGGGAGCAGCTCGGACGCGCGCCGGAGGTGGTCGTGATGCCCGCGGGTCACGGCACAAATTTGGTCGGCATGTATCGCGGGTTTCGTGCGCTGCTCGAGGCGGGCTTGCTTTCCAAATTGCCGCGTATGATTGCGGCGCAATCGTCCGTCATCGCGCCACTCGCGTTGGCGTATGCGCGCGGAGAAAGCGAACCGGCGCGCGTCGAACCCGGCATTACCGTTGCGGAAGGCATCGCCAACAGCCAGCCGCTGCACGGGCGCGAGGTCTTGCGCATTGTGCGCGAAACAAACGGGGCAGCCATCGCCGCGAGCGAAGCTGAAATCCGCGCGGCGCGTTTGAAATTGGCGCGACACGGCTTGTTCGTCGAGCCGACGAGCGCGACGGCGCTTGCGGTCCTGGAAAAAATATTGGCAACCACCGCGGCGGCGGAAACCATCGTGGTCAGTTTGACCGGCAGTGGCCTCAAAGCGCCGTTATAAATCGCCCCGCGCAAATCAAATCGCCAACCTTTTACGTATATTGAACACGGACACATTTTGCGG
>CAZXYP010000287.1:0-7393 GCA_964644955.1 uncultured Anaerolineales bacterium | reverse complement strand
GCGTCCTCGAAAAAACCGCGCGGGTTGTCCAGTTCTTTGGGCGCGACAAATGTTTTGCCGAGGGATACGCCTGCCCGGTTGAACAGACTCGCCAGAAGTGAGGTGCCGGAACGATGCATTCCGGTAAGGACCAACACGCGCGTCATTTATTTTTTCACACAATTCTGCGTATCGGCAGAGAGCAGCGGCTTTACCAAATCGGGTCGCACAAGAAAATTTCCTTCTCCCAAAGCGCGGCAAGCTCGCACCGGCACAAAATATTTTTTAATGCTTTCCAGCGCGCGGTAATTGGCAGGCGCGCTGAATTTGCGTTTGGGCAAGCGCGCCAGCACCAACAAACCGGGTTTTTGCGCCAGTGCGTCGTCCAGCATTTGTTGGAAACCGCCCGGTTCAAGCCGGTCAATGATTCCGTCCACATTGCCAAACAGATAAATGTATGGATTGATATTTTGACGCCGCATCATGAAAAGCAGTTCGGGTCTGCCCACGACCCACAGCGGCGTCTCCGCTCCAAGCGCCCGGTTCAATGCCAATGCCGTGCGCTGCTGGTCTTGCCAGGTAAGCCCTTCCATCCGCTTGTTGGGGGGGGGGGCAAGAAACGCGTGCGCGACGCTCGCGCTCAGCAAGGCCGCCGCCAATGCCGCAAAAGCAGCGGCACACGGACGCGGCGCGAGCTGCAAGAATTGTAACACACGCGCTGTGGCTTGCCACAGCAGCCACGCGGCAAAAAGGGCGAGAAAAGGCAGCATGGGAATCCAGTCGGGATAATTTTGGAAATCCAAAAAAGAATAGAGCGTAAAGCCCGCAATGACGAGCAGGGTGCCGGCGGTGCGCCGGTTCAAGAACAAATAATATGCGCCGTGCGCGGGCAGGTTGCGAATTTTCCACGGGCGCAAATTGGTCAGCAGCCAAATTCCAAGACCGCCGATGCCCAAAATTCCAAAAATCAAATGGGAACTGTATCCGATCAAAAAAGTATTGTACAGTTGCTGCGCGCGCGCCAAGAGAGCGCGTTCGCCCGGCGCGTGCATGAACGCGGGCGCCAAAATGGTTTGCTGAAACAGTTCCACGTGCGCGTCGCGGGCAATGAAATACACCACATACACGGCGAGAATGCCCAGGGCAGGCACAAGTGTCACCAGCAGCGCGCGCATGCGGTCGCGCCAACGCGCGCCGCCTTGGACAAACGCAAGCAGCAGCGCAACGATGAGATAGCCCCACGCAATTTGCCACACCAGACCGGCGAGAACTGCCAATGCGCCCGCCCAAAACCATTGGCGTTTTTGCAGCACGAGCAGGGTTGCCAGTCCGAACGCTAACATGAACGCTTTGGGCTCCAATCCGGTGGCAGCGCGCACGCCGTATCCTTCAAAACCGACGAGAATGGCGCCTGCTGCAAATGCAGCCCAGCCGGAACGTGTCCAGCGCAAGGTCAAGGTGTACGTGAGGAGAATGACAATTCCAAAACAGAGGATGCCCACCGCGCGCAGCGCCAACAGGCGATGCACTCCAAAAAGATCCCCGACGCGCATTGCCGCGCCGCCAAGGAAAAATGTTAACGATGCCTGCTCGTTAAAGGCGAATTTGTGCGGCGTGAAACCGTCGGCGACCAATTGTGAGAGGTACGCGAAAACGCCGTGGTCGCCCGTCAAGGTGCGATGCAGTGGGTCGTACTGCCATGCGACAAGCAAGGCGATGAAAACTAAAAAAAGTGGCGCAAGCGCGGGGGAGAGGCGCAGCCACAGGCGATAAAGGTCGCGATGTGCGGTGTGCGTTTGTGCGGCGGACTGCGCCTCGTTTTGGGATTTGACGTTCATGCGCGCGCGAATCAAGGCGCGGGACATTCCGTGCCGGTATTCGAGATTTTGACGACGAGCCGTTTGGCGGCGGCGTCATAATACCAACCGCTCGCGGCTCCGCCGACCGCCGCTTCATTCTTGCGTTCGGACAGCGGCGTGCCCCACGCGGTATCTATGCCCACCGCGCCGTTTTGTTCGCTGACGGTTGTGGGTTTTTGGGCGATGGTGCGGACGCGCCAAATGATGGGTTCCGACGGCGCATTGTCGAGCGTGCATAATGCCATGCGATTTTTTTGCGTTGTCATATCCAACGTAATCCAGCCGTTTTGGTCGTCGTAATAACGCGAACTCGAATGCCCCCAACGGTACGCGTTCAGCGTCAAGGCATTGGCGGAATTTTGCGTGCCGTTGCCGGTGAGACCACTGCGGACGCGCATGGGAATGATTGCGCCGCGGCGGATGAAAATCGGTTCTTTGCCCAAGGGTACGCTGTATTGAATCGTCTGTTTGCCTTTATAGACCACCGCTTGATTCCAATAGTCCACCCATTCGCCGGGCGGCAGTTGAATTTGCACCGAGCGCGTATAGTCGGTGATGAATTGCACGAAAATGTTTTCGCCCAGCAGCGCGGAGAATGTAGAGCCGTTGGTGTTGCGGAAGATAGGTTCCTGCTGCTCGAACGCGAGTTGGTCGTATGTGTGCAAGTACGGTTCCAATTCGCGGTGCAGCGTCCCGTAATAGCGATATGCTTGCATGACCTGCGGCGAAAAAATCGGGTCCCACGGCTGCTTGCCGTGCGGCACATTTTCCATCACGGGTTGAAACGCGCCCCAGTGCATCCGCCGAATGTACGTTTCGGAATCGGGCGCGGTTTTGGCAAAACCGGACAATTCGTTATACGGCAGCGGCATGAGGTTTGACGTTTTGAATACGCGTTTGATGCCGGTTTTCATGCCGTCGAAATTGGTTGGTAAATCATTGACGTATGCGACGTGCGCGTTTTGCGCGTGCCACGCATCGCCCGGGGTGTTGACGCCGTAGCGTTTGAATACGACATCGCCATCGGGAACGTGCGTGCGCGTATAGTCGAGCAGATAGGCGGCATATTTTTCACCGTACTCGATGGCGCTGTTACGCGCGTCGGGGCGCACACTGTCGGTATAAAAACCGCCGAGCAGGTCGCCCACGCGCGCCGGAACGCGGTCCAACAAGGTACGCCAATACGCGACAGCATCGTCATTATCGAAATCTATCCAACTGCCGTGCCCGGTAAAATTGTTTGTCACAATTGGTTGACCGTTCGTGCCAAGTACAAAATAGCCGTTGTCTTTGGCGATTTGATATTCGGGACAGTCAAGTCCAATCAACGGCACGACCCAAAACAACGCGCGAATGTTGCGCGCGCGCATTTTGTCCAGCACCGCGTCGCTGTATTTGAAATCCAGATTGCCGGTGCAGGACATCCAATCGGGCGCGTCAAAGTGAAACGCGGTGATGGGGATTTTGTATTGTTCGATGACCTCGAGATTGCGCAGGACGGTTTTTTCATTGCCGTCCGCGCCTTGAATCGGACCGAGAATCCAATGCGGCGGCGAAAAAACTTGCCATTCCGGCGCGGCGTCCGTTGCGCGCGGAAACGAACCGGTGATGAGAAACAAGAGCGCGCCCAGCGCGCAGGATAAGAGGAGTAAGTGTTTCATGGTTTAGGGTCTGCGGATAAAAAAGCGCATGTTGGCGCGCGGAAAAACCTCTGCGGGTTCATAGTGTTCGTCCAGCCATTCGTAAAACGGCTTGGTCCAATCGAGATTATTTTCGCGCGACAGGGTAATGAGTTTTGGCGGGTTGCGGTCAAGATCATCTATCATGCCTTGAAAGCCCCCGGGTTCAAAGGCAAGCACGCCCAATCCGGACTTGCTGCCCAAATGTACGATTTTGGTTGCGTTTGGCAAATGCAGTTCCACCGGCACAATGGCATCGCCAAACGTCAAGACGGTGTCGTCCGGCGCGAGATATTTCTTTGCCGCCGTGACGACATATTGTTGGTCCTCAAAATTGACGCCGGTGACAGAATACCCGCGCACGTCCAGCAAATACACCGCCACAATCACTGCGGTGGAGACGCCCACAATGCCGAGACGAATCCACTGCGGCGAGATGCCCTTGATATACGTTGTGACAAGCACAGAGGCAACACGCGCAATGCTCCAGAGCAGCCAGCCGACGCTCAGCGCCGCCACCGGCAGGAGCGGAAACAAATCGGGACAGAAATCAAAGTCCACGAGCGAGAACGCGCAAAACCCGAGGGTGTACAAAATGAGCGGCGTGCGCTCCAAATTGACCGGTGCGCGTTTTGTGCGCACGGCAGTTTCAATCTCTGACACAACAATGCCGAAAAAACCAACTGCGGCGGTCAGCCAAAGCCAATTCTCGCGCGGTGAAAAACAGTACCGCGCGTCAATCAAGAAAATTTCATCGAAATTGTCGCGCAGGATTTGCGGGAACGGCGTGCGCGCCTGTTCGTTTTGAAAATGTGTCAGGTTCGCGCCGATGGTGGCGTTCCACGCCGGAAGCAGCGCGTTATTCCAACCGAGATACAGGGCGACCAATCCAAACGGAATGGCAATGCCGCCCAGCACGCGCAAAACGTGTGCCAGCCCCGCGCGCGACCGCTGCGCGTTCGGCGCGCGCGACGTTTCCAACCACGGCGCCACCATTGCCGCGGTGACTGCCAATGCCGCAACCATCAAGCCCGGCTGCCACGACAGAGTTGCCAGCGCCGCACAGATGCCCGCGGCGAGCCAGCGTTTTTGCGCAATGAAAACGAACGCGGGCATGGCAAACAAGACCAAAAACGCTTTCGGCTCGGGACCCGTCAACGAACGCATCCCGTAAAAATCCCAGCCCGCCATGAGCAGCCCGGCAAGCAAACCGACCGCGCGCGAACGAAACATGACGCGGCCCGCCCAATACGTGACGCAGACGGTTCCGATGGCGGTCAGCAGCGACATGAGCCGCGCGCTCATAATATCCGAAATGCCCATGCCGCGTCCCAAGAGCAGCGCGAACGCAGTCGCAAAATCCGCAAGCGGCGCTTTGATAATGGCAACGTCGCGATAAATCGCGCTGCCGTCCAACATCTGCTGCGCGGCGTAAATGTGATACGTCGTGTCGTGTGGAATCGCCTGCAAAAAGATATTATAGTTCAGCGCATACTCGGCGGCGATGAGCGCGAGCGTCAACAGACACGCCGCGTCCAGCAAGCGCGCGCGCATTTTAGAATCGTTCAGCATGAGTCAAGACGGACGGGTGAATGATGGATGGGGGACTGCTGAAGCGGCAAAGCTGCCGATTGAAAAATGAATTGCGAACTCGATGCATAGCGTCGGATGTTTGCGGAGAGCTGCACATATTTTACCACGACTGTTCCGCAAGCGCTTTTATCTGGTGATTCCCCTCATCTCGTAAAAAAACTTGTTTCCAAAACGTGACACAGTACATCACAATTTCGGACACAGATGACACGGATGACACAGATTTTGATTTGTTTGCTCTGTGAAAATCTGTGAAATCTGTGTCCCAAACCCAAATCTGTGATCTACTGTCAGATTTCGGCGATGTAATCATCGCAGAAACCTGTCGCGTTTTAGAGATATGGGTAATCACCACCTTTTATGGGGCGCGTTGTTCCACCTGCCACTCCAAGTCCGTCAATTCAGTCTGCGGCGCATAGGTAAACGAATAATCGCTCCAGAGGATGAACGGACGCGCGGTGGCGGCATTCGGCGGCGCGAAGCCGTCCCGCACCAACATGTGCCAACCGTCCGCGTCCGGCGGCAAAAGTGTTTGCGCGGCGGTGTTGGTGATGGGCTTGCCTTGTGCGTCATAAAATTGCACGTGCAGTCCCGGCGAGAAATCATAGAACCCTTCACTCACGCCGCGCACGCGCGCCGATAAACGAAACAATTGTCCGGGCTGCACCGGAATTGTCGGACCTGCCAGGCGCGCTTCCACCGGCGCGGAAAATTCCGCGCGCAGCGCGGGCGCGTTCGACGCGCTTTGCATTTCCGTCAGCGTGATGCCAGATTTCGGCATTTGCATTTCCCAATTCCGCAACGCGCGCGGCAGGGGAACGGTTTGCATCGTCACGGGACGCGTCGCATGTACGAGCTTGGTGTCGCCGAATGCTTGCAAGGGCGCAGTGACGGTATCGGTCGGATGAATCACATCGGCATTTTCCAGATTGACGCCGACCCACCAGATATTGGTCGGCGCGTTCGCTTGTGTTTGCAGTGTATGCGCGCGCGTTTGATATTCCGCCGAAACATACGGCGCAATGAAACGCGGCGGGCGCAGTGGACCGTCGCCGCCGTACACGACCACATCGCCCGGTGTTACGTTCTCATCCAAATACCGCGCGAGCGCGCGCCAACCGCCGTTCAACAACAACGCGGTCGAGCGTTCCCCGCGCGAAATTTCTTGCGTGCCGCGATACATGCCGCCCAATTCCACCAACGCGAGCAACACCAACACGGCGGCGCTGATGCCGACGAACGCGCGCGTAAATTGCGGCGCGTTGGCGCGCGGCGCGAATCGGCTCAACCACGCGCCGAGCAACCAGATGCCGTGCGCGGTCAATAAAATATAGATTGGCACGAGATGCAAAACGTAACGCGACGGAAAACGGCGCGGGTGAATGATTGTGACGACGACAAACACCAGTCCGAACCACGTGACCAACAGCAGCAGCGAACGAAAATCGCGTTTTCGCAGTGACAGCACGATGCCTGCCGCAATGAACAAACCACTGATGAGCAAAAGCCATTCATTGCCCGCCAAATCGAGAAACAGCGCGCGCAAAAAATCGGCATTGACCGAAACAGGCGTGAATGCGGTCGTCGTCGCCTCGCGCGCCAGTTGGCGCTGGAAAAAATTTTTCTGCATCAATGGCAGCAGCGGCGCGAGCAAAACAAAAAATGCGGCGAAACTTGCCCACAGGCGCGCGGTGCGGCGGAAAAATTCGCGGAGAAATGACCTCACCCCCGGACCCTCCCCTCGCAGGAGAGGGGAGACGGTTTGCGCCAACAAAATCAGTCCCGCCATCAAATACGCGCTGCCTACCGCCAAAAGCGAAAGATATTGATTGTACACAATCAACGCGCTGAAAAAGGAAAGCGCAAACCACCAACGCCACGCGCGCGTTTGCAGTGCGCGCGTCATGGCATACACAATCAACGCCGTGAGCGGCAGAATGACCGAATACATGCGCCCGACTTGCGAATACAATACCGCAACCGGCGCGACGGCAATCAGCAGCGCGGACAGCAATCCGACGATTTTGTTTTCCGCGCGTTTGCCCGCGACATAGATTGCCGGAATCGCGAGGATGCCCACCAGCGCCGCGGGCGCGCGCAGCATCCACTCATTCCAACCGAACGCGTCGAACGCGCGCGTAATCAAAAACCAGAGCGGGGGATGCGCGCCAAAATCGCGCAGCGCAGGCAAAATCAACGGCATCGGTTTGCTCGAAATATAGAGCTTAAAAATTTCGCCGTCCAACAAACTGACATGCCCAAGTTGGTAAAAACGCAGCGCGG
>CAZXYP010000286.1:0-7395 GCA_964644955.1 uncultured Anaerolineales bacterium | reverse complement strand
GTTGTGGTTCTCGGTTGGGCGCGACAAACCGACGACCTTTCACACGGAATTTTTGCCCAAGCCGCCGGATGATACGCCGCCCGGGGTCGTCGGCACGTTGTTGGACGAACGCGCGGATTTGCAAGACATATTGGCGACGGTGGCGGATTTGGCGCAGCGCGGCTTTTTGCGGATTCGGGAAGCGGACGGTTTCGGTTCGCCGGTGTATGAACGCATCGCGCGCGCGGAAACGAACCTCGCCCCGTTCGAAAAAGCAACCCTCGACGCGCTGTTGGGCAGTTCCGATGAACGCACGCTCGACACGCTGCGCGGCAATTTTTATTATCGCTTGAACGATTTGAAAAGCGCGTTGTATCGGGAAGTGGTCGCGCGCGGATATTTTCCGGCGAATCCCCTGGCGACGCGCGAATTGTATTTTCGTATTGGCAAGTGGGGCGCCATTTTGCTGCCGCTCATCGTTATGGGGACGGCATGTTTTACAATGGTGTTTGCACCGTTGGCGTTTTTGCCGCTGTGCGGTTTGGAAATTTTCTTTATCGCGCTGTTGGGTTTGAGCCGCGTGATGCCGCAGCGCACGGCGAAAGGCGCGAACGCGGCGGCGCAATGGAATGCCTTTCGACGGTATCTCGCGCAATTGGACAAGTACGAAAACGCGCAAAACGCGCAGGACAAATTTGCCGAATACTTGCCGTACGCGATTGCCTTTGGCTTGGAAAAAAGATGGATTGAAATATTCAAGCAAACCGAAACCCTCGCGCCAAAATGGTACATTCCGTACACGGGAGAAAGCGATGCGCGGACGCGGCGCGATGTCGGCAGTACAACGCGCCCCGCGCCTTCCGCCGCGTTCGGTGAAGCCGTGTTCTCGAAACCGATTTCATCCGCCGCCCCTGCGTCCAACCTCCCATTGTTTCAGGATTCGGACGCGGACAAACCGGCTGCGCCCAATTTGGATGATGCAGCGCGCGCTTCGTTCGTCGGGCTGAATCGCGTGAGTGGCAATATGTTTGATTTCTTGAATTCGTCGGCGTCCGCGTTCACCGAAGCGCCGCCGCGCACGGGCGCGATGGAATCGTTTTTTGGAGGGATCGGCGATGTGCTGCATTGGATTGGCTCGTTGTCGGGCAGCAGTTCGTCCTCGGACAGCAGTTCATCGTCAGACAGTTCCTGGTCGTCATCGTCATCGTCCTCATCGAGTTGGTCGGGCGGCGGCTCAAGCGGCGGCAGCGGCGGCGGCGGCGGGTCGAGTGGGTTTGGATGAAACGCGTATCGCTTATGGCAAATCGCGTATCGTAAATCTTTTGGGATGCGCGTTGCGATAAGCGAGATGCAATTTTCAAAATGCAAATACAACTTGCATACGGCAAGACGCGTTTGCCGATTCAATTGCCGGATGAAAAGACGACGGTGATTGAACCGAAATATGTGGCGGGGATTTCGCGCGTGGACGAATTTGATGCGATACAAGCCGCGCTGCGCGCGCCCATCGCGAGCGCGCCTTTGCGCGAGCGCGTGAATGAAAATGACCGCGCGGCGATTGTGATTTGCGATATTACGCGCGCGATTCCGACGGCGCGATTGCTGCCGCCGCTCATGGATGAATTGAAACGCGCGGGTGTGCGCGATGAAAACATTGTGATATTGAACGCGACGGGGACGCATCGCATCAACACGGATGAGGAATTGAAACGCATGGTCGGCGCGGAAATTTTTGCGCGCTATCGCGTCGAGAATCACGAATGTCATGCCGACGCGGCGCATACGTTCGTCGGCACGACGCGCGGGGGACGCACGGTGCGCGTGGACGCGCGTTTGTTGAACGCGTCGGTGCGTATTCTCACCGGCTTTGTCGAGCCGCATTTTTTCGCGGGCTTTTCCGGCGGACCGAAAATGGTTGTGCCGGGGCTGGCGTCATTGGATACGGTGATGCAAATGCACGACGCGCGCTTGATTGCGGAACCGAACGCGCGTTGGGGGATGGTTCACGATAATCCCTTGTGGCAAGAATTGCGCGACGCGGCAGGACTCGCGTTGAATCGTCCGACGCCGCGCGGCGAAGCCGCGTTTGTTTTCAATTTCAATGTGACGCTGAATCGCGATTTGGACATGACGGGGATTTTTTGCGGCGACCTTGATGCGAGTCACGACGCGGGCTGCGCGTTTGCGCGTAAAGTGGCGATGCAGCGCGTGCGCGCACCGTTCGATATTGTGGTAACGACCAACAGCGGCTATCCGCTCGATTTGAATTTGTATCAAACGGTCAAGGGCATGTCTGCCGCCGCGCAAATCGTCAAAGAAGGCGGCGACATTGTGGTCGCGTCGGAATGTATCGAGGGGATCCCCGCGCACGGCAAGTACGGCGCGTTATTAAAAAAGGGTTCGACGCCCGACGAATGGCTGGACATGATTCACGCGCCGCACTTTTCGGAACACGACCAGTGGCAGGTGCAGCTGCAGGCGCAGATTCAAAAAAAAGCGCGCGTGCATTTGTTTGCGGACGGATTGACGGACGCGGAAATTCGCGCCGCGCAGATTTTGCCGACGCGCGATGTGGAAAAAACAGTGCGCGGATTATTGGCAGACAAGCCGGATGCAAGAATTTGTGTCTTGCCCGAGGGACCGCAAACGATTCCGTACATTGAAAAATAAAACGCCGCACCCGATTCGGTACGGCGTTTTGTTTCAGTTCAAAATTTTTTTGCGGGATGGTACGCAGAGCAAGCCGGCGGCGGTGGTTGTGATGGTCTCTTTGCGGAACTGGTTCCTGGTCTCCACCGTTTTGCTGAATGTGAGCGGTTGAATTTGGTAACAGACGAGATGCGCGGTCGGATGCAACACTTCGGTCCATTGGTCATTGTGGTATTTGCGCGCGGGATTGCACAAGGCAAAAGGTTGCAGTACGGTGGTGTTACCCTGTTGGAATTGGTCTTTGAGACCGACCTGTATGTTTAGGGGTTGTCCTTCGGCAAAGTAACATTTAAAGTGGTCGGTGTTTTGTGGTTTGCCGTGCGGTAATTTGCGCGTGGGGACCAGCAGCACTTCGGCAGGGCGGTACACTTTGAGTTGTTGTGTGCCAAACTGGTTTTTTACTTGAACGGTCAGCGAGAGCGTACTATGGGCGCCGATGCGGTATGCGATGAGGTGGTCGTTGGGGAACAAAATGTCTGTTACAACGGTGTCATGGGTTTTTTGGACCGGATTGCACAATTGCACACTCTCGCTGACGCGTGTTCTCTTGGGACGGTTGTCAAATTGGTCCTGGGTTCTGACCGTGACCGAGACAGGCGTTGAAGTGGTGATTTGGTAGCAGAGAAAATGGTTCAGCTGCAATGGTTTGTCCGGCGCCAGCGCGGCGGCGAATTCCGTTTGCGGCGGGGAGAGTGGTTGTGCCGCCACAAATTGGCTGGCGTTGAGCGCGCACAAGAAGACGAGGAACGCGCTGACAAAAATCCATTTCGGAAGAGCAGACATGTTAAACCTCCTTGTGGTCGGTGAAGCCCGACTGAATTGTGCGCCCGAAAGAGAAGGCACGATGGCGATGCGAGGCGCAATGAGTTTGGATGAAACGCAATGCGGCACCGGGGGCGGGAGATTTTTTGACAAGCAAGTCTGGAGCTGCAACAACACCCACGCGAGAATGTTGCTATTATACAATAAAATCGCCGCCGCAGCTGCGCGAATTTTGACATGCGTTTCCCACTCGTGCTACACTCTCCGCCGTGTCCGCACTGCTTGAAAATTTGCCCGCACCGCACCGCCGCGCAAGCAGCGCCTCTTTGGCGGATGCGGCGTTTTGTCCGCGCTGCGGTCGCCGCACCGACGCCGTCCTCCTCGAATTGAATCAAAATCTCGAACCGCATATTACGCGCGCGCTGCAAGCGGAAACGCCGTCGTGGAAACTGTCGCAGGGCGCGTGCCCGCGCTGTATTCTCGACGCGGTCGCGACAGCCCGCCAACGCCGTCACGCGGAATCTATCCAAGACGAATTGCAACTGCCGTATCCGGTCTTTTCGCGCGACGAAACCGCGCTGCTGGCGACGCCGTACCGGATGCACGCGTATCCGCAATTCACGGGACGCGGCGTGGTGATGGCGTTTCTCGATTCCGGTTTTTATCCGCATCCCGACCTTACCAAACCCTACAATCGCATTTTGGCGCACGTGGACGCGACGACCAAAGAACCGGTCGAGCGTCCGCATTTTCGCCGTCCGGCGTTGACGAGTTGGCACGGCTTGATGACTTCGTGCGTGGCGGCAGGCAACGGATTTTTGTCGGAAGGAAAATATCGCGGCATTGCCTATAACGCGCAACTGGTGTTGGTCAAGACAGGCAATCGCCGCGGGCGCGCGATTCACGAAACGGATATTTTCCGCGCGTTGGATTGGGCAATTCAACATCAGCACCGTTACAACATACGCATCGTGAATCTTTCGGTGGGCGGCGACATTCCGTCCAACGGCACGCTGAGCGAATTGGATGAATTGGTGGAGGAAGCGTCCGCGCGCGGCATTGTGGTCGTGTGCGCGGTGGGGAATGATAATGCAGAACGCGTGGTGCCGCCGGCGAGCGCGCCTTCGGCGATTACGGTCGGCGGTTTGGATGACCGCAATTCGTTGGAACGCGGACGGCATCGGTTGTATCATTCCAATTATGGACGCGGCGGACGCGATGTGTCCAAGCCCGATGTGATTGCGCCGGCGCTGTGGGTGCCTGCGCCGATGCTGCCGCAAACGTGGGTGTATAACGAAGGGCAGTATTTGTGGAAATTGCTGCACGCATCCGACGACGATTTAAAGAAATTATTGCAGACGCGCAAAGCTGAAAACACGTTCAAAAAAGAAACGCTTGCGTTATCCCTCGATGAAATTCGCGCGGTGATTCGTTTGAGAATGATTGAACAAAAATACATTCACGCGCATTATCAGCATGTGGACGGGACTTCGATGGCGGCGCCGATTGTGAGTGCGGTGGTCGCGCAAATGCTCGAAGCGAATCCGATGCTGTCGCCCGTGCAGATTGAAAGCATCCTTAAGGAAACCGCGCGCCCGCTCGAACATGTTTCGCAGGGGCAGCAAGGACGCGGCGTGTTAAATGCGGCGCACGCGGTCGCGCGCGCGCTGCGGGCGCCGAACGGCGTATTGGCGAGTTTGCCACTTTCGCCGCAGGTTCATGCCGACCATCTCGAATTCACGTATTATGATGTCAAAGCCCAACGCGTTTCGGTGGTGGGTGATTGGAACGGTTGGAAAACCCACGCGCATCGGCTGCACGAACGCGCGCCGGGGGTATGGCACGGCACGGTCCCGCGTCCGCCGCGCGGCTTGCACGCCTATAAATTTTTGGTCGAACGCGAATATCAAACGCTGTGGCGCGGCGACCCGGAAAATTTGAATCGCGTCGAAGATGGAATGGGCGGGTTTTATTCGTTGGTGGAGATTGGAGACTAGAGATTGGAAGTTGGAGGTTGGAGATTGGAGATTGGGTGAATCGTAGTTGGAACATTTTGAATTTTGAATTTTGAATTTCTAATTTCCAATTTCGAATTTCTGATTTTGAATTTCTGATTTTGAATTTCGATTTTCGATCCGCGACAAAGGAGCATCATGCAGCGATTCATTGACGGTTGGCACAGTCCGAGTTTGAACAAATGGATGGAAATTGTCACGTACGGGCATTACGGGTTTCCGTTGCTGCTCTTTCCGACGGCGGCGGCGGATTATTTGGAATACGAGCGTTTTCAATTGATTGATGCCATCGCGCAGTGGATTGACGGCGGCAAGGTCAAGGTGTTTTCCATCAACAGTATCAATCAGGAAGCGTGGCTGAATCGCGGGATGCATCCGGGCGCGATGGCGTGGCGGCAGGTGGAATACAACAAATACATTTGCGATGAAGTGGTGCCGTATATTTGGAACAGCTGCCGCGGACGCTTTGGTATTATCACGTGCGGCGCGTCGCTCGGCGCGTATCACGCCATGAATCAATTGTGCCGCCGTCCCGATTTGTTTGCGGGGACGATTGCGATGAGCGGCGATTATGACATTCGCCATTATTATCACGGCGATTATCACAACGAGAATGTATATTTCAACAATCCCGTCGAATATGTGCCGAACCTCGGCGGTGAGTATTTGCGCATGCTTCAACACAAAGGCGATATTTTTGTGGCGACGGGACAGGGCAATTACGAAAACCCGGGCGCGTCGCGTTATTTTTCGCAGCTGCTATCGCAAAAAGGAATCCCGCATGAACTTTCGATGTGGGGCTATGAGTGGCCCCACGACTGGCCAACGTGGCGCGCAATGATACGGTACTTTATCGGCGAGAGATATTAGAGACTGGAGAATGGAGACTGGGCGCGTATCTCTTGCAAGGCGTCACGCTTGGTTTCTCGGCGGCGGTTTCGCCGGGACCGTTTCAAGCGTACTTGCTGGCGCAGGCGACTGCGTTCGGCTGGAAGAAAACATTGCCTGCGGCGTTCGCACCGCTGCTCAGTGACGGACCGATTATTTTGCTCGTGCTGTTGGTGTTGGCGCGTACGCCCGATTGGTTTTTGCGCGCGTTGAATGTGGCGGGCGGAATTTTTTTGCTGTATCTCGCTTACGGCGCGTTTCGGACGTTCCGAACGTTCGCGGGTAACAACGCGCTGAATGTTGCCGAACACAACATGTTCAAGTCCGCGCTGATGAACGCGTTATCGCCGGGACCGTGGATTTATTGGAGCGTGTTGGCGGGACCGATTTTGTTGCGGGCGTGGGATGAGTCGGCAATATACGCGGTCGCGTTCTTGCTCGGATTTTACGCGCTGTTGATTGGCGGCAACATTTTGTTTATCGCGTTATTTTCGACGACGCGGCGTCTGGGTCCAAACGTGACGCGCGCGTTGAACGGCGTCGCCGCGTTGGCGTTATTGATTTTTGGACTCGTGCAATTGTGGCGCGGGGTGGCGGGAGCGTGAAGTTCGGCTATCCAGTTCTCAAGGGCGCGTGAGTGTGGTATAAAATGGGAATGATGGTTACAAAGGAACAAATCGCAAACCTGAAACAAAAAGACCTTGCCGGTTTATATGGTCTTATTCACGAAAAAGCAGATAGCCGCGAGCTCCTCTTTATTTTGGAGAACTTGGGTTATTTGCCCTACGGTTTTGATGCCAAAATCTTGACACCGTTTTTGAAACATTCGAACGACCAAGTGCGGCTTTGGACCGTCAAGAATTTGGGCAAGGTCAGCGACGCCAGATTTTTGGAGACGCTTATTCAAGCTGCCACGCAAGATTCTGATTCCATGGTGCGGCGTGAAGCGGTCTCTTCGATTGGGCGGATGCGAACCCCCAAAGCGATTCCATATCTCACTCAACTGTTGAGTGATAACGACCCTAAAATTGTTTTGCAGGCA
>CAZXYP010000285.1:0-7406 GCA_964644955.1 uncultured Anaerolineales bacterium | reverse complement strand
GCCGCGCCGCTTTCTGCCGAATCTCGCCTACCGCAAGGTGACGGTGAACGGCAAGGAACAACGCTTGCGCGTGTGCGCCAACTGCGTGCGAACCCTGAACAAAACCGACAAAGGCAACTTTGCTTCCAGTCTGGTAAAAACTGCGTAATCGTTACGCAGTTTTTTTTATGATGCGGCGATACTCTGCCGCAGCGCGGCGATATGTTCCGCAATGCTCGCGCCCGGACCAAACACCGCAGTCCCCGCAATCAACACATTCGCGCCCGCGTTGACACAGCGCGGCGCAGTGGCTCCATCCACTCCCCCATCCACCTCAATATCCAAAACGGAATTCAGCGCGTCCGCCATTTTGCGGAGGCGCGCAATTTTGGGCAGCATGGATTCGATAAACGCTTGTCCGCCAAAACCGGGATTCACCGTCATCACATTCACTTCGGAAATGTACGGCAAGATTTCTTCAATCGTCGCAAGCGCCGTGTGCGGATTGAGGGCGACGCCCGCTTTTACGCCCAATGCCTGAATCTGTCCAATGACGCGATGCAAATGGACACACTCTTCCACATGCACCGTAAGCAAATTCGCGCCTGCCTCTGCAAAGAGTGGAATATAGCGCTCGGGCGCTTTAATCATTAAATGCACATCGAAAGGCAAGGTCGAGTATTTTCGTATGGCAGAAATAACAACCGGACCCAAAGTAATGTTTGGCACAAAATGTCCGTCCATGACATCAATGTGAATATAATCCGCGCCTCCGTCACTCGCCGCGCGCACCTGTTCACCGAGACGCGCAAAGTCCGCGGCTAAAATCGAAGGCGCAATTTTTACAGGTCGCATAGTTCAGGTTTCGGGATGCAGGTTTCAATATGCAGACGACTCGAAAAAGAAATCGAATCAGAACCCGTTAGTGTTGGGTCAGTGGATGCAGCGTGAAACCGGCGTTTTGTGGCGTGATGCTTGCCTCTTGGATCTTGAGACCGGCGACTTGTTGTCGGAGCTGTCCGCAGCCCGCGGCGATTTCAATGCCTTTTTCAACGCGCAGAGTTGTCGGTATCCCAGCCGCGCGCAAAAGGTTTTCAAATTCTTTGACGCGCGCATATGGCGTGCGGCGATACGGCGATTCACTTGTCGGATTCAACGGAATGAGATTGACATGACACAACAGACCGTGCAGCAATTGTACCAGCGCTTGCGCTTGCGCGGCGCTGTCATTGATTCCATCCATCAACGCGTACTCGAACGTGACGCGGCGATGGGTTTGCTTGACATATTCGCGACACACTTGCATCAATTCGCGCAGCGGATATTTACGATTCACCGGCACCAGACGGTCGCGCAGCGCATCGTCGGCGGCGTGAAGCGACACGGCGAGATTGACCTGCGACGCGTGAGCGATGAGTTGTTGGATGCCGTCCACATAACCCGAGGTGGAAACCGTAATGCGCCGCGCGCCCATGCCCAAACGCGCCCTGTCGGTGAACGCTTCAATCGCGCGCCAGGTCACGTTGAATTTCATGAACGGTTCGCCCATACCCATAATGACAATGTTGGTCAAAGGAATTTCATGCCCGGTTTGTTTTTGTTTGCGCGCAAAATACAACACTTGCGCAACGATTTCGCCAAGTGTGAGGTTGCGAATGAATCCTGCCTGCCCCGTTTCGCAAAACGGACAGCCGACCGGGCAGCCGACCTGCGTCGAAAGGCACACCGTACGCCGCGCAACGTGTGCGGCGTCGGCGCTGTCTTTGGGCGAACCGGGCGCATCCAAATACCGCATCAACACGGTCTCGACCGTTTGCCCGTCTGCCAATTGAAACAACGTTTTTTGCGTCAAGCCGTCCGCCGAATTTTGTATGACGAGCGGGGTTAATGTGCCAATGCTTGTGTGATCTTGCAGGCGCGCGCGCAGCGGGCGCGGCAAATTTGACATGGCATCGAAATCGTCCACCAACTCGTGATACAACCAACGTTGAATCTGTTTAACGCGATACACCGGCTCGCCCCAACTTGCGACCAAGCCGTTCAGTTCATGGGTATCCAGATTCAACAGGTCAATGCGTTTTGCGTTCACGGGCATTCAACGGCGCGAGGCGCGATTTGCCAATGCGACATAGTACAACAGATTCAGTAGCGTGCTGGCGGCTGCCGCCACATACGTCCAAGCTGCCGCGTTTAGGACAGCTTGCGCGCCTTGCAATTCCTGCGGCTGCATCAAGCCGCTGGTCTGCAACATTTGCATCGCGCGCTTGCTCGCGTCAAATTCGACGGGCAGTGTCACGAGCGCAAACAATGCCATGCCGGACAGGAGCAAAATCCCGAGCCACATAAAGATCGGGTTGGCGCCCGCCTGCGTGGCGAGGCAAAAGCCGAGAAAAAACACGATATAGCCCAGCGTTGAGCCGATATTGACGATTGGCACAATCGCCATACGAAAATTGAGCGGTCCGTAATTCTGCGCGTGCTGGAGCGCGTGTCCCAATTCGTGCGCCGTAATGCCCACCGCCGCGACGGACGGATTCTTTGCCACTTCGGCGGACAAAAACAAAGTGCGCTTGCGCGGGTCGTAATGGTCAGATAATTTGCCGGGCGTGCCTTGTACCTGCACCTGTCCCTGCAAACCGACTTGCCGAATCAAAATCTCGGCGGCTTGGACACCCGTGATGCCCCGCGCGTTACGAATGCGCGCAAAATTGTTGTAGGTTGAATTTACCTTCCACTGTGCCCAGAGCGTCAAGAGGATGCCCGGTATTGCCAGCATAAAGTAGAGGGGGTCAAAGTAAATCATGTGTTATTTCTCTCGGGTGAATGTGGAGCAATTAAGTATACGCACGCATGGCGAATAGTCAATCGGATTTCGCCCACGCGTTTTGCAAGGCAATCAAATCGTCAAAAATGAAATTGGGTTTGAATTTGTTGCGCTCCGCTTCGGCGCGCGTCGAAACGCCCGTCAACACCATGATGGTGGTCAAGCCGATTTCCGCCGCGCCGTCAATGTCCGTGTCGAGTCGGTCCCCCAACATCGCGGTTTCTTGAATGCGCGTGCCTGCAAGTTCCAACGCGAGGTCAAACATCGGGCGCCCCGGTTTCCCAATCACGAGCGGTTCGACATCGGTCGCGGCGGCGACGGCGGCGACAATGGAACCCGCGCCGGGCGTCAGTCCTTGCTCCGTCGGCAGGGTGCGGTCTGTATTGGTCGCAATAAATTTTGCGCCGCGTCGAATTTCGAGCGTCGCGCGTTTCAATTTCTCATAATTCAATTGGCGGTCCAAGCCGACCACGACCGCGTCCGCGTTTTCGTCAACACATTCAATCTGCGCCTCGCGCAAGGCGTCCAACAGCGCGGTTTCGCCGACGACGAACGCGCGTTTTACCTCTGGCATTTTGCTTGACAGCCAGCGCGGGGTCGCGTCTGCGGAAGTTAAAACATTCTCGAATGCAACGTCAACGCCCATGCGGCGCATTCGTTCGACGGTGTAATCGGCGCGGCGCGTGGCATTGTTGGAAACGAGAATGAATGGAATGTGGCGCGCGCGCAGAAATTCAAAAAACGCGCGCACGCCGGGAAGCGGTTCTTGACCGACCCACAGCACGCCGTCCAAATCAATCAACAGCGCGCGGATGTGTGCGAGAGATGTCTTCATTCAAAGGGTACGTTAAAAATCGCCGCAACCGCGAATTTGAGAATGTACTGCAAAATTGCCAGAACGATGATGGCGACCATCGGACTGATGTCAATCGAACCCATGGGCGGAATGATGCGTTGAAACGGACTCAGAATGGGTTCGGTGATGCCATAAATAAATTCTCCAACCGGATGATATCGGTACTGCGGCAACCATGAAAGAATAATGCGTCCAAAAATCAACACGAGAACGATGTTGAAAAACAAATCAATGGTCGTGTTGAGAATTTGTCCAATGTCCATGTTCAACCCCGCTGCCCAAAGATCGCGCGTCCGATGCGGACGAGCGTCGCGCCTTCTTCAATGGCGACAGCATAATCGTCGGTCATGCCCATCGAAAGTTCGCGCCATTCCGCGCCGGGAAAACGCTGTGCCAATTCATCGCGCAGTTCGCGCAGCGCGCGAAAAAACGGACGCGCTTGTTCGGCAGTGGCGACGAGCGGGCCGATCGTCATCAAACCCTGCACGCGCAGCCCCGGCAGCGCGATCATTTTTTCGACGTCATGTACTAACCCGGCGCGCGGCTCAGGCGCAAAGCCGAATTTTTGCGGGTCGTTCCCGATATTCACTTGCAGCAGCACCGGCACTTGTTTCCCTGCCTCCAACGCGTGGCGACTCAGCGTTTCGGCAAGCCGCAGCGTATCTACGGATTGTACCATCTCAAACAGTTCGACGGCGGCGCGCGCTTTGCGCCGCTGTAGGTGTCCAATCAAGTGCCAGCGCAGTGGTTCGCGCGTGAGTTGCCGATTGACCGCCGGAATTTTTTCGCTTGCCTCTTGAACGCGATTCTCCCCAATGTCGCGCGCGCCGGCGGCGTATGCTTCCAACACTGCTTCGACGGGAAAAGTTTTGCTGACTGCGACCAGCGTGATTTCGTTCGGGGAACGTCCGGCGCGCTGCGCCGCCGCTTGAATTTGTTCGCGCACGCGCGCAAGATTTTCAGCAACAGACATGCGTATCCGTTTCCACGTCAGATTCAACCGAGCGCAATCAACGCGGCAAAGCGCCCCGTCATTGCATTTTCACGTCGCCAGGAATAAAAGTCGTGCGTGTGGTCTGCTGTACACACCGCCGCAATTTCAATGTCGCGAACACCCAACGCGCGCAGCTGCACTGCGTTCGCCTGCCACAAATCCAGATGTGTCGCGCCGTTTTGAGGCAGCAGCAGCGCGCTTGCTTCGGGAAATGCCGTTTCGACGCGGGCGCGCACGTCGCCGCCGATTTCATAGCAGCACGGACCGATGGACGGACCGATGCACGCAATCAAATCTTGCGCTTGGGTTCCAAAAGTGGTTTGCATGGCGCGAACCGTATTGGTCACCACTTTGGAAACCGTACCGCGCCATCCCGCGTGCGCAAGCCCAATCGCGTGGTGCGCGGGGTCGTACAGCAAAATCGGAACACAATCGGCGAAACGCAGCAGCAGATTTATGCCGCGTTCGTTCGTAATCAAGCCGTCAACGCCTTGAATGCGCGTGCCGCGTTCGTTTGCCGTGACATGCGCCACGCGGTCGGCTTGGGCTTGGGCGGCATCAACCGTTCCCGCGCGATCCAAGCCGAGCGCCGCATGAACCCGTCGTAGATTTTCCTGCACGCGTTCGGGTGAATCGCCCACATGTGCGCTGAGATTCAAGGTGTCAAACGGCGCGGGGCTGATGCCGCCGTGGCGCGTTGTGACGCCGTGCGCCAGATTTTGAAATTGTACCAATCGCTCGGATTGATAGAAAAATGTGCCGTTCCGTAAATTCCGAAGCATGTATTTTATTGTAGCACAATTCGTCGGATTGACCGCGCATTCCAAGAATACGCGCTGTCGCGCGAACGAAAAATGTCTTGTTGGTTTTCCGCCCGATTTGAGTATGATTGTACTCGAAAGAGACGCCGGGCGGTAGTATCTTTTTTCGGTTTGAATCCGTTGTTGATGATGAAAAACGTGACAGGGTCGGCAGCAGCGCCGGGTATCGGGCTGGAAGATTCATTGCATCAACTGATTACGCCGGGAGAAGCGCGTGAACTGATTCGTCGCGCACAATCCTATGAAGAGCGTGCCTTGACGCGCCTGTACAACTTGTTTGCCGACCGCGTGTTTCGCTTTATTTATTACCGCATTCAGGACCGCCCGCGCGCTGAGGATTTGGCAAATGAGGTCTTTATCCGCCTCCTCGAAAATGTGGACAAGTTTCGCCCGGGTGGCGAAGATGCCGCGCTTGCGCTGACCGGTTGGATTTTCACCATTGCGCGCAATTTGATTATTGACGATTACCGTCGTCAAAAATCGCGCCGCGCCGACCCGCTGCCCGAAACGGATGATACAATCATTGACGAACAGTTTGACCTGGAGCTGCATTTGACGCGTGTTGATTTGCAAGCGGCGCTGTCAAAATTGACCGAAGAACAACAAACGGTGTTGCTGCTGCGCTTTGAAGAAGGGTTTACGAGCGCGCAGATTGCAAAGATGATGGGCAAAACAGAAATGGCAATCAAGGCGCTGCAGCGGCGCGGACTGGCAAGCATGGCGCGCGTGTTGGCTGGTGAAAACACGCAAGCAGGGTGATGAAAACCCACTGATGGAAAATCGAGAACAGGAACGCGCGCGAGACGAAGCGTTGGACGCGCGCATTGACCAATTGCATACGGGACACATTGACGCCTCCGCGGAAACGGGCGCCGCAGAACGTGTCGCGCGCGAGTTTGCGCGTTTGGCGGCAGAAGAATCGCCGCGCCTTTCCACTGCCGCGCGCAGTCAGGGGCTCGCCGCGCTGCGCGCGCAAGCGGCATTGAAACGCAAAGCGGCGCGCCCCGGTCCGTTCGTGTTTGTCGCGCGTGTGCCGCGTTGGGCGCAAATGGCAGCCGTCGCGCTGATTGTGGTTGTCATTGCAAATGGTGTCACGTCTGCCGCGGCGGACAGTTTGCCCGGTTCGCTGTTGTACCCCTTTAAGCGTATGAGCGAGGGGGGACAATTGTTTTTGCAGAATTCCAACGCGCAGCGCGCGCGCATCTGGATGAATCTCGCCAATACGCGTTTGGATGAAGCACAGCGCTTGCTGCGCAAAGGCGCGCGCATAGACCCGTCCATGCTCGACGAAGTGGATGAAAGCATTTTGCGCGCGTTGTCTGAATTGGCGGGGACGCGCGGTGACGAACGCGTTGAATTATTGAAAATGTTGACGCAGCTGGCAGTGCGTCAGCAAAAAATTGTGGACGAGATGACGCAGCGCGCGTTACCCGAGCAGCGCGCGCGCCTGGAACAAACCGCGAAATTTTTGCAAGGCGTCGCCAATTATGCGTCGTCGGATGCGGCGGTCGGACCGGAATTTAACCCGATTGAATTTTTAACGCCGTCCGCCACGCCCACGGTTACCGTGACCCCGACCCCGACGCCAACTCCAAGCCCGACCTTAACCGCAACACCGACCGCAACACCGTCAAGGACGTTGACGGCGAGTCCAACCCCAAAGGATGTCGGCGCCAATTCAATCGGCGGCGTGTCGGCGACTCCTCAGCCCGCAGCTTCGCAAGGCAGTGCATCCGAGACCCCAACCGCGAATTCCACAACAACTCCCGGCAACGGCGGCGAACCGCAAGAGACACCAAAACCTTCCGAGACGGACGACGCGGATGCAACGGAACAGCCCCACGAAACGGATTCTCCCGAGCCGACCGAAACAAATGAGGCGACCGACGCGCCTGAACCGACGGATGAACCCGAGCCGACGGATGAACCCGA
>CAZXYP010000284.1:0-7496 GCA_964644955.1 uncultured Anaerolineales bacterium | reverse complement strand
CAATATCTTTCAACAGAATCTCACGAGCGGTTTGGGATTCATTGCCGTTGCGTTGGTGTACTTTGGCGGGTGGCGTCCGTTCCGCGTCATGTTGGGCGCGCTGCTGTTTAGCATGGTCAATGCGACGCAGCTGTGGATTCAAACGCTCGGCATTGCCTTGCCGTCGGACATTGCCGGAATGTTACCGTATATTTTGACCATTATTGCGTTGATTTTCGCGGCGCGGCAGATTGTGACACAGCCGACCGCGCTGACGAAACCGTTTGAACGGGGTGAGTGACGCGTGACGGGTGATGGGGAGCACAAACCTCGTTATCCCTCATCCGCCATGTTGCCCATTTCTCAAGGAGGAGAAAAGAATGAAAGCACGTTACTTGTTTTTTGTCATCGCGTTGGTCGCAATGCTCGCGCTTGCCGCGTGCGCCGCGCCAACACCCGCGCCACAGCCGACGGCAGCGCCCGCGCAGCCGACCGCCGCGCCCGCACAGCCGACGAGCGCGCCCGCGCCAACGAGTAAGGCATTTCGTGTCGCGGTGGTCATGCCCAGCGCGGCAAATGATTTGGCATTCAGCCAGAGCATGGTGGACGCGCTCAAGAAAATGCAAATGGACATGGGCAAGGACAAATTTGAATTTGTCTATTCCGAAAACATGTTTAATGTGACCGACGCCGCGACGGCGATTCGCGATTACGCGACCAAAGGTTACGACCTCGTGATCGCGCACGGTTCACAATACGGCGCGCCGCTGCAAGACATTGCGCCCGATTTCCCGAATACGGCGTTCGCGTGGGGCACGGCGGTGGACACGTTCAAAGACAAGGGCATCAACAATGTTTTTGCCTACACCGTTGCGTCCGACCAGGGCGGTTATGTGGAAGGCGCAATGGCGGCGAAATTGAGCAAGAGTCATATTCTCGGCGCGCTCGGTCCGATTCCTGCAGGTGATGGGCAATTGACTATCAAAGGTTTTGAAGCCGGCGCCAAAGCGACCGACCCCAATGTCAAAGTGCAAACCACGTTCACCAATTCGTTCAGTGACGTGGCGCTCATGTCGCAAGCCGCGCAAACGCAAATCGCATCCGGCGCGGATGTGTTGACCGGCACTTCACAAAGCGTTGTCGGCGCGGTCAGCGTCGCCAAAGACAAGGGCGTGTTGTGGTTCGGCAATCAGTCCGATCAGGCATCGCTCGCGCCCGAAATCGTAGTGGGCAGTCAAGTGTATGATTGGACCGTTGCGCTCAAGCAGATGATGGAAAAAATCAGCGGCGGCACGCGCGGCGGCGAAGTGTTCATCATGACCTTTGCCAACAAAGGGCTGGTCATGGTGTACAATCCCGCGTACAAACTGCCCGACGATGTGAAAGCATTGGCGGACAAAACGGTCGCAGGGCTCGCGGACGGCAGTATTCAGACCGGGGTGAAATAGTGCGACAGTTTTTAGTGCAATGGTGCGGTCGTGTTGTAGTGCGGTAGTGAATGAACGAGTTTTCTCTAATGCGATTTCACTGCTGCACTACCTAACGATTGCACCATCGCACTATCGCACGATTTAACGATGATTCAATCCGTCGAGTTGAAAAATATCACCAAACGCTTTCCGGGCGTTTTGGCAAACGACCGCGTGAACCTGCAAGTGCGCGCGGGCGAAATTCTTGCGCTGCTGGGCGAAAACGGCGCGGGCAAATCCACGCTGATGAAAATCTTGTACGGCATGTATCACGCGACCGAAGGCGAGATTTTGGTCAACGGGCAAGTCGTGCAATTCAAATCGCCTGCCGATGCACTCGCACAGGGCATCGGGATGATTCATCAACATTTTCAACTCGTGCCGGGGTTTACCGTTACGGAAAATGTCGCGCTCGGTCTGAAATCATCGCGCGGTCCGCTAACCGATTTGGATGTGGTGAGTCAACGGGTGCGCGAACTCGGCGCGCAGTACGGCTTGCACGTCGAGCCCAACGCGTTGGTGTGGCAGCTCGCGGTGGGGCAGCAGCAGCGCGTCGAAATCATCAAAGCGTTGTATCGCGACGCGTCGCTGTTGATTCTTGACGAACCGACGGCGGTGTTGACGCCGCAGGAGGTGGAAGAATTTTTCGCCATCTTGCGGCGCTTGCGCGATGCGGGCAACGCCTTGATTTTTATCAGCCACAAATTGTACGAGGTCATGGCAATCAGCGACCGCGTGACTGTGCTGCGCGATGGACGCGTTGTCGGCGCCGTCGAAACCAAACAGACAACCGAACAAGAACTCGCGCGCCTGATGGTCGGACGCGATGTGATTACGCACTGGGAGCGTCCCGCGGCGAATGAGGGTGAGGCGACCCTGCGCATTGAAAAACTGAACGTGTTGAATGATAAACAATTGCCCGCCGTCAAAAACGTTTCGTTCGACGTCCGCGCGGGGGAGATTCTCGGCGTCGCGGGCGTTTCGGGGAACGGACAGCGCGAACTCGCCGAAGCGATTGCAGGGATGCGGCGCGTCGCGAGCGGGACGGTGCGCGTGGATGGCGCGGATTTGACCAATCATTCGCCCGCGCAAATGATTGCGGCGAGTGTGGCATTCATTCCCGAAGAACGCATGGTGATGGGCGTTGTGCGCGAATTTTCGGTTGCCGAAAACGCCATTCTCGAAACGCACAATCAGCCGCCGCTTTCCCATCGCACAATGTTTGATTTCAAAGAAATCAACGCGCACGTGACCCAACTCGTGCGCGAGTACGATGTCAAAACGCCATCGCTCGAAACACCGGTAAAAAGTTTATCTGGTGGCAATATCCAAAAACTTATCCTCGCGCGCGAATTGAGCCGCGCCCCGCGCGTTCTCATCGCCGCGCAGCCGACGCGCGGGGTGGACATTGGCGCGACCGAATACATTCACAAGCGGCTTATCGAGCAGCGCGGCGCGGGGACGGCGATTTTATTAATCAGCGAAGATTTGGAAGAAGTGCGCGCCTTATCGGACCGCATCGCCGTAATGTATGAAGGCGAAATTGTCGGGCTTGTTTCACCGGATACGTCGGTGGAAGAATTGGGTTTGATGATGGCAGGCGCGAAAAAGCAGGTTCCAGGCAGCAGGTAGCGGGTCACAATTTCAAGTCCTTTTGTAATTCTGTGACTTGTAATCTGTGCCCTGAATGTGTTACAATCATTTCACTTCGACCAATGGTCGCGGCGCGGTGAAAATTGCCGCACGCGGCGTTCGGGCATCCCCGCTCGGAAAGTGCCGTTGGTCTGTTTCCACAATCGCGTCCTGGACGAAGCGCACGCGCATCAGCTCCGTTCACAGTGACGACAGGTTCATTATGAAAGCATTTGACAATTATCATTTGCCAACGACGGTGAATGAAGCGCTTGCGTTATTGGCGCACTATGACGGTCGCGCGCGCGTGGTCGCGGGCGGCACCGATTTGCTCGTGGACACGCAAGCCGAATATTACGAAGGACACCGTCCGCATTTTGACGCGCTCGTGGATGTGACGCGCATTGCGGGCGCAAACGATATTCGCGAGCAAGACGGTTTCATTGTCATTGGCTGCGGCGTCACGCACACGCAAATCGTCGCGTCCGCGTTGATTCAAAAACGCGCGACTGCATTAGCCGAAGCCTGTTCCGTCGTCGGCGGTCCGCAAGTTCGCAATGTGGCGACGCTGTGCGGCAATGTCGCGCACGCATTACCCGCCGCGGATGGAACGGTCGCACTGATGGCGTTGGACGGCGAGGCGTTAGTCTCGAGTCTCCAGTCTCCAGTTGACAGTCATCAGTCATCAGTGAACAGTCATCAGTGGCGACCGCTTGCGACGTTGTTCAAGGGGCCCGCGCAATCGGCGGTGGATTCGACGCGCGAATTGATAACGGCGCTGCGGTTTCGTCCGCTTGACGCGGGCGAAGGCAGCGCGTTCGCGCGCGTAATGCGTCCGCAAGGCGTCGCCCTGCCGATTCTTGGGATGGCAGTCAAAATCGAGATTAGAGATCAGAGACTGGAGACGATCGCAATTAGCGCGGGACCCGTCGCGCCGATTCCGTTTCGCGCAAAACGCACCGAAGAATTTTTGCGCGGCAAAATTTTGGACGACAACGTATTGCAGCAAGCCGCGCAAATTCTGGTGAACGAAGCACAGCCGCGCACATCGGCGCATCGCGCGACCAAAGAGTATCGTTTTGAATTATTGCCCGCGTTGTTGAAACAGACGTTGACCAAAGCGCTGGAACGCGCGCGAAAGTTGTAGGGGCGCATCCTTGTAGTCGCCCGTTGGAGGTCGAACATGCCAACCTTGAATTTTTCCGTCAACGGCAAACCCGTTGCAATTGAAATCGAAGCGAATGAATATCTCGCGGCAGTGCTGCGTTACCGATTGGGTTTGACCGGCACAAAAATCGGCTGCGATGAAGCGGAATGTGGCGCGTGCACCGTGATTGTCAATGGCACGTCGGTGGACTCGTGCATTTATCCCGCGCTCAAGGCGCAAGGCGCGGACGTGTTGACGATTGAAGGTTTGGCGGGAACGTGGCATCGTAGGGGCGAAGCATTTTCAGACGCGAATGTTTCACCCCACGCGCACGCGCACGAAAATGCTTCGCCCCTACATCCATTGCAATCCCAATTCATTCAACAAGGCGCGCTGCAATGCGGTTTTTGCACGCCCGGCATTTTGATGCAGAGCAAACATTTGCTCGACCACAATCCGAATCCGTCGGATGACGACATCAAGGTCGCGTTAAAAGACACCTTTTGCCGCTGCGGCTGCTATGTTTCAATTCTGAACGCGATTAAATTTGCCGCAGAACAAGTCAGTAATCCGTCGGCAGTATTCGATAATCAGTGGGACCCGGACAGGAACGCGGCAGTCTCTCGTCTCCAGTCTCCAATCCCCAACCTCCCAAGCACCAAATCGCCTCTTGACGTCATCGGCAAACCGCTGCCGCGTCCCGACGCCGTTGCCAAAGTGACCGGCGCGGCAATGTACACGGACGACTATTCCTTTCCCGATATGCTGTGGGGCGCGACCCTGCGCGCAAAATTTCCACACGCGAAAATATTGAACATTGACACATCGAAAGCCAAAGCATTGCAAGGGGTGCGCGCGGTCTTGACGCACGCCGATGTGCCGGGTTCCAAGAATCACGGTTTGATTTACAATGACTGGCCCGTGTTGTGTTACGACAAGGTGCGTTATCAAGGCGATGCGGTGGCGATTGTGGCAGCCGATACGCGCGAAATTGCGCAGCGCGCGTTGGATTTGATTGAGGTCGAATACGAGGAACTGCCGGTCGTGGACAATCCGGTGGACGCGTTGAAACCCGAAACCATTATTGTGAATGACGGGACGGGACACGGCAATTTGCTCAAACACATTCACGTCGAAAAGGGCGACATTGAAAAAGGTTTTGCCGCAGCGGACTTGATTGTGGAGAATGAATATCATTCGCCGTTTTACGAACACGCGTTTATGGAACCCGAATGCTCCATCGGGCGTGTTCTCGAAAACGGACGTATCGAAGTCATTTGCGGTTCGCAGATTCCGTATGAAGACCGCCGCCAAATCGCGGCGGCGTTGAATCTGGAGGAACGCGAGGTGCGCGTACGCGGCGCGTTGATTGGCGGCGGCTTTGGCGGTAAAGAAGATATTGCCGCGCAAATTCATGTTGCCCTTCTCGCCAAGGCGACAGGGCGTCCCGTAAAAATGTTGTACTCGCGGCATGAAAGTTTGGTCTTTCATCCGAAACGTCACGCGACTGTGATTCGCGTAAAAACGGGCGCGAAAAAGGATGGAACGATTGTGGCGTCGCAGGCGACGATTTATGGCGACAGCGGCGCGTATGCATCGTTGGGCGACAAAGTAATGACGCGCGCGGCGACTCACGCGGCGGGTCCGTACAACATTCCAAATGTGAAAATTGATTGCTATGCCATGTACACCAACAATCCGCCCGCGGGCGCGTTTCGCGGTTTCGGCGTCACGCAATCCGCGTTCGCCGTCGAATCCAACATGGACGAAATTGCGCACAAATTACAGATTGACCCGTTTGAACTGCGAACAAAAAATGCGTTGACAATTGGCAGTTCAACCAGTACGGGACAAATCGTGCGCGAAAGCGCGGGTTTGTTGGAATGTATTCGGCTCGTCGAACGCGAAGTGAAAAAACAGAGATTGGAGACTAGAGACTCGAATCTCCAATCGCCAGTCTCTAGTCTCCGCGCCTGGGGCTTTGCGGCGGCGTACAAAAACACCGGTCTCGGCGGCGGCGCGGCGGACAAGAGCGCGGCAGAAGTCGAGGTGTTTGAGGATGGGACGGCAGAGGTTCGCACGAGCGCAGCCGAAATTGGGCAAGGGCTTCCGACGATTTTGGCAATGATTACGGCAGAGGAATTGGGCTTGCCGTACGAACGCGTGCGCGTGTTATTGAGCGATACCGATTTGACGCCCGACGGCGGACCGACGACTGCGTCGCGGCAAACGTTCGTGTCCGGCAACGCGGCGCGGTATGCCGCAAAAGGGATGCGCGAAATTCTTGCCGAAACCGCGAGCGAAGAACTTGACGCCGCGCCCGAAGAATTGATTTTCAAAGATGGCTACATCAGCAGGAATGGGCAGCGGATGGAATTTGCGGAATTGGTGAAAAAAGCGCGCGACGAAAATCGCCCGACGCGTTATTTGCATGAATATTTCGCGCCCGCGACGAAACCACTTGGCGTCGAAGGCGACATGCATTTTGGTTTCAGTTACGCCGCGCAAGCCGCGTTGATTGAACTCGATACGAACACGGGCGAAGTGCATGTTTTGAAAATCGTGACGGCAACGGACATTGGGCGCGCGTTGAATCCGCTCGCACTGCAAGGACAGGTCGAAGGCGGCATCATGATGTGCCTCGGCAATGCGCTGACCGAAGAATTCATTGTCGAAAAGGGCAAGGTGTGGACAGATTTGCTTGCGAAATATAAAATGCCGAGTATCAAGCACACGCCGGAAATCGTGTCGTTTCTCGTCGAAGATGAAATTTCATCGGGACCGTTCGGCGCAAAAGGCGTCGGTGAGATTTCTTCGATTCCGACAACGCCCGCGATTACAAACGCGATTTACAATGCGTGCGGCGTGCGGATTCGGCGTTTGCCCGTGGACCAGGACGCGCTGTTGTTGGCGATGCGCGCGGGCAGGGACGTCGTCGCATAACGCCGTGTGCGCGTGTAGAAATGGTATGCTCGATTTTTCTCCCATCCACAATGGACAAATGTCAACGCGCGAATTCGTGGCGCGCGAAAATATCACATTCGACGATTTGGCGGCGTTGACGAATGAAATGCTTGATACAATGCGCGCGTTGATTGCAGAATGCACGGATGCGGACGTGGCATTTGTGCCGGACGACCCCGAAGCGAATGACACATTTGCCGAGAGTGCGGACGAGGTGAATTTGGCATGGACGCTCGGACATGTCATTGTCCATACGACCGCGTCGGCAGAAGAATCTGCGTTTTTGGCGGCAGAACTCGCGCGCG
>CAZXYP010000283.1:0-7501 GCA_964644955.1 uncultured Anaerolineales bacterium | reverse complement strand
CGAGACGGTCCGAGAAATTATTGTCGCGATAGTCGATGCGCGCGTTTTGACTCAAACCGAATGGCGCGCGGAACCACGCGGCAACGCGCATCACTTGCAAACCGCCTTGCCCTTCGGAAAATTCCAGCTCTTGGGAATTGGGAACGAGTTCCACCATGAGCGCACGCGCATCCACCAGCAACGCAAGGTTTTTTTGCACCTCCGAAAGCGTCTGTTGCAAATACGCGGCAGTTTCGGCGGCATCTATTTTGCCATCGCTATTCGCGTCCATGTCCTGTTTTGCTTGAAAGGTTGGAATCTCGGCGTAATCAAGGACGTAGCGAACGCGAATTTCATTGCGCGCGATTTCGAGACGGCTGTACTGATTGATGGTGAAATTGCCGAGCGGATGCGCGAGCGCAACAGTGCCCAATAGAAACGTAAATGCAAAAGCAGTCAACACAGCGAGGGCGTGACGTAAACGAAATTTTTTCATTCCTGCACCTCTTTTGGAATTCCAAACGCTCCGCGACTTTGCAATTCCACTGATAATTTTTGCGCGTCATCCGCGTACAAAAATGAAAAATGTGGATTGAGTGTAAGCGCCTGTTGTAAATAATGCCGCGCCGCGCGCTCGTCGCCCAACGCGTGCGCAATCTTGGCCGCGTGATAAAACATCAACGCGCTGCGCGTACCAAGGCGCAATGCCTTTTGCATCATTGCGTTCGCGGCGGAATACTCACCCTTCTGATAGAGTGTCCACGCCAAAATATCCGCGACCGTAATACTCGGTCGCCGCGCGTACGCGTGTTGAGCGCGCGCCAACGCGTTCGAAAGGTCGCGCGCGTGGTCGGCGTCGAACAACGCGGTTTCGGCGTCAATGTCCACGCCATTTGCCGCGAGCAATTGTTCTTCTGCGCCGACGAGCGCGTACGTTTTTGCCGCTTGTTCTTGTTGCCCCGCGCGAGCATAAATGTCACCGAGCGCAATCACAAATTGCGGCAGCGGAATCGTATTCACCACGCGGTTGTACATTTCAATCGCGCTCGCATAGTCTCCATGGGCGGCGCGGATATTGGCAAGTCCCGCGCGCGCGTACGGATAATTGGGCCAGCCATCGAGCGCGGCTTCATACGCCTGCTCCGCGTTGTCATATTCATTTTGGTCGAAATACAAATTACCGAGCTGCGTCAGCGCCCAGCTGGTCGCTTCGGTGTTGGGCGCGCCCGCGGTCACAGCGCGTCGCATATTTTCAATCGCGCCCGCACGGTCGCCGAGCAATTCGCGCGCGTACGAAACGCGCGCATACGAAGCCAAATCGGGACGAAGGTCCACCATTTGTTGAATCGTTGTGAACGCGTCGTCGTACAGGCCCAATTCGATTTGCGCGTCGCTGATGACACCGTATATCGCCGCGTTGTCGGGATTGATGGCGCGCGCTTTTTGACCCCAGTCGAGCGCGTCGTGGAATTGATGTCGCGCGAGCGCGAGCGCGGCCACATTGCTCAGTGCGCGAAAATTTTGCGGGTCGCGCGCAAGGGCTTGTTTCAAAACCTCTTCCGCTTTGGTGTAATAGGACGGGTCGCCATTCTCGCGCACCTTTTGCAAATACGCGCCGCCGAGATTCCCGTACGCGACGTAATCGTCGGGGTGCGTTTTCAAATAATCTTGCAAATACGCGATGATGGCATCGGTGGAAAAACTTTCCGGCGCCTCTGCAACACTCACCGGCGCTTTGTGTCCTATCACATCGTACGCCCAACGCGCGCCCAATGTTCCCAAAACGATGGCGCCCAAAATCGCGCAAACCATCCCGCTGAATTTTAGTTTAGACATGACTTGCTTTTTCGATTGGTACAGACAAATTTATGAATTTGTCCTACAATTCGAGTGCGGAGAAAACGCTGGTTCGTGAGTCCTCACGTTCTCTCCGCGATGTGTAGTGGTAGTCGCATGTGCGCCCTCTCCGGCACACACGCGGCTACCTTTTTTATGGAGCGTATTGGAAACCGTCGAGCGGGTCAGGCACGTACGGAAATGTCGAAAGTGGCGCAACAGCCGGCGCGTTGACACCATCGCCCAAGAGATTGTTTGGCGACCCGGTGCAGCACGCGTTGCCTGACGCGACTCCCGCGACCACGCGTTCGGCAATATCCACTACGTCGTCGGTGAGGCGGCGACCGTTCGGGAAACCTTGATTATCGCCGCCGATGACGCCTAGTGTCGAACATCCCGAAGTGCAAACCGGCGTCGTCACATTCAGGCGCAGCATATCGGAAGGGACAACATTGTTCGGTTGATTCAAACCGGGAATGCCTTTCAGCAATACTTCTACGAGGTCATTGCGTGGCGTCGGAGGAACGGGGACGCCGTACAATGCATTGAGCAGCGTCGCCAATTCAGGATTCGTCACCGGTCCGGCAAAGTTTGCCACATCGTTAACGGGCTTGGACGCGTTGAACTTGTCTTTCATGGACATCGGAATTACGGCTTCGTTTGTCAACGGAAGACCGAGACGCGAAACTTGTTTCCAAGATGAATCGTCAATGCTGTTTACGCTGTCGTCGGCTTCGGCACTCGCGGAGGCGGAGGGCAACACGCGCGTGGCTTGGCGGCTCGCGCTTGCCCAGAACCCGACGACGGCGTTATCGAAATCACCAGCCACCGGTATGCACTTGCATTTGGTCAGCTTGGTAATTGGAATTTGCAGCGCGATGGTTTGCACGTTATAGCGCGCGAACAAGTCGGAACCGCCGCTGCTAAAACCAGCGGGAATACCGCCGCGAATGGTGAGCAAATCAAAAATGGAACCAACATCGGCAAAGAAGGGGTCTTTGCGTTGTCCGGCAAACACTTGGATATCGCTGTCAATCGTGTGAATGCCTGCCGTGGTAAAGGCGCCGTAGCCCGCGCCGCCGGGGCAACCCGTACCGGAAGCGGGAATGGAATGGCAGCCAACATTAACGGGCGGTGTCATCAAACCCGAAGCCAATAACGTGGTTTTGCCACCTTGTCGGCGATATACTTTGTACGTTTGTTTGACAGACAAATTCGTCAGACTGCCTGCGGTTAAAACACCGGTGTTGTAAAGGAACGTATTCGTGTTCAAAATTGTAGTTTTGAACTTGACAAAGTAGCGAATGTCGGGCTTGGCATCGCCATCATTGTCAATGTTGAACTCGTACCGTACATCGTCGCCGAAACGGTAAAAGTTGGGACCGCCGCCGGGACCCTGGTATGGATAGTAATTGGCAATCAGATTAATTTTCGAACCGTCGTTCGGGTCGCGGAACATGTACGTATCGGTGTTGTCCGCCGCAGGGTCCTGACTGATGAGCGGTGCTTCGCGGTGGCTCGACGCGTTGGCGGCAGGCATCGCCAATTCGGTCACTACTGCCAGAGCAATGCTCATCATGAGCAATGCCCCGATAATCAAAAACTTGCGCATACAGATTCTCCTTCTTGAAATATAAGCATCCGTGTGAGATGCTGAAAATAAGGCACAGCGTAACTTGGTACGTTCTAAAAACATCACCTCCTCTCTCCCGAAAATAGCCCCTCACCCCCAGCCCCTCTCCCTGACGCATCATCACGCACGATGTGACTCGATAGGCAATATGTGTGATGATGTGTTACAAAAAGGAGAGGGGAAATTTTCATTGACTGCTGGCTTAACGCAAAACGAATGGGTATCCTGCAGAATTAATAAAATCGGACTTGATTGCTGATAGTCCGATTATGCGGCGGAATGCGCTCGATTTCCAGACCAATTACTGCTCATTTTCTGTCCAGATGCCATCCGTTTTTCCTGCACCATAGAGCTTGTTTGACAATTCCTTTGACTCGAGTCGAATAACTAGAAAACAAGTTACAACTTGCGAATCAAGCCCTTTAGCATAAAGTCTTGCCACCACCTTTCAACTTGAGAACTGGGTTTCTTTTTGTTTTGTAATCTTTTGGGTTGCGGTATTTCGCGAAAAACACATTATGACAACTCAACTGTGGACAAG
This sequence comes from uncultured Anaerolineales bacterium, assembly GCA_964644955.1. Taxonomy (GTDB): domain Bacteria; phylum Chloroflexota; class Anaerolineae; order UBA4142; family SHND01; genus SHND01. The sequence goes on along the minus strand of CAZXYP010000283.1, from coordinate 3,512 downwards.
CTGCCATTATCTGTGGATAAGTGAACGTTTATGGGGATAACCTCCCCCCCCTGCCATATCGTAGCACAATATATTGGGTCTCAAATCGGCGCGCGCCCCAATTTCTGGTATATCACAAAATGTCGAAAATATAGTTATTTTTTGCGGTTCGGTTTTGCGGACTTGTTCGCGCTTGTCGCGTCCACAAAGCGCCGTGTACCACAAGCGCGCGGGGATAACTCACCGCTTGCCCCCAACTTGTGCGAGGCGCGTGAACAGATTGTCGCGCCGCCGCCGCGCGGTCACGGCGCGCGCGCGCCCACGGCTCGTCGCTGTACGAACGTTCTACGCGACGCGTCGCGTATCCACAGCCGCGCGCGGCTTATCCCCCAAATTCATCCACTTGTCCCCAGCCCCTACTACTACAACTAATAGATAGAAAGAATAATCATAGAGTACGGTACAGCTTGTCCCCATTATTTCTCCCCATCCGAAAAGCAAAAACCTGCGAGTGATTCATTTCAAAGCAGTCGTCAAGTCCTGTGAAAAAATAAAGAGCCGGAAGAAAATCCTTCCGACCCTTCAACCCGCAATGCTTGTTGCCTGCGACCTGCCTCCTGTGACCTGCCTCCTGCTACCTGCTTTCCACCCACGACGCCATGCGCTCCGCCGCGTAATTGTAATCCATGTTCAAATTGTCCGTCACCTCTTTCAACACTTGACGCATATTCGAACCGTCAACGTTCATGGCAAAAAATTCCCAACGCCCGTTGCGATTCGAGACAAACAAAATTTCCTGTCCGTCCGGCGAAAAGGTCGGCGCCACATTGTCGGGATGTTCGAACGACAGCGGGTCGTTTTTCGTCAACAGTGTCGGGTTCGTGCCGTCCCACACCGAGACAACCGTTTGCCACGCCGGCGGTTGGCTCACGATATAGGTCAGCCGCGAACCGTCGGGTGACATGCTCGGCGTATTGATGGACAAGTCGTCGTTGATAAGCTGCGGCACGACATCATCTTCCAACGTCGTCAACATCAATCCTTTTTCGGGATTCATGAACGCGATATTTTTCAAGACGGGATTGTAACTTGGCACGGTGCCGCCGGTCGGCGGTGTAATCACATCATCCACCGACGCGTTTGCGAGATTGTATTCCTTGAGCGACCATTTGGTGAACGTGCCGCCGCCAAAGCAGCGTCCGCCAAAACAAATCGGCGCGCTGGTCTTGTCGCCCGTTGCCGTCGCAAAGACAATGCGCTCATTGTCCACCCATGTCGGCGAGCGCACTTGATTGCTCCCGTACACAATGCGCTCGTTCGTGCCATCCGCGTTAATGACAAACAAGCCCGCAATTGCGCCCTCGCGCGCAAACGCGATTTTACTGCCGTCGGGCGAAAATGCCGGGTCCATGCCGTGCGTGACGCGTTGCAAATTTGTGCCGTCCGCGTTTACAGTATAAATGCTGCTGCCCGCGGCTTCCTGAAATACGATTTTGCCGCCGCCGCTCAGCGCGCCGACCGGCACAGGTGTGGCGAACGGATTCGGTAACGGCGTCGCCGTCGGCGCGGCTGGCGTGCTGCTCTTGACGCCATCCCCGGTGACAGTTAAACGATATTCGACAGGAAATGGATTTGTGTTTTCGACGACCGCGTAATAATCGCCTTCAAATTCAAACCGTCCGGTCCACGCCTGGTCACTGCCCGGTGAAGAACTGCTGACGCCGACGGGATGCAGTCCCAATTGCGCAATCCAACGCGCGATGGAATCGGGCGTATAAACGCGAAAGATGACGCCGGGGATCGTGTTGGCGTCAAGCGCGATCTTGACGAGCTGCGCGTTGCCCGCTTCGTGAAACTTGTACCACGTTTGCGAATTGGGCGGCGCGGTGACGGCGGCGCCGGAAATTGTGAGCGCGTCGGCAGGACCGGTGCCGCCTTCCGCAAAACCGACGCCGACAAACAAGAGGAGCGCGCTGACGAGCGCGACGCAAGTCAACAATCCGACACGCACAAGTTGCTTGTTCATGGGTAAAGCTGTTTCCTTTGATTGGGATAGACGAACGCTTTAACAGATTACGCAGGCAAAGCGGACAGGATTCTCCTGCCGCTTCATTGTATGCCAACCGATGCAAAAAACAATTCCGCGAAACGGTGATTTTTTCTCATTCGTTCGGGTGAGGCGCGCGGAAATTCATTGACCGCCCTGTGGCGAGCATCGAAACGCTTCGCGCGGTGTTGGGTTTTCGAGTTTCCCAACGCGCGTTACGGCGCGGGCAGGGTCGCGTCGGCAGGCATGCCCGGTTTCAATTCCAAATTCGCGTTTGGAATTTCCACCTTGACCGCAAAGACCGTCGTCACGCGTTCCTCTTTGGTTTGCACATTGCGCGGCGTAAATTCTGCCTCATCGGAAATATAAATCACGCGCCCGTCAAACACGCGCCCCGGAAAAGAATCCACCTGCACGCCAATCGTTTGGCCGAGCTGCAGCGCGCCGAGCCGCGTTTCCGGCACATAGACGGTCAGTTCCACCGGGTCGAGCCGCGTCACGGTGAGCAGCGCAGTGCCGGGCGAAGCAAGTTCGCCGGGATTTACGGCGCGGCGCGAAACAATCCCGTCGCCCGGCGCGAGAATTTTCATTTTTGCCAATTGCACGTCCAAGACATCAAGTGCGGCGCGCGCCTGATTCACTTGCGCTTGTGCGACAGCCAACGTCTCTGGCGACGGCGTGAGCCGATTCAATGCCGCTTGCGCATTGTCCACCGCCGCTTGTGCGGCGGCGAGCTGCGCGGCATCAGGAGTGAGCCGATTGACAACGGCTTGGGCATTGTCCACTTGCGCCTGTGCGGCAGCGAGCTGCGCGTCGTCGGCGGTAAGGCGGTCGAGCGCGGCGCGCGCATTGTCCACCGCGGCTTGCGCGGCGGCGAGTTCGGATGCGGTGGGATGATTCAGCGCATTGTTGTATGCGGCAAGCGCGGCGTTGTAATTGTTGGTCGCTTGCTGTAACAGAGTCGCTTGCGGCAGCAAGTGAATGTTCGGGTTCGACGCGCCGCCGACTTTGTCATACGCGGCTTGCGCCTGATTGAGCGCGGCTTGGGCATTGTCCACTTGCGCTTTGAGCGGCGCGAGGTCTTCCGGGGTCGGACCGCGTTTCACTTTGGCGTAATTTTCCAACGCGGCGTTGAGCGCGGCTTGTGCGGCGGTCAGGTCGGCAGCTTTGGGACCCGCTTTGAGTTTATCAAAATTTTCTTGCGCCGCGTTCAACGCGGCTTGCGCGGCAGCCAGGTCGCTGGCATTCGCGCCTGCCGACACTTTATCAAAATTTTCCTTTGCGGCTTTGAGCGCTGCCTGTGCTGCCGCAATGTCCGACGGGCGCGCGCTGTTTTGCACCAACGCCAATTGCGCCTCTGCGGTTTTTACTGCCGCTTGCGCCTGCGCGAGTTGCGCGTCGAGCAGCGCGTGGTCGAGTTCCACCAACACGTCGCCCGCTTTCACGCGCGCGCCTTCGTCTGCATGCACCGCGCGGACGCGTCCGC
>CAZXYP010000282.1:0-7505 GCA_964644955.1 uncultured Anaerolineales bacterium | reverse complement strand
GTGACCGTTCAAAGATTGGGGATTAGACATCACCGCCGCTACGCGATTCATACTCGTTCAACTCATGACGACCTGTCCCAGATCATAATCCGCTCCTTGCATCCGCACCCAAGCATGCAACCCACTGACATTCCGAATCGAAGTTTTGCGCTTGTAGCCACGCATGGTACGAAAACGTTCCTTGACCGAGTTGCCAATGATTTGCTCGGTCATATTGTTAGTGCCGTCCAGTTTCTCGCCATGTTCACCACGCCACGAAACATAGAATGCCAAACGTTGCCAGTGTTCACTCCAATCCAAGGTTAATAAGCGCATCCGATACCACATCGTCGCACGATGGTCTTGCGCGGGTGGGGGTGCGAGTTGATAGCGCGCCGCCAGTTGGTCTAACTGGTGTTGCCCGTCGTGCGGGATGCTCTTGATAATCCATTCCAAGTCTTGGAGGTCTTCCAGAAATTGTTCGACGGTCATGCCCGGCATCTCCCATGGCACGCGGTCAGGATGCTCCAGGGCTTTGGTGCCGAGGGCGGCGATGAGATCATGCACATTCCGATTGACATGGGCGCGACAGATTTGGTGCTGACAGCCCAACTCATCGGCAACGCTCTTGAGCGCATCCGCATCATCGGTGACGATAATTTCTGCACCAATTTCCTCCGCAATCTCGCGAATCCACTGCAGGACCCGCACGCTGCCTTCACTTTCGAGCAATTCAATGTCAATCGCTGCGCCGCTGAGAATAGCACTGGCGACGGCGACAATTTGGTCTTGCCCGTTGCAGGTCACATGCGTAAAGTCAATGCCCAGCACTTTAATCTTGCCCGCCTGCTCTTTGCGCCACTGTTTGCGTAACTGCCGCGCGCGTTTGCCAGCGGCTTGGACTTGATTGTAGACGGTGGTCTTGCAGACCGGATGTAATAATGCCTCCAACACATCAACCACGCCTTGATAACTCAAGCCCAGCAGGTAGAGCAGGACACACAGGGCTTTGAGACTCACGGTCAGATGAGCTTGAGACACGCCCTGCGGATAGACCCGAAACGTATGGTGACATTTCAGACACACATACCGTTGTGCCGTGACGTGCGTGTGCCGCAAGTCGCGAACCGGTTTGCGACAACTCGCTTGATGCCGTTTGAAATGCGTGCCTGTGCAACGACGTTTGGTTTTCGGATGTTTGCACGGACAACGTGTCGGCATTGGAATGTCGCTGGGGTTCAATTGGGGAATGCGAACAGAAAGATGCATCGGGCGCTCCATTGGTAAGGATGACCCATTTTACCAATTTCACCAACCATTGAACAGTCACGTTCAGAATTCCTTATTGATGTTTCCGCGAGACTTGCTATAATAGATTCCATCTTGTCGGTTCACACGCTATTGCGTTCATCCTCTACGATGAGCGCATTGGTTTTTTGCATCATGTTTCTCAGGTCTCGTCGTAAAGGGTTTTGGGGCGCCGGGTTGTTGTGGGTCGCCGCGCTGATGTTATTTGCCGTTGTTCCGCAACCTGTCACTGCCGCCAAGGGCAGCGGTGTGCGAATTATCGCCAGCGATGCGCAGCATGTGGTGTTGGAAGTGAATGCTCCCGCGCCAGAGTTTGAAACGCGCGTCGCGGATGGTGTGACCTATCAAACCGTCGCGGTCCAGGGGTGGGACAATTGGAATGAACCGGGCAAGCCGCGTCTGCCGCTCACGGCGATCATGGTTGCGGTGCCGCAGCGCGCCCAGGTCCGGCTCAAAACCTTGAGCGACGAAACGACCACGGTGTCTATGGACGCGCCGCCTTTGCCCGCGCCGACCATGCGTGTGGACTATACAACTGATTCCACACAGCCACAACCGACCGCGTTCGATTATGTTCAAGACGCGGCGGTGTATCAAGGCGCAGCGCCTTTTCCGGAAACGGTCGCGCACATGTCCACGCCTGCCAAATGGCGCAGCCAACGTTATGTCACTGTACGCGTCGCGCCGTACCAATACGATGCCGCGCACGCGCGGCTCGTGATTCATTCACGCCTGCAAATCGAAATTGATTTTGGTGTGCCGCCGGGCGCAGCCGCAGTCGAATTGGGCAGCCGTGTAGAGGAAGGTCCGTTTGAAGCGCTTTTACGCAAGTCCTTTGTCAATTACCGGCAGGCGCGCGAGTGGCGGGCGGCGGAAACGCCGGACGCGGCGGAACTGGTCGCGCCCGAAGCGGTCAACGCGGTCTCGACCGTTCGCATTGCGGTAGATACGGACGGAATCTACAAAGTGACGTGTGACCAACTGACCGCCGCGGGGATGGCATTGACCAATGTCGCACTCAATACCTTTCATTTGCGTAACAACGGGGTCGAAGTCGCGATAGACGTGCGCGATGCCAACAACAACAATCGCTGCAACGCGGGCGAATTTTTCATGTTTTGGGGGCAGCGCGCGAATTCCGAATACAGCAACGTCAACATGTATTGGTTGACGTACGGCGGCGCGGCGGGCAAACGCGCGGCAGTTCGCCCCGGTACCGGCACAGGCGTCAATGCAGCCGCATTTCCCGATTCCATGCGGCAGGAGCAAAACAATTCCTTTATCGGGTATATGCCGTGGAACGAAAGTGCGGATCATTGGTGGTGGTATCCCGTCCCCAATTCCTTTGACCCCGACAAAAACGGTGATGCGAGTTCGATGGATTTTACGTTTGCCTTGAACACGCCCGTAACCACCGGCACTGCCATGGTGCATGTCTTGTTGGGCGCAGTGAGCAACACCGCGCATCGCACGCAAATTATGGTCAACGGCACGGTGGTGTACGACCAAACGTGGTCCGGTGTGACCACGCGCCAAGCGGATGTTTCCTTTAACGCCAATCTGCTCAAGAACGGCAGCAACGTAGTGCGCGTCAAAGAATTGGTCGCCGCGCCAAACTTTGTATGGATTAATACCGTGGACCTGGATTACAACAGCCCCTATAACGCGCGTTCGAGTACGTTGTTGTTCAAGCAGCCGACGAACGGCACATGGACGTACACACTCAAGGGCTTTACCGGCAACAACGTTGACGCCTATGACGTCAGCGACCCAAACAATATCGCGCGCGTCAAAACGACCACCACACAGAGCGGCGCGACCTACAATGCCAAATTCACCGACGCGGCGTCCTCCCCGCGCACCTATTTTGCCTTGACCAACGCGCAGCGCAAAGCGCCTTTGAGTGTGGTTGGCGATGCAGGTTCCAATCTCAAGAGTACCGCGAATGGCGCAGACTATATCATCATCACGCCCGCCGCTTTCAAATCTGCCGTCCAGCCCCTGGCAACCTATCGCGCAACGCAAATGCGCGTTCACGTGGTGGACGTACAAGACATTTACGATGAGTTCAATGACGGCGAAATGCACGCGCAAGCCATTCGCGATTTTCTCGCGTATGCGTACAAGAATTGGAAAGCGCCCGCGCCGTCGTTCGTACTGCTCGTCGGTAACGGCAATCTCAATCTCAAAAATTATTCTGCGTATCCCATCGAGACCAATTATATTCCGCCGTACCTGAAATTGGTGGACCCGTGGATTGGCATGACGGCGAGCGACCATCGTTTTGTGACATTGGACGCAGGGTCTCCGCTGCCCAGCATGGCAATCGGACGTTTGCCCGCGTTGAGCGCGACTGCCGTGACCGGAATGGTCAACAAGATTTTGAATTATGAAAAAACGCCGCCGACAGGCGCATGGCGTTCCACCGTCAGCTTTGTCGCGGACGACGCGTTTGCCGCCAACGGGGCGGCGGATCCCGCCGGAAATTTTTGGGCATTGTCGGATTTGATTGCGGGCAAAGCCGCGTACATGCCCGCGCCCATGCAGACCAATCGTATCTATTTCAATCCGTGTACCAACGTTGCCGCGTATCCGTGGTGCATGCTGCCCTACGCGTCCCACAGCACCTCTTCAGCGACGCGCACCGCGTTGTTGAGCGCGGTCAATGCCGGGCGCTTGATTGTGAATTACGTCGGACACAGTGCCATCAGCGCGTGGTCGCAAAACGCGCTCAAAGCCGGTGACGCCGCGGCGTTGACGAACGGCGCCAAATTGTTCATGCTCCTGCCGATGACGTGTTACGACGGCTACTTTCATTTGCCGGGCAGCGCCAGCGTGAGTGAGGCGATGGTCACGCGCGCAGGGGGGGGGGCGATTGCGAGCTGGGCGCCGACGGGCTTGGGCGTTGCCACGCATCATGATGTGATTGACCGCGCGTTTTTTGAAGCGGTCATGACCAAAGGCATCAAACGCATCGGTCCGGCGATTCAATACAGCAAAGCGGCGTTGTACGCGTCCGGGAGCGGTCTAGACTTGCTCGACACGTTCAATCTGCTTGGCGACCCCGCGACCAAACTCGCGCTGCCCGCCGAATTGAAAACCAAAGCCGCGCGCCGCGCGGCAAAAGCAGCCGAACCAACCGCCGCGCCGACGGACGCGCCGCCGGTCTCTGCCACACCGGAACCGACTGTCGAACCGCAAGTTGAGTCGCCTGTCACTGCGATTACGGTGGAATCGAAACGCGCGCAGGCGTTGGTCAAGTGGGAAACGGCATCCGAAGAAAACATTGTTGGTTTCAATGTATGGCGCGCGCCCAAGAGCGACAAGTGGGTGAAACTGAATGACGCGCCCTTACCCGCGCAATCCGGCAAAACAGAACAAGGCGGCAAGTACAAATACGCGGATGCGACCGCGCGGGCGGGCAAACTCTATCGCTACCGTATCGAAATTCTTTACGCCGACGGCAGTTCGGGCTGGACGCGCATCCGCAAGCTTACAATGGCTGAATGATTAAACACAGAACCCGTCTCTTTTCGAGACGGGTTTTCTATTTTGATGCCGCAGCATTTCACGCGGATTCATCCTGCCGTTTGTAAAAACGCGTTCACTTCTGCCATGAACGCAGCGTGTTCGTCGCGGTGAATGCTGTGTCCCGCCCTGGGGACGAAAGCGGCTTCACCATACTTTAATAAACCGACGACCTGATTCGCCATTGTCGCATCAATCAATCCGCCGCGTTCTGTTTCGCTGTACACCAAAAGCGTCGGACACGCAATGTTTTTCAATGTCCCGCGCCAATCGTCTGCCATTTGGACGCCGCCCTTTTCCCACAAACGCGGACTCGCCTGTAATTTGCTGTCTGCCCATGCCTCACATTCCGCGTCGCTCCACTGCGGCGATTCGGTGTGGCAGTAGGTTTGCAATTCCGCGCGCGTTCGTTTTTTGAATTCGCGCAGCCACTCAAACCACGCATCGCGTTCGCGTTCCAAAATTTCCGGCGGCACGTTCGCAGGCACATCAAATAACGGCGGGTCCTCCAGAATTAATTTTGAAACCGCGTTCGGATACTGCGCCGCCATGACCATCCCGATGCGCGCGCCGAACGAATGACCCAACACCATCGCGTTTGCATGTCCGCGTTCGCGCAGCAATTTCAACGCGTCCGCCGCATTGTCCGCATACGTATAGCCCGACAGCGGCGCGTCCGATTCGCCGTGCCCGCGCAAATCGAGCGCATACACGGTATAGTTCTGCGCCAACGCATCCGCCGTGCGTCCCCAGCACAAGCCGTTGTCAGTGATGCCGTGCAGCAGCAAGAGCGGCGCGCCCGCGCCCTTTTTGTGATAGCGCAATTTCACGCCGTCGCGCACAAATTCAAACGAGGACCATTCAGATGGATTCATGTCGTATCACCGCGCGTTTCAATTGCTCCACAAATTGTTCGCGATTCGCTTCCAAGACCACGCGCGTATTCGGATAACGCCGCGTCATGCCGCGATGGTCAAGCACCGTTTGCCCGCGACTCGGACCATCGCCCGTTTCGACCGTGACAAAATAATTTTCGCTTGCCGTGATTATTGTTTCATCCAGCGCGATAGACATCGCAATCGGGTCGGGCAAATCAAAGCCCGCGAGACCCGTTTCATTGTGCGCGAATTTCGTGAGCTTCGCTTGAATGTCCACGCTTAACCGCGCGAGCGGCGTATCGAGCGCGCGCAGCGCCGTCGCGTCCATTTCGTCAAACACTGCATATTTGCGCGAAATGTCCCAGCCAATCATCGTGAGCGGCATCCCCGATTCAAACACAATTTTCGCCGCTTCGGGGGCCACCCAGATATTGAATTCGCCGACGAGTCCCACATTCCCGCGATTGTCGCTCGTGCCGCCCATGATGTAACAATGTTTCACCTGCTGCGCGAGTTCGGGTTCGCGCAATAACGCGAGCGCCACATTCGTCAGCGGACCCAACGTGACCAAAACAATTTCATTCGGATTGCGCGCAACAAATTCGCGCAGGACATCCGCCGCGTGTCCGTCCGCCGCTTTTCTTCCCGCTAACGGCAAACCAATGTCGCCCATGCCGTCCTGTCCGTGCACGTGTTGTCCCGTATGCAATGGACGCAGTAACGGTTTCGCGCATCCCATGAATACGGGAACGTGCGCGTCGCATTGTTCGACGATGAATAACGCGTTTTGTGTCGCTTGCGGCAGCGGCACATTGCCCGCGACGGTTGTGATGGCTTGCACACGCGCGTCGGGATGTTTCAACGCCATAATGAGCGCCACCGCGTCGTCGGAACCGGTATCGGTGTCAATGATGATTTGGTGCATGCGTTATTTTTGCCCCAGCGGCGTAAACACCGCGCTGCCGCGTTCGCCGAATTCGTTCGTAAAGTTGCATGTCAAAGTTGGCGGGCGCGTTTTGTACGCACAATCGAAGGTGAGGGTATGGCGCGGGTCGAGCGCGTCGCCCGCGAAATCCACCGCGAACAAGACAATTTTGTCACCCACCGCGCCGCTGACAATTCTGCCGTTCAAGCGTTTACCGTCCGCGCGCTTTTCGACAAACACGCCGCGCAGCGCGCGCCCGGTTTGCGTGAACGCGGCTTCAAAACGCGCGGCGGGAGAATCGGCAAGCCACATGCCATCCAGCGTCGCGTTTTGCGGCGCGGCTTGTATGCCATCCGGCGCTTGCAAGGTAAACCGCAGCCGCGCGGACTCGCTGCTTTGTCCCAAATCATCAAACACGCGCGCGCGCAATTCGACAATGCCCGCGCGCGGCGCATTCCAATTGAACGTCAGTGTCTTGTCCGTCGCGCCTTTGGCAATTTCTTCGAGCAGCAGCTGCGGTGTCGTTTCGCCGGGGTACTGCGCCCACAGTTCGATGCGATCCAACTCGGCGTCGCCGCGCGCGCGGATTTGAATCACGGCAGGGTCGGGCAAAACGACGCGCAGCGGGTCGCCTTCGAGCTGCAATTGAATCGTCGGCGCGGGCGGCAGAATCAGCGGCGGCGTCGGCGTCGCGGTCGGCGGCAGCGCGGTGGGTTGGACGCGGGCGATCGGCGTGGAACGGTCAATGCGCGGCGCGTTGGCGCTCACCGTAAAATTCACGCGCGGCGAGTCGGTGGTATTGCCCGTCAAATCGTACGCGCGCACGTTGTAACGCAGTGCAACGTCGCTGGCATTCAGATGGTCTAATGCGCGCAAGACGTTAGTGT
>CAZXYP010000281.1:0-7532 GCA_964644955.1 uncultured Anaerolineales bacterium | reverse complement strand
CGAACAGCGGAGCGCACATCCAACACGCGCCGAATCCCAACGCGTGCGCGGCGAGCAACAGATTTTGCGCCGCCATCGCAACCGATTGCGTCGCCATGAGATATTCCGCTTTTTTGCGCCGCGTGTCTTGATACACATCCATATCGCGCATCGTCACACAAATGACAATCACCATTGGCGCGTTGGTGATGCGTTGATACGAACGCGCGGTATCTTTTTCAATTACATCGTTTGCCACGCCATCGCGTTCCAAATCCGCGCGCAACTGCTGCCCCATTGCCGACGCGAGCGCGTGTTTCGTTGCCGCGCGTTCAATCACGGCAAAACGCCACGGCTGGCGATTGTGCGCGGACGGCGCCCAGCGCGCGGCATCCAAAATTTTTTCAATCCATTCGCGCGGCACAGGTTTGTCCAAATACCGCCGAATCGAACGCCGTGTCCGCACCAATTCCAAAAACGCGCCGGTCTCCAATGGTTCGACGTTGCTCACCACAAGTCTCTAGTCTCCAATCTCCATCATGGAAACAAATCCATCTCGCGCGGTCGCACCAACGTTCGCGCATTATTCGGTTCGCCGCGCCATACCGCGCCGCGCACATGCACGATTGGCGTTGCTTCGCGCGCTTGCCCGAACAAGAGCGTTGCCGCCGACGCGAGCATATCCGCCAGACCAATGTCCGTGTGTTTCAATTCATAACCGAACAAATCCGCGCGCCCGCGCCAATCTTCCAATGCCGGCAAGCCCGCGCAGCCAATCGCAATCCCGATTGTGCCCATGCGGTGCGGTCTGCCGTGCGAATCCGCAATCACAATCGCGACCTGTTGCCCGGTTGCGCGGCGTAGCTGTTGGCGAATTTCTTGCGCCGTCGCGTCGGGGTCGAGGGGCAGCAGCAGAACAAAATCATCCGCGCCTTCTTGTACGTTGGAATGGTCAATGCCCGCGTTCGCGCTCACGAATCCGAGCCGATGCCGCGTCACAATCAAGTCCTTGCGCGTGCGCACCACATCTGACGATTCTTGCAGCATCAATTCAATTTCGCGCGCGTCCTTGCCTGTCTCGCGCGCAAGTTCCAGCGCGCGCTCTCCCGGCGTAACATCCCACAATCGTGCGACGCGTCCTTGCGCTTTGGAAATAATTTTCGATGCAATCACGAGCACGTCGTCGTTTTGCAACGCAAGCTGTGCGCCGTGCAAGCCGTTCAAAATTACGCGTACGACATCATCGCCGCGTTGAATCAACGGAATATCCGGCAGAGTCGTGAGAACAAGTTGGCTCATGAACGGGGAACGGAAGTGAGACGAATGCCCGCGCCTTTGACTTTGTACTTGACGTTGATGGCAATCAAAACCGCAGTGAGTGTTTCCACGACTACCGCGTTCGCCAACACGCCCGCGTCGAACGCTTCGATGCCCGCTTGCTTGCACATGGCAATCACTTGCTCGCGCGCGTCTTTATCGCCGCCGCACACCAACACATCGGCATCAATTGTGGCGTCTTCGCTTTCCAATTTTTCGGGCGAGATATTTTGAAACGCCGCAACGACGCGCGTCCCCTCGCCAAAAAATTCCTGCACCTCTGCCGTAATCGAACCTTTCGGATGGATTTTGGCGCGCGTCTTTTTTTCGGGGTCGAGCGACGACGCAATGTTAATGACAATTTTGCCCCGCGCGGATTCCTTAAGGTCGTCCAAAATCGGCTGCATTCCATCATACGGCACGGACAATAACACAATATCGCCCTGTTGTGCTGCGTCGCGATTCGACGTTCCCGAAATGTTTTGCAGATTCAAACGCGCGTTCAACGCGTGCGCCGCGTCCGCCCCGCGCTGCGCGTCGCGCGAACCGATAACGACCGCAACGCCCGCTTTGGCAAAACGCGCGGCTAATGCGCTGCCTTGTTTTCCCGTGCCTCCGATGATTGACAAAATAGGTGATTGGGTGATTGGGTGATTAGGCATTTTTCTTTTGCGTTTTTTTACTTTTGATGTAACTGTTCAGCATCGGCGCGAGTCTTGACAAGTCGCTGATCATATCGTTGTAAGTTGCCTCGTCAACAAGCTTGCGCTTGCGTGCGCGCCGCGCGAAAAATTTTGCTTCGTACAATGAGCCGCGCGAATAGTAGAGATGGTTAATCTTTTCTCCGAAATGATAACGCCCGTAACTCTCTGCGATATTCGCACCAATCGAGTCAACCGCGCGTATCAATTGTTTTCCAACCGTATCTTGAGCAAACGGACTCCATCCACTTACAATCTCCCACCACTTGTCCGCAATCTCTTCCGCAAGTTTATAAACCTCAATCTCTTCCAACGTTTGTACAGGCATAAAAACCCTCCTCCCCTCAAAATCACCCAATCACCCAATCACCCAATCACCCAATCACCCAATTCCCGCACTCGCTTCCACACCCCACTCGACAATTCCATCGCTTTCGCCGTAATTGCCGCTTCGTCCAAATCTACCAACTCACGGTCCTTCATCAAAATTTTCCCGCCGCAAATCGTATGCGTGACATTGGAACCATCCACGCCGAAAATGATGTGCCACGGAAAATTACCCGCGTTCATTTCGGTGAACGGCGCGTAATCGAGCAGAATAATATCGGCGTACGCGCCCGCGCTCAATTCACCGACGGGCGCATCCCAGAAATTCGCGCAGATCTTTGCATTGTTGGCGTACGCCATTTCCAACACCGTGTCCGCGCCCATCACGCGCGGGTCGCGTAGATGCGATTTGTGTACGAGATACGCCGTCTTTATTTCCGAAAACATGTTATTGGAAAATCCGTCATTGCCCAAACCGACCGTGACGCCGTGCCGCATCATCCCCAACACATCCGCGACGCCCACGGCATTGTTCATGTTGGAACGGGGCTGGTGCGAAACTTTGGTGCCGGTACGTTTGAACAAATCAATTTCCCCCACGTCCACATGCACACAATGCGCCGCAATCGTTTTCGCGCCGAGAATGCCGCGCGCGTGCAAACGTTCGCCGACGCGCATTCCATAATTCTGTACTGCATCATCTTCATCCGAACGATCTTCGGCAACATGCACATGAAATCCCGAATCCATGCCATCCAATTCCATCAAACATTTTTCCAAAGTTTTATCTGAAATTGTGAATGACGCATGAAGTCCAAACGTCGCTCGAATTCGCTCCAGTCTCCAGTCTCCAGTCTCCAATCTCCTGCCAAACCTCACATTTTCCTTTATCCCCGCCTCCGCGCCTTCCGCGCCATTTCTATCCGTCACTTCGTAACACAAACACGCACGCAAACCGGATTCATTCACCGCTTCGGCAATTGCATCAAGCGAACCGTCAATGGCATTCGGCGACGCGTGATGGTCAATCAATGTCGTCGTGCCGTGCTTTATCGCGTCCACCAAACACACCAGCGCGCTGTATTTGGCATCTTCGAGCGTCAGCGCACGGTCAATGCGCCACCATAATTTTTGCAGGATTTCGGGAAAATTCTTTGGCGGCGGACCGGGCGGTAACGACATCCCACGCGCGAACGCGCCGTAAAAATGCGTGTGCGCGCAAATGTTGCCCGGCATGACGAGTTTGCCGCGCGCGTCGAGGCGTTCGGAGACTGGATGACTGGAGATTAGAGATTCGGTGTCGCCGATGTCAATAATCTTGTCGCCCTCGATGTAGATTGCGCCGTTCGGAATGATTTTGTTTTCGCGTCCGAGTGTGACGATGGTGCCATTCGTGATAAGCATATTCTCCGGTCTCCAATCTCCAGTCTCCAATCTCCAGTCTCTATTCTCTACCCCCGCGCCGCCGCGAGTTTTGCATCAATCTCACTCACGCGTTGCTGGTGTGCAATCCACCATTCGGGGTTCATTTGCGCGTTCAATTCCTCAACACTCTTTCCCTGCTGCTCCACCCACGTATAATATTTTAGGTTGTGCCACTGCCGCCGCGTGTCCACAGTTCCTTCTTTGACCCAATCCGTTTTTTGGTCCAGGAAAATATGCGCGCGCGCAGTCGCTTCGGCTTCGTCCATTGCGCCAAACATTTTCGTCATCTCCGCCATCACCGAATAATAGCGGTCGAGCGCGTCCGTCGCAATCGTCACAATCGTATCGCGCGCATTCATGCCGTAAAATTTCGCGGTTTTGATCGCGCCCAACACATTGCAAATGCCGCTGATGCCAAACAAGTTCGACATGGTTTCCACATCCGCTTGCGGTACGCCAAAACGTTTGTGCAGCGTTTCCATGCCCGCTTCGTCGCTCAATAATTGTAAGCCCTTTTTACATTCAATATCGTCGAGGCACATGATGGCATCCATATTCATCACGTTATGAATCCACGTCACATGCTTGTCGCCAATGCCTTGAATGTCGTGCGTGCCGTACCCGTTATTGAAAAGCGTCGGACACTGAATCGGTTCCAGTCCAACGATTTTTGTGCCAAACACTTGTTTGAGTCGGTCCCCCGCCGCAATCGTCCCCGAACTGCCCATCGCGGAACAAAACGCGCTAATTCTCCCGTCTCCAATCTCCAGTCTCTTGAGTTCGTCCGCAAGTTCGACAATCGTATTCCCCGTCACATGATAGTGAAAGCGATAATTGCCCATCTCACTGAATTGATTGAGAATGCGCACGTTGGGATTTTGCGCGAGTTCATGCGTCTTGTCATAAATCTCCTTGACGTTCGATTCTGAACCGGGCGTTTTGATAATGCGCGCGCCGTACGATTCGATTTGCTTGAATCGTTCCGCGCTCATGCCTTCGGGCAAAACGACCAGCGAATCAAAGCCCATGCGGCAGCCGACCCACGCGCCGCCGATGCCGTAATTGCCCGTCGAGGGCCACACGAGCGTGTGCGTGCGCGGGTCCACTTCGCCAAACAATTCCTTTTCAATCAACACCGAATACGCCGCGCCGACTTTGTGCGCGCCGGTCGGAAATTGTTTGCCGTACAACACGACGATATTCGCGTCAACGCCCGTGAGTTGTTTCGGCATGACGTAATAATAAATCTGATTGTTCCCATCGCGCCATGTGATATTGAAAAGGTTGATGGGGTCGAGCGGGTCTTTTTGTTTCATCTCCAGCGCTTTCGCGCGAATCTCCGGCGCGATTTTTTGCGGATGAAGCATTTCTTCAAACGTGGGACCGAGAATAGCAGACATGTTTACTCTCCCTTGAGTTCATAGATGTTTTGGATACATTCGTATGGAACGTCGCGCACAGATAATTTTGTGCGTGTGAGATGCATTACCGACAACCACTGCGGCAATCGTTCACTTGAATTTGCCGCAAAAAAACAATTCCAATCACCCAAAAAATAAATCGGCTGTGTCGTCGCCGCCAAAAATTGAATAAATTCCGATTCGTCACCCATCATCGCGCCGGGACGAAAAATCTCGCGCTGCGCGTACAACAAGGTCGCGCCTGCCATTTGGTCGGAAACGCCAATCACCGCGTCACGCGGCAATTGCGCGTTCAAGTGCTCCAAATCCGCGCGCGCCGTTCCACTCATCCAGCCGTACGCGCGCGCCGCAAAGCGTTCGGGACCGACGACCGCGCGCAGCGCAATGGCTAACGCGAGCGCGCACAACAACGCAAGCGCGTACGCCGCAAGCGCTCGCGGGGCAAAACGCGTTTGTGCGGCGCGTATGTCGTTCCGCGCGCGTTCAAAAATCCAAATCACTGCAAAACTTGCCGATAACGCGATGGCAGGATACGCCGGAATCAGGTAGCGCAGACTGTTTTCAAACACGCCTGTCAAGCGCAGCGGCGCGTGCAGCAGCATGAATGCGCCAATCCATGCCGCCAGCACAAGCGCCGCAAACAGATTTTTTTCGCGCGCGAGAAGCCACCAGCCGAACGGCACAAACAGAATCAATGAACCGAATCCCGTCACCGAAAGCAGCGCGCCAAGCATCTCCAAAAATTGTCGCGGCGCGTCGAGCCAAACCGTTTGCGCGCTTTCGGGACTCTCCACCGCAAACACACTGCCCAACACATTCGCGCGATAAAGAAAATCAGGCGCAATCGTCATCACAAAAATAATCAATGCGACAGCAATCAAGAAAATCTGTTCGCGTTTCGATTGCCCCCAACATGTTGCCACAATCGCAAGCGGAATCATCAACACACTCGCAGAATGACGAATCAAATACGCCATGCCAAGCGAAAATCCGCACAGCGCGACGAACATCAAAGACCTGACAGGTTTCCAAGCGGACGCGTCACTGGGAACATCCGCGTCATCCTGCACCGTTCGCGCGTCTTGTCGCGCGCGCGTTAAAAACCTGTCAGGTCTCGATACACGCACCGCGCACCACAACGACACCACACAAAACAACTGCGTCGGCACGTCGGACATGGGCACAAGCACGAGTTGAATTTGTTTGGGCGATGTCGCCAAAAGCAACACTGCCAGCGCGCTGACAGTCTGCCGTTTCATCGCGTAAAAATCGCGCAACAATTCATTGCCCAGCGCGAACGTCGCAATGAGCGTCAGCGCGCCCATGAACGGCGTCGCCCAATACAACGCGCTTTCGCCGAACGCGCGCGCTGCGATTGCGAGCAGCAGTGGAAACCCGAACGCGAAATTTGGCGCGATGAGACCCGTTTCACGCACAACGTGAAAGCCGGGCGTAACAAACGCGTCCCAGCTCAAACCTTTGTCGAATAGTTTTGTAAAGAGCGGAAATTCATGCACGACCGTGCCGCGCTGCGCGAGGTCGCGTGCCATCAACACATACGTCGCGGGGTCGGTCCCCAATGCGCCGTGTGTGGGAAAGCGCGTGACCAGCGCGCCGTACCAAAGCAGCGCAAACGCGAGAATGAGAAACGGAAGCGCGCGCAAAACGTTCACGTCTGACGCAAAATCAAATACGCGCCGACCAGTAATGCTGCCGCGCCCAACACGCGCCCGCCGTCAATGGAGCGAACGGTCACGCCCAGAAATCCAAAGTGGTCAATCACAAGCCCCGCGAGCAACTGCCCCAAAATCACCAACACAATCGTCGCGGTCGCGCCCAGACGCGGAAATGTTACGCTCAACGTCAAATACAAAACGACGCCCAAACCGCCCGCAAGCCACATGTACCACGGCAAGCTGCGCCAACTTCCGATTTGCTCACCGCCGCGCACAAGCAAGACAAGCGCCGAAATCACCGCGCCGCTCGCGTGAATAATCAAACTGCTCGCTGCGCCGCCTACGCGTTGACTGATGGCGCCCGCGAACGGCGTTTGCAGCCCGACCGCCACGCCGCCCAGCACGCCAATCAAAATCAAAGGCATCATGTCCATAGTACGCAGTCCTTGTCGGCGTTACGATGCGATTGCGTCGCGCACCGCGTCGAGCGTCGGTTCAAGCGTCGTCGCCTGCCCTGCCGCTTGCATCGCGCTCTTGATGTCTTTCAAACCGCTGCCCGTAATTACGACCACGATGGTTTCGTCGCGGTCTAATTTTTGCGCGCGCACCGCCTTGAGCAAACCCGCGTACGCAGCCGACGCGGCAGGTTCGGCAAACACCGCTTCACCGCGCGCCAGAATTGGCAT
>CAZXYP010000280.1:0-7579 GCA_964644955.1 uncultured Anaerolineales bacterium | reverse complement strand
ATTTATCCTGACGTCGCGGTGTGGAGCAAAAAGCCAAATGAAATGCGAGAGGCAACCGCGCCCTTTGCTGTTCCGACCGCGCCGATCCAAAGCCAAGTGGAGTTGGAACTTCCGCTTGAAATTTATTCGGTAGAAATTCGGGAAGCAGGTGAAATGCGGCTTGTGACTGCGATCGGAATTGTTTCGCCGGTTAATAAACGCCCCGGGCATGAAGCGTTTGACGAATACCTGAAAAACCGGCGCGACCTTTTACGCTCGGCAGCGCATCTGATTGAAATTGATTTATTGCGCGGCGGAAAACGCCCCCCGCTCGCGCGTCCTGTGCCGCCCGCGCCTTATTACGTCATGCTCAGCCGCGTTTCCAATCGTCCTCGAGTGGATGTGCGGCCTATTCAATTGCATGAACAGCTTCCAAAGTTACCTGTGCCGCTACTCGAGCCCGATGAGGATGCGCAGTTGGATTTGGGGCAAGTCATACGCCAAGTTTATGAGAACGGCGGTTACGCCACCATCATTGATTACAAACAAGCGCCGCCGCCGCGACTCTCTGAAAGCGAATCACGGTTCGTTGATTCACTTTTGAAACCTTTACGTGAAAATGTCCAACCTATCTCAACCAATTGATCTAGTCCCCGCCCCACCAAAACGCCATCCCGAATGGATTCGCGTGCGCGCGCCGTTCGGCGAAGAATATACGCGTCTCAAAGGTCTCGTGCGTACGCTCGAATTGAATACCGTCTGCAGTGAAGCCATGTGTCCGAATCTCGGCGAGTGTTGGGGCGCAGGCACATTGACCATCATGATTCTGGGAGACACGTGCACGCGGGCGTGTCGCTTTTGCGCGGTGACGACGGGCAACCCGCGCGGCATTGTGGACGTGGACGAACCGCGTCGCGTCGGTGAAGCGATTGCGGCGTTGAATTTGAATTACGTCGTCATCACGAGCGTTGACCGCGATGATTTGCCGGATGGCGGCGCGGGCATTTTTGCGCAGACCGTACGCGAGATCAAAGAGCGGTCGCCGCGCACCATCGTCGAAGTCCTGACGCCCGATTTTTCCGGCGACGCGGCGTTGATGAAAAAAATTGTGGACGCGCAGCCCGAAGTGATTGCGCAAAATATCGAGACCGTGAAACGTCTCACGCATACTGTGCGTGACCGCCGGGCGGGGTATGAACAAACCTTAAATATCTTGCGCGCGGTCAAAGACCTGGACCCGACGCGCAAAACCAAAACCTCCATTCTGCTCGGCTTTGGCGAAACGACGGATGAAGTTTTGGAAACGATGCGCGATTTGCGCGACGCGCAGGTAGATTTGCTCGCGATTGGGCAGTACCTCCGCCCGACCGACAAGCGTCGTCACTATCCGTTGGTGGAATATGTGCATCCCGACGTATTCAAAATGCTAAAAGACAAAGGGATGAAGATGGGCTTTACCTACATCGCCTCGGGACCGCTCGTGCGGAGTTCGTACAAGGCGTACGAAGCGGCGCAACTCTTTGGTGTGTAAACGCTCCTTTTCCGCAACCCATATTTCGCCTATCGCGCACGTTGCTGCAGTATTACCGACCAAATTTGGGTGGAGATACTGCAAGAATTGCGGTTTTGCCAACGGAGATTATGCGGCGAGAATGCGGCATAATCCCTAGTTGGCACGCCCCTTGCGCAACAAGGCAAAAAGACTTTTGGGTAAGCAAATCGCCTTTTCGATGGTCTCGTCAGTCAAACCGGACAAGGATATTTTTATGAGCGATGATTGCTGTTCAACGACATCCGCAGGAAGTGAAGTTTGTGAATTGCCATCAGCGACAATCCAGCGTAAGCCACATTCCGAAGTATTTTGTCCTGAATGTGGTCAAAAAGGAAAAGTTGTTCAAGGTCAAACCGTGAAGGCGCTTTTATATGTTTCGTTGCGCTCAATTCAAGATACAGATTATTATTTTTGCCGCACGCAATCCTGCCCCGTTGTTTACTACTCGGCGGATGGCAAATCTACTTTTACAACATCACAAGTGCGTGAGCGTGTTTATCAAAAAGAGCCAAGCGCGGATGATGTATTTGTATGCTATTGTTTCAAACATACGGCAGCAGAAATTCGCAATGCTTCGCCTGAAGCCCGTGTTGAAATGGTAAACGATATAAATACAGGTATCCAAGCCAATCAATGTGCTTGTGATTTACGAAACCCACAGGGTTCATGCTGTTTAGGAAATGTTCGTGGCTTGATAAAGCAAGTAGAGCAGGCATCTGTGCAATCCTGAAAAGCGAGCATAAAATCAGGCAGAGAGTCTTGCAAGTCAAAAGCGTACCAACAAAGCATGCATCAGACGGTGGGGATTCTGCGGCATTTATGGTTTTTTTCGACACCCGAACAGAACCCTGCTCTCGGAGTTATATCTAGATCCGCCTCACCGTCGCTAACGCTCGCCGTTGGGCGGCGACTCTGACCGTTCGTCCGCTAAGGTGGAAAGGATGAATAAAGATGGTGAATCGAGTTACGAATGCCGAAATTTCGGACGCCGCCCGACCAGAAGAGAACGTCATGGGACGAGGACAGAGAAACGCCGAACTCGGCATGTGCCGGGAGGTTACCCCAGGCGTGTATTACATGGAGATGGGGAAAGGGATCAGTCGGGCGAACATTTACTTTGTGAAGTCTGGATCGTCATGGGTCTTGATTGATGCTGCAGTGGCGAATTGTGGTCAGTTGATCCAGAGAACCGCAGAGTCTTTGTTCGGGGCGAACACGCGTCCCGCTTCGATCCTGCTGACGCACAACCACCCAGACCATGCGGGGTCCGCGGTCGAGTTGGCACGTATGTGGGATTGTCCGGTTTACGTGCATCCTGCCGAATTGCCTTACGTGGGAATTGAAGATCTTGCGACAATTGAGAAGTATGCCAACCCACTCGACCGCTGGATCATACTCCCGATACTGCGACTCATGCCACGACAGCGGGTTGAGGTGATGATGCTCTCAAATGCAAGCATTAAAGAGGTGGTGCAGGCATTTGACCCAAGAGTTGCTGCTCCAGGACTTCCGGACTGGGAGTGCATTCCCACACCGGGCCACACACCAGGCCATGTTGCTTTCTTTCGAACCAGTGATCGTGTCCTGATTGCGGGCGATGCGGTCGTGACAGCTGACTTGAATTCAATCTGGGGATTTCTGTTGTGGGGTTTGCGGCGGAGTAAACAAAAAATCTCGGGTCCGCCTTGGTACTCAACTTGGAATTGGCGAGAGGCAAAAGAGTCCGTCGCTCTTCTAGCGAGGCTTGAACCGCGCGTGCTGGCAACCGGGCACGGCGAGCCTATGTCAGGCCAAGAGATCGCACGAGAGTTGTACACCTTCGCCGATCATTTTGCCGGTCGTACCGCTGAAAGGCAAACGAAAACGTAGGATGTAAGGGCATCGTTGTGGGCGAAAAAGCCGCCCAACAAAGCGTGCAGCCGACGGGTGGGATTCGTCCCGACTTACAAGCATTTTTCTGGCTTCAAGTTTTTTTCTGCCCTCGAAGCGAATCTCGTCCCGCCCACCAGCGGCTAACGCAAACCGTTGGGCGCTTCAAGAAATGAAAATTGCTCGTTATAGAGAAAGTGGAATCACAAAACAATGAAAGGGTTTCGTCCCGCTTCAAGTTTCGGAGAACATGTCGCGTTGAATTATGATGACCACCTTCGCGGCGACGAAGAAGCAGCCGCATCGTTTCTTTCAGTCCTTGCGCGAGGGCGTCCGGCGCTTGAGTTTGCAATCGGGACCGGTCGTGTTGCCATCCCATTGGCAGAAAAGGGAGTTCAAGTTGACGGCATCGAATTATCCCCTCACATGACGGAACGGCTCCACGCCAAGATTGGAAACAATTCAATTCGTGTCACGATAGGCGACATGAGCACAACGACAACGAACCGGCGCTACGGTCTGGTATATCTTGTCTATAACACAATTTTCAATCTCCTTACGGCTGATGACCAGATACGCTGCTTTCAAAATGCGGCGCATCACCTTTCTCCGGACGGATATTTCGTAGTTGAAACTGCATTACCCCACGCATGGATTTCTCCTGATCAATCGGACTATGTTCACGCCGAAGCGGTGAACATGGATACCGTGACCCTGGATGTTGCGCGCTACGACCCGACCACCCAGCTGCTTGAAGAGAACCACATTCATCTGACCACGCAAGGTATCACAATGTTTCCAATCGTCTGTCGTCTAATCACGCCCGGCGAGATGGATTTAATGGCTCGCCTTGCCGGAATGCGCCTTGTCCAAAGATTCGCCAATTGGCAGAAAACCGCCTTTGATATACACAGCAAGGCGCATGTATCCGTTTATGGTTTCTAAAAAAACCGCGCCCAACAAAGCGTACCCCGGACGCGTGTGATTCCGCCGCCGGGAAATGTATTTTCAATGGAAATCTCCTTCACGCGTGCCGCGCACGGCATAACAAAAAACAAAATCCGTTCTCAAAATTCGAGAACGGATTATTGATTTCATCCCGCCAACAGGTTACGCTTCCGTTATTGTCACTTGGTTGATTTTGTCGCCCTGCCGAATTGCATTCACCACATCTTGCCCCTTGGTCACTTTGCCAAACACCGTATGCTTGCCATTCAGATGCGGCTGCGGCGCGTGCGTGATAAAAAACTGACTGCCATTCGTGCCGGGTCCGGCATTCGCCATCGAAAGCACGCCCGTTTCATGTTTCAACGGATTCCCCGCGAATTCATCCTCAAAGCGATAGCCCGGACCACCGCGTCCGGTGCCGGTCGGGTCGCCGCCCTGAATCATGAAATTCGCAATCACGCGGTGAAACGTTATCCCGTCATAAAATCCTTGTTTCGACAGAAACACAAAATTGTTGACCGTCTTGGGCGCGTACTGCGGATACAAATCAATTTCAATCACGCCGCGCGCCGTGTCCATGCTCACGTGATATTTTTTTTGCGGGTCAATCTCCATCGCGGGCGGATTGTCCCATTGCTGAATTGCCATAACCGTTCCTTTCGGATATAAAATAAACTGCCGACCTGATTATAACATGTTCGCGCGCCGCAACCCTTGCAACGGAGCAAACCTCTCGATGAATCACGCACGCATCGAAACCATCATCAATTATTACGCCCTCGCCGACGGTCTCGTTTCCGGCGGACAGCCGACCCCCGAGGAATTCACCGCCCTCCGCGATGCGGGCTTTCAAGTCCTCATCAATCTCGTGCCGCCCGACGCAGACATGGCGTTAGCCAACGAACGCAAAATTGTTGCCGCCCTCGGGATGGAGTACATTCACATCCCCGTGATTTGGGATGCGCCGCAGGTCAGCGACGCGCAAACGTTTTTCGACGCAATGCAATCGCATCGCGCCAAACACGTTTTTGTGCATTGCGAAGTCAACTATCGCGCGTCTGCATTCCTCTATTTGTATCGCCGCAAATATCTCGGCGTGGACGAAAGGCAAGCGCGTCAAGATTTGCAGTGGATTTGGGAACCGAACGCGACATGGAAACAATTCATTGAAATGGTGATGACATTGGAATGAACACCAAAGAAAAGATCGTTTCCAACTGGCTGCCGCGCTATACCGGCGTGCCGCTTGACGAATTTGGCGAATATATTTTGCTCGTCAATTTCAACAACTATGTCAGACTCTTTGCCGCGTGGCACAACGTTCCCGTGCGCGGGCTCGAACGCCCGATGCAAACCGCCACCGCCAATAACATCACCATTCTCAATTTCGGGATGGGCAGCGCAAACGCCGCGACAGCGATGGATTTATTGAGCGCGCTGAAACCCAAAGCGTGTTTATTTCTCGGCAAATGCGGCGGACTGAAAAGCAAAAACAAATTGGGCGATTTGATTTTGCCCATCGCCGCCATTCGCGGCGAAGGCGCGTCGAACGATTATTTGCCGCCCGAAGTGCCTGCGCTCCCCGCGTTCAGTTTGCAAAAAGCCGTCTCCAATACGATTCGCCTGCACGAACGCGATTATTGGACCGGCACAGTGTACACCACCAATCGCCGCGTCTGGGAACACGACGAAGATTTCAAAAAATATCTGCGCCGTTTGCGCGTCATGGCGATTGATATGGAAACCGCCACCATTTTTGTCGTCGGTTTTTACAACGCCATTCCCACCGGCGCGCTGCTCCTCGTGTCCGACCAACCCATGACTCCCGAAGGCGTCAAGACCGAAGAAAGCGACTTGCGCGTCACCGCCGAACACGTCGAATCGCATCTACACATCGGCATCAACTCACTCAACGAATTGAGCAACCGCGGACTGTCGGTCAAGCATCTGCGTTTTTAATTGACACCCGTCGTTTTGTCTGTACAATCGGTCACAATGACCGACAAAATTATCTTGCGCGGCGCGCAGTTCCACGGCAAGCACGGCGTCTCGCCCGAAGAACGCGTCGTCGGCGGGCGCATCATTGCGGATGTCGAAATCGAATACGACCTCACGCGCGCGGGCTTGAGCGACGACCTTGCCGATACCATCAGCTATTCCGACGTGTTCAAAACCGTGCGCCATTTGGTCGAGGATACCGAATCGTTATTGCTCGAAGCATTGGCGCGCAAAATCTCGGATGCCTTGTTTGAAAAATTTCCCATCACCGCCGCAACAATTTATGTACGCAAACAACCGCCGCCCATTCGCGGCGTCGTCGAAAGCGCGGGCGTAGAAATTCGCCGCGTGCGCGAGAGCCAATGAGCAACCCCGTCAAACCCGGCGCGCGCACGCGTGACAAGGAAAAAAGCGACCACGGCTTGGTCATTGTCTATACCGGCGACGGCAAAGGCAAAACTACCGCCGCATTGGGCATGGCACTGCGCGCGGTGGGACGCGGTTGGCGCGTGTTGATGATTCAATTCGGCAAAGGCGGCTGGCACTATGCCGAACTCGAAAGCAGTCAACGCCTTGCTCCGGAATTTGAAATTATTCCGATGGGGTTGGGCTTTTACAAAATTTTGGATGACGCCCACACCGACGATGAACATCGCCGCGCGGCAAAGAATGCGCTCGCGTTTACGCGCGACCAAATGCTTTCGGGCGAATACGACTTGCTCATCCTTGACGAAATCAACGGCGCGCTCGCGGCGGGACTGATTGCGTTGGACGACGTTTTGGAAATCCTCGACGCGAAACCGCAAGCGCTGACGCTCGTGTTGACCGGACGGTATGCGCCGCAAGAACTCATTGACCGCGCCGACCTCGTGACCGAAATGCGCGAAATCAAACATCCGTATCAAAGCGGAATTCTGGCGCAAAAAGGAATTGATTACTAAACGCCGAATACCCCAATCACCCAATCACCCAATCTCTTGAGCGTTCTATCTCTCAATCACGGAGCAAATTGTGTCCGAACCCAAAATCAAAATTGGCGACGTCGCCCCTGACTTCAAATTGCGCGGCGTCCTGACCAAACCCGACATCAAACGCGTTGACGTAGAACTGCGCGCTTATCGCGGCGAAAAAAATGTCGTGCTGGCATTTCATCCGTTCGCCTTTACCGCGACCTCAGACCCACAAATTCCATCCTACGAAGCCTGCATGGACGAATTCGAAGGAATGCACAGC
>CAZXYP010000279.1:0-7605 GCA_964644955.1 uncultured Anaerolineales bacterium | reverse complement strand
GATTCGGAATCTTGATTTTTCAACGCATACAGTTTCGGCGCAGGGTCACGCGCCTGTTCCACGAATTGCTGTTCATTTTCAATCAAATGTTTCCGAAAATCAAAACTGCCCAAATGAATCCCCACCGCGCGATAGTCCACCCAATGCGGCGCGGAAACCACGTAAATGTGTTCCCAATCCTTTTGCCGCACCGCAAAATCGCGCAGCGCGTCCGCAATCTCGGATGAATTCCATGCAGCGTGCCGGTACTGGTCATCGTATTTGACAAAGTACAAATTAAAATTCGTCAACAGAATTCCCACCAACACACTGCCGACCAAAAACGCGCCCAAGATTTCCGAACCCGCGCACGCAAACAATTTCCGCCCCCACGCCAACGGCAGCGCGGCAAGAATCATTACGAACGGCGCGACGCCGCCCGCGCGCACCACGCTCGGATTTTCTTCGGGGAACGCGAACGTCAATGTCGAAGGCAGCAGCAAGACAAATACCGCGACCAAAATCAACGCGAACGGATATTCGCGAAAACGAATCAAACGATACGCCGCATACAACGCGCCCGCAAACAAACACGCGCCGAGCAAAAAATCCACCACAGGCACATTCGGCAGTGAATTCACCCACACCACATCGCCGCGCACATTAAACATGCCGAACGCGCGCAAGTTATTGTCCAAAAAAATCTCAAGCGGATTCCCTTGCACCGGCGCTTCGAGCGAAGTCAAACGCGTCGCCATGCGATAGGCAAACAGGTCGGGACGGATCGAGATGTAACCCAACAACGGGGTGAACACGAGCAGCGCCGCGCTAAACAGCAAAACTGCGTTGGCAGCAAAACGCCGTATCCCATTCACTGTCACGTTGAAATCATATACGCGCCACAACCCCAACCACGCCAACACCAATCCGACCACCACCCGAAACGGGCTGTAGCCGTTCAATCCAATTCCCAACAGCACGCCTGCAATTAAATAATCATTGCGCGATTGCCGCCGCAGCGCGCGCAATAAAAAAAACAACGTCCATGCCACAAACAACGGCGACAACGGATAGCGCAAGCCGATGCGCGCGAGAGCGAGGGGAAAAATACTGACGGCAAACAAGAACGCGGCGAGCAAACTCACTTCGTCGTCAAACATTTCGCGCGCGAGCAAAAACACGGCAGGTATCGTCAATACGCCCGCGCACGCGCCCACAATTTTCAACGCCAACATATCGAGCGGCGCAAGCCCTAGCAAAACCACCAACGCATTCGCGTAAAACTGCAATGGCTCGCGTCCCGTATTGCGTTCAAAGAACACCGAAAACTTGCCGCGCAAAATGTCATACGTGTCGAGAATTTTCTCCGCGTGGTCGCTTGTCATTTCCGCCGGAATCGCATCGAGCCGGTAAAAATAAAAAAACATGCCGAGCGCGATGATACCCAACAACGCCGCCAACAGCCAACGCGCGCGCTGCCCGCGATGGTTGTGCCGCGTCAGGACGGAAAATTTCGCGCGCGCGCTGCGCCACGGTTCAAACGGTGAACCTTCCCAGAATGCAATGCAAAAGAGGACGAGACTTGTCACCCACGCCGAAACGCCGAGCAGCGTAAATTCATTTGCACGCGCTTCAAAAAACGCAATCAGCCCAAACACGAACGCGGGAAACACAAACAGCCAACGCGCGGGGTTCGCGGGTTGCGCAGCGTTTGCAGCCCGGAGCGGGAGTCGAATGGGAATGGCAAATGAGGCGCCGGTGCGTCCGTACGCGGCGAGGAGAAACAAACACGCGCTGAAATAGACCAACGCGGCGGCAAGCGACGCGCCGTTCGCATAAATGACGCGCTGCGTCAGGAACGCAACAAGCAGCCCCAGCGTAAACAACGCAAGGGAGACCCATTCGTGCCGATGGATTGTGGTAAAACGGATGCGGACACGCGCCATGAAAGAATGTTACGGCTTGCGGAGCAGCAAAGCATTTATCATGAACGAAGTATTTTCAGACAGGTCTTCGTTAAAATGGTCAATCCAATTAAACAAGCTCAAGCCGAGTCGCACCGGATTCAACGCGCCGGGCTGCGCGGTTTCGCCGCCAAAACGGTCCGCCGCCGCACGCATGTTTTCGGGCAGCATTCCTTTTTCAAACAACGGCTTGCCCAGACCATACACCAAATTGTGCGCGAACGGAAAACAATAATGCAAAATGGGATAGAAACCGCGAATTTCAAAGCCCGCGCGCGTGACCAGCGCTTTGATTTCATCGGGATAATATAACCGTTCGTGATTCGCCCAAATGCCCGCGAACGTGCCGTACTGAATGTGCGTTTTGAAAACGGCTTCGAGCGTTTTGTTGATGGGGTCCCACCAAAACGGATAATTGTGATTCGGCACGGTGAGATACAGCAGCCCGCCTGATTTCAACACGCGCTTGATTTCCTTCAAGCCGCCCCAATCGTCGGGCAAATGTTCCAACACCTCACTGAAAATAATTTTATCGAATGTCTCATTGGGAAACGGCAGTGGGTTTATGAAACTGCGCGCCGCGCTTGCGCCTTTCGCGCGGTTTTGCGCGAGCGCGATTTCCAAATGTTCAAAATCCAAGTCCACGCCAACCAATTTACACGGCGCGAGTTCGGTCACATATTTCATGAAAAAGCCGCGCCCGCAGCCCGCATCCAACACCCGGTCGGTCGGTTGAATATCCAACGCGCGAAAAAGATACCGCACGCGGCGTTTGAATCCCATATCCGCTTCATTTTGCAATAGGCGCATCAAGCGCGCTTGGTCAACGCTCATTATTTCGCTGCCAATGATTCAAATAATTTCTCGTACTCATCCAACGTTTTTTCGGTATTGAAGACCTCACGAATCCGCGCGCGCGTTTTGACGTATGCGTCGCGCTGTGTCAATACTTGAACCAGTCCTTCGGCAAGGGCTTGCGGGTCGCGCGGCGTGACAAGTTTGCCCATGCCGGTGACGCGCACCACCTCGCGCGCGCCGGGGATATTTGTCGCCACAACCGGCGTACCGGACAACATGGCTTCGATTTGCACACTCGGAAAACAATCCGTGCGGCTCGGCAGCGCAAACACATCGTTCATGGCATAAAAATTCGCCAGCCGCTGCGGTTCGAGCAGCAGACCCAGCGTCACAATGCTGTCGCGTTCCTGTTCCACCAAGTGTTTCCATTTATCGAAAAAGTGTTCATACACCACATTGATTTCACCCGCATACACAAATTTCACATTCGGAATTTTCGCGCGCACGAGCGGAATCGCTTGCAGCAAATAATCAAATCCTTTTTCCTCGACAAAACGCCCGGCGAAACCGACGAGCTTGTTTTGCGTCAAGCCCAATTCCGCGCGCCACTGCGCGACGGCATCCGGTTGCGGTTCCGGCATTTCGACCGGCGGATAAATGCAATCGAGTTTGGCGCGAAACGGCAAAAGAAATTTGCTGTGGTCCGCATAGTCGCAGCTGTGAACGGTGATGCGCGTCGCTTCGCGTTCGCCCTGCACCATCATTGCCGTCATCACGCGTTCGATGAATTGGTCTTTTGGATTGTTCGGCATCACCAAATCGCCGTGATGGGTAATCACGGAAGGTTTGCGGCGCAGCAGTCCCACGCGCGTCACCACATTCGTTTCCAGCATCGGCGTATGCACCTGAAGCAAATCGTGTTCCCCGGCAAGCCGATACAGCGTCGGGAGAAACGCGGGCATCACGACGCCGCGACTGAGATGTAAACGCGTCGGCAAACGCACGATGCGCACGCCGTTGTGCATTTCCGCGCGCGCCAGCGATGTTTTGAATTGTGAGGTCAGGACAGTGATTTGATGCCCGCGCGTTGCAAGCCCTTCTGCCATACGTTGCGCGTATGCCGTCAAACCCGTCCAATGCGGATAATAATACGTTAATGTGACCAGAATTTTCAAGCGTGGCTCCACAAAGCAAGAGTGAAATTATTTCTGCGGTGACGTGACCGCGACATGTTCGCCTGACGCGTCGGTGCTGCTTTCGATTTTTTCGGCGCCTTCGCTTTCGTCCGGCGCGGGTGCGAGGTCCGCTTCGCGATTTTGCGCGCTAATGTCCTGAATTTTTGCCAAATCAATGCCTTGGCGCGCGGTAGAAAGAATGCCCAACAACATCAGCATCAAATACGAAATGCCGTGAATGACAAACGCGTACGCCAGCGCGAGATTCTTGTCCGCGCCAAAAATCGTCGTCAAGATAAAAAACGCGGTCAAATGAAATACGCCCACCTGTCCCGGCGACGCCGCAACCGTCACGACCAAGGCAGTGGCGACCTGCACCCAAAAACCGGCAATCAATGGCAATTGCAATCCCATCGCCAGCATCACAAGCCACGCCAACACCGACGCAAAAAACCAGACTTCGAGCGACCATGCAATCGCTTTCAACAACGGGCGCGGCGTGCGAATTACCGCGAACCCCGCAATCAAATGTTCGACAAAACGCCACAATCCTTCGCGCTGCAAAAACGGAAACGGCGACGCGAGTCGTTTGAGAAACGCAACGCCGCGTTCTTGTTGGTACGAAATAATTGCCAGCACAACCAGCAACACTATCCCGGTTGCGCCCAGCAGCATGCCCGCGCGCACGTATTCTATCGGCACATTCGGCGTGAATGGCAGCAGCAGTACCAACATCAACACCACCGTCAACCCATCCAACGCGCGCTCCACGACGACGGTAGACAATGCGCGCGCCACCGGAATTTTTTCCAGCGTACCTAGCAAATACGCGCGCGCAAAATCGCCGATGCGCGCAGGCGTGACATTGCTCAGCAAATATCCGATATTGAGCGAATCGAACGTGCGACTCCAACGCGGGTGGTAGGGAAAAAACAACGCCTGCCAGCGAAAAACGCGTCCCAGATAGCTAATCAGAAACACGCCAATCAACACAGGCAGCCACAACCAATTGAACTGTCCGAGCGACTCGAGCAGTTTGTCGAATTGAATGCCCTGAAACGCCAACACGAGCGTCACAATCGTGATGACGATGCCAAGCCAGAAGCGTTTGGATTTGAGCAAGAATTTTCTCCGCAAGAATACGCGCGGCGTCAATCGGATTGACGCTGCGCGTTGTGCTATTATAATGCCGTTGTTTTGATTGACGAAAAAGACCCGAAGGGTTTCGACGCGGATAGCGCAAGTCGTATCCTTGGTGCCCTCGCACACGCGATGCGTAACGCGACCGTTTTAAAACCCTTCGGGTCTGAATAAACAATGAACTGTCGCATCGGCTGCGGCGCGTGCTGTATCGCGCTTTCGATTTCCTCTCCGATTCCCGGAATGCCAAACGGCAAGCCCGCAGGCGTACGCTGCGCGCAGTTGACGGACGATAACCACTGCGCCATTTTCGGCTTGCCCGAACGCCCCGAAGTGTGCGTGCGCTTGCGTCCTACACCGGAAATGTGCGGTGAAACATTCGACCACGCCATGCGCTATTTGGAATGGCTGGAACGCGAGACATTGCCGCGCGCGAGTTGATTCCGACTCAAAACACGGCTCGCCACAACGCCGCCGTTTTTTTTGCATTTTCCGCAAGATACGTATAATCAGAGTCACCCCACCGCGACGTGAGAAAAAATTAAATAGAGCGCCAATGACGGATGGCTCACACCAAAGGAGTTTTGCTGTATGAGCACAGAATTGCGCGACTTTTTGGAAATCCCGTACGCCGAGCTGGAAGAGCTAAACCTCACAGCCAAAGCGCAGCGGCTCGGTCGCGTCGCGGCAGATGTGGTGCGTGAAGAGCGCACGAAATACCTCACCGACGAAAAGCGCATCAAAGCGGTGACGGTCTGTTTTACCGACCTCGAAGGTCGGCTCCACATGCTGGACTATGACAAGAAATTCTTGCTCAAGTCCGCGGACAATCTCACGTTCGACGGTTCTTCGGTGCGCGGTTTTTCGCGCCAAGCCGAATCCGATTTGCGGCTCGGCATTGACTGGCACGCGTTCTATTGGCTGCCCGCCGATGTCTTTGGACCGGGCAAAGTCCTCGTCTTTGGCGATGTGCAGGAGCGCGACGGCTCGCCCTATTCGGCGGACATGCGCGCGCGGCTCAAAGCGTTCTCACAAGAGCTGTGGGACCGCGACGGTACCGTGTGCAACGCCGCCAACGAAATCGAAGGATTCCTTTTCAGAGGACGCGACGCGGAGCGCGCTTACTATGAAAAAGGACAATTCGAATTTGTCAGCACCGGCGGTTACTATCATTCGCTGCCCGGCGATACACTGCGCCAATTCATTGACAGCGCCGCCGAAGTCCAGCGCGCGATGGGTTTCGCCAACGAAAAAGACCACCCCGAAGTCGCGCCATCGCAATTCGAAATGAATTACGGCTACACCGAAGCGTCCATCGCCGCCGACCAAATTCAACTGTACAAATTGATTTGTCGGCAGGTCGCCAGTCGTCTCGACACGACCGCATCATTTTTGCCCAAGCCCGTGACCGGCGTCAACGGCAACGGGATGCACACCAATCTTTCCGTTTCGCGCAAAGGCAAAAATCTGTTTTGGGACGCCAAAGGCGAAGAAAATCTCAGCAAGTTCGCGTGGAATTTCGTGGACCGCATTCTCACGAGCGGCGACCAACTCTGTCTCGTGTTGAATTCGAGTGTCAATTCCTACCGCCGTCTCGACCCGCACTTTGAAGCGCCCAATCAAATCAAAGCGTCGCCGATTGACCGCGGCTCGATGGTGCGCATTCCGATTGGTAACGAAAAATCCGCGCGCATCGAAGTCCGTTCCATCGCGCCCGACGCGAATCCGTACATGGCAATTTTTGCGCTGCTCAAGACCGGGCTGGAAGGTCCGCTCGGACGCAACGCGTCTGACTTGCGCACACAAAAGCGTTACCTCTCGGATAATATCTATGACGCCATCGCCAAATTCAACGCGAGCAAATACCTGCGTTCGATTTTGAGCGACGACATTGCCGACAAATTTGTGGAATTGAAAATGGCTTCTGCCGAACGCTGTCCCAAAGCGTTGGGCACGCGCATCAAGCGCGCCGAAATCATGTTCCACCACGAAGTGCAGAACCAATATCTCTGGACACAGTTCTAATTCCCCAAAAAACCTCGAAGGTCTCGGACCCCTTCGAGGTTTTTTCATTTCGCGCGCTGTCGAAAAACGCTTTTCCCGTTCGTCGTCTCTATGAGAGCATCAAGACTCTCGCAGATTCACATAAGGAGCAGCCAAAATGAAATATGCCGTGTTGATTTATTCGCAAGAAGTTCCCGCCGACCGGGTGAGCCCGGAAGAATGGGGG
Source organism: uncultured Anaerolineales bacterium (assembly GCA_964644955.1). Taxonomy (GTDB): domain Bacteria; phylum Chloroflexota; class Anaerolineae; order UBA4142; family SHND01; genus SHND01. The sequence continues at coordinate 319 of CAZXYP010000279.1, read as the reverse complement.
CAGGTCATGGCGGAATACAACGCCTATACGAAACTGTTGAATGATGCAGGCGTCAACACTGACGGCGGCGAAGCATTGCATGAAACCAAGACCGCCAAATCGGTGCGCGTACGCGATGGCAGCAAGCAAGTGACCGACGGACCGTTCGCGGAAACCAAAGAGGCGCTCGGCGGTTTTTACATTCTCGATTGCCAAGACATGGACGAGGCGCTTGAATACGCGGCAAAATGTCCCGGCGCCAAATGGGGCACCATTGAAGTGCGCCCCGTCATTGATTTCAGTCAGCCGCAAGGATGAAAAAATTATGCGTTACGCCTTA
>CAZXYP010000278.1:0-7618 GCA_964644955.1 uncultured Anaerolineales bacterium | reverse complement strand
CGCGTCGCGCGAAGCGCCTGGGACATCCTATCGGATTACGGAATTTCCGTACCTGCAGGCATTTTTGGAAAAACAACAGACCCTGATTGTGCAGCGCGACGCGCCCGACCTGCCGCCGATGGTGGCATCCAACATGGACAGTTTTTTCTGGAAATCGGTTTTGATGATTCCATTGCTTGCCGGGTCCGAAGTCATTGGCGTGGTGGAATTGCCCGAGCAGCGCGCACGGCGCGATTTTTCGCCCGCGGAAATTCGTCTGGCGGAAAGTTTGGCGCATCAGGCGGCGGGCGCGTTACAGAACGCGCGCTTGTTTGACAAAGTGAATCGGCGGGTGCAGGAATTGGCGGCGCTGAACCGCATCGCGTATCGCGTCAGCGGCGCCCATTCGCTTGCGGAATTGGGCGCGGTGATTGAAGAAGAAACCTTGCTGCTTTTGCCGTCCGAAATTTTCTTTTTTGCATTGTACGATGCCGCGCGCAACCGCGTTTTCTTTGAGCGCCTTTTGGAAGACGGACAACACCTCATGCCGTTTGAATGGGAATTACAGCCCAGTTTGACGCGCTATGTCATTCAGAACAAACGCACACTGCGGTTGAATGACCAATTCTCGGAGGTGCCGGAAGATAACGCCCCGCAGTACTATGGCGAAGGCGAGGAACATCGTTCCTGGCTCGGCGCGCCGATGCGAATGGGCGAGCGTGTGATTGGCGTCATTGCCGTGGAGAGTATGCGTTCCCACGCGTATGGGGACGCGGAAGAACAATTGCTGCAAACCATCGCGGACCAGGTGGCGGTTGCGGTCGAACGCGTGCGTCAGACCGCCTAGTAGGTTGAAACAAAAAACATGAAACATTTTTTGGTGTGGAGCATCGTTTGTGGGCTGCTTGTCTCGGGATGCAGTTCCAACGCGACTGTCCCGAACGCGCTTGCGCCCACACCGGCGAACAGCACGCCAATTGCCGAAGCGGGCTTGCAGGTCTTGCTTGCGAATTCGCGCAATGTCGTCGGACAAAATCGTTTTGCGCTCGGGATTGTGCGGGATGGGCGTTCGGTCAAGGACGCGCGAGTGCAGCTCGCATTTTTTGACCTCACCTCCGGGGATGCCATTCCCGTACAAGAAACCGACGCGCCGTTTTATGGCGACAATTTGGGCGAGGCGGGGGTGTATGTCGCGCACGCCGTGTTCGACAAGGCAGGGACTTGGGGTGTGCAAGTCACGGTCAATGAAAACGGACATGCGCCGGAATCAAAACGCATCGCGTTCGAGGTGTTGGCGCAAGACCCGTCGCCGGGCATTGGCGCTGACGCGCCGCGCACAAAAAACCCAACCCTAAAAGATGTAAACGGCGACCGCACCAAAATTTCTTCGGCGCTCGACGATGACCGCATCTTGCATCGTATCAGCATTGCCGACGCGGTAACGAACGGCAAACCGACGGTGATTTTGTTTGCGACGCCGCGTTTTTGCACCACGCGCACGTGCGGTCCGAGCCATCAAGTCGTGATGGGGCTGGCGCAAAACTACAGCGACCGGGTGAATTTCATCCACGTCGAAGTGTACAAGAATTTCGATACGTTTGAGGTCGCCGACGCGATGCGCGAATGGAACTTGGAGACCGAGCCGTGGCTCTTTTTTGTGGACCCGAACGGGAAAATTGTGGCCAAGTACGAAGGCGGGATTACGGCAAAGGAAATCGTGCCTGCATTTCTGAAATTTATCGGGCCGTAGGCGCGGCGAACCCGTACCGGAAAAATGGCTTGGCGCGCGCCAAGCCATTTTTATTTTCCGGCAAAACCTATTGACATTGTATTTTGATTTTGTTATACTTGCGCCACGCAAACAAACGAAAGCAAACGCAAATAAATGAAAGCCGGCGCGGCGGCGACGCGCGACCCCTGTCGTCCGCCGACAGAAAACGGGCAACGATGCCTGCCAATCACCTCTATCAACCGGAACGCCTCGAAAAAATCGAACAAGCACTCGTCGGACAGACGCGCCTGAGCGTTGCCGGGCTGGCGCGCATGCTGCGCGTCTCGCCCGTCACGGTGCGCGCCGACCTTGCGGAATTGGAAAAACGCGGGCGAGTGGTGCGCGTGCACGGCGGCGCGATGGCTTCCAACAAAGCCGCGCACGAACTCAACTTTGAAAGCCGCGCCCGCATTCAACACGCCGCCAAACGCGCCATCGGCAAATATGCCGCTTCCCTCGTGCGCGACGGCGACAGCATCTTTATTGACGCCAGCACCACCGCGTTTGAATTGGCGCGCTGCGTCAGCGAACGGCGCGAATTGACCGTCATTACCAATTCCATTCGTTCGGCGCAAGAGCTTGTCACGTATCCGAATCTCACGGTCATTATGCCCGGCGGCATTGTGCGCCGCGAAGCGTTTTCCCTCGTCGGCATGTGGAGCGCCGACCTCATTCAACAATTCAATATCCGCTGCGCCTTCATGGGCGCGCGCGGGTTCACTCTGGAAGAAGGACTCACCGACGTGAATCCCGATGAGGTCGCGTTGAAGCGCGCAATTGTGCAGGTTGCCAAACAAGTGGTCGCCTTGATTGACTCGTCAAAATGGAATCGCGTCGCGCTGGCGTCTTTTTGTATGCCGGAACAGCTCGCGACCATCATTACAGACAAACGCGCCCCGCGCGCGATGGTGGAGCAAGCGAAAGTGCGCGGCGTCCAAGTCGTGCTGGTCTGATTTCGCGGAAAAATTTTCGAGCAAAATTCTTTTGCGAAATCTGAAGGTTATGCATACATCTCCCGCTTACGAAATTTTGGTGGAACAACTGACGCGCGCTGGAATTGACGTCGCGTTTGTAAAGGCGCAGTTGAAACGCCAGCACATCGAAACGCCGTCGTGGGGCTATGCCAACAGCGGCACGCGTTTCAAAACGTTCGCGCACCCCGGCGCCGCGCGCACTACGCGCGAAAAAATAGACGACGCCGCGATGGTTCACAAAATGACCGGCATCGCGCCGTCGGTAGCGATTCACATTCCGTGGGACAAACCCGAAGACGGCGATTACGATGCCTTCCGTCAATATGCGCAAGCGCAAGGCATCGCGCTCGGCGCGGTCAATCCGAATGTGTTTCAAGACCAGGCATATCGCTTGGGTTCGCTTGGCAATCCGGACGCGGGCTTGCGCGAAATGGCGCTCGACCACATTTTGGAATGCTGCGCAATCATGACCAAAACGCACAGCGAAATCTTGTCGCTGTGGTTTGCGGACGGCACCAATTACGCGGGACAGGATTCTTTGCGCGGGCGCAAACAGCGGTTCGAGGAAAATCTGAAAGTTGTGTACGACAACCTGCCCGCGCGCGGGCGCATGTTTATCGAATACAAATTTTTCGAGCCGGCGTTTTATTCTACCGACATTCCCGATTGGGGGACGGCGTACGCGTTTGCCATGAAACTCGGAGCGCAAGCCGAGGTATTGGTAGATTTGGGGCATCATGCGTCGGGGGTCAACATTGAACAAATCGTTGCGTTCCTCCTGGACGAAGGCAAACTCGGCGGATTTCATTTCAACAATCGCAAATATGCGGACGACGATTTGATTGTGGGCAGTGTCAATCCGTACGAATTGTTTTTGATTTACAACGAATTGACCGGCGCCGCACAGGCAAACGATGAACGCGCGCGCGCGACGGCGGAACGCGTCGCGTACATGATTGACCAATCGCACAACATCGAAGGCAAAATGCTGCCAATGATTTTGTCGGTGTTGAATTGTCAGGAAGCCTACGCCAAAAGTTTGATTGTGCCGCGTCAACAATGGGCAGAGGCGCAAGCGAACGGCGATGTGATGGGCGCGCATGAAATTTTGAATCATGCTTACAAAACGGATGTGCGTCCGCTGCTGGAACAAGTGCGCCGCGAGATGGGCGTGCCGGAAAATCCGGTGGCGGCATATCGCGCAAGCGGTTACGAAGAAAAAATCGCGCGCGCGCGCGGACAAGCGGCGCAAACCGGCGGTTATCAAAACTGAACATTTCTCTTTCTTCTCCTCGAGCCGTCGCCCCTGGTTGGGCAGGGGCGACGGCGCACCTACGGAAACATGCCAAAGAATCTATGGAATGAATCGGAAGCGGCGGGACTTGATGGCCTCGATTTATTGGTGTATCGCTCGCATTTGTTGGGCGCAGACCGCGCCGTTTGCAACATTTACGGCGGCAACACGGGCAGTAAAACGATTGAAACCGATTTTCGCGGCAATCCCGTACGCACGCTGTGGGTCAAGGGTTCAGGGTCCGATTTGGCGACGATGCGGCGTCAAGATTTCGCGGGTTTGCGCATGGACGACATTGACGCGCTGTTTGCCCGCGACGCCATGAGCGATGAGGAAATGACCGCGTACCTTTCACAGTGTCTCATCGGTTTGAACATGCCGCGTCAATCCATCGAAACGCTGCTGCACGGTTTCATTCCCGCCGCGCACACCGACCACACGCATCCCGACGCGGTGATTGCGCTGGCGTGTTCGCCGAACGGCAAACAATGGATGCGCGAGATTTACGGTGACCGCGCGGCGTGGGTGGATTACATTCGCCCCGGTTTTACCTTGTCAAAACAAATCGCGACGGCGGTGCGCGACAATCCCGACATCGAATGTGTGGTGATGGGCAAGCACGGACTCGTCACGTGGGGCGATGAACAAAAAGCGTGCTACGACCACACCATTGCCATCATTCAACAAGCCGAAGATTTTATTGCAGACAAGGCGAGCGGCAAGCGCGTTTTCGGTGCGCCCAAAGCAGTGGACATGGACGCGGCGGCGCGACGCGAAATTGCCGAACGCATCATGCCCATTTTGCGCGGCGCGGCAGGCACGCCGCGTTCGATTTTGCATTTTGACGATGCGCCCGATGTGTTGGAATTTGTCAATGCCGAACGCGCGCGCGAACTGTCCCAAATCGGCGCGGCGTGTCCTGACCATCTTGTGCATACCAAACGCACGCCGATGTTTGTCGAATGGGACGGCAGCAATGCGCATGGGTTGATTACGAACCTGCGTCATGAAATGTCCGAATATGTCGCCGCGTACAAAAATTATTTCGAAGCAAACAAAACGGACGGCGACAAGATGTTTAATCCGGTCCCGCGCGTCGTTTTGATTCCCGGCGTCGGAATGATTACGACCGGTAAAGACGCGCAGCTCGCGCAAGTGAGCGCGGACTTGTATCACCGCGCCATTAACGTCATGCGCGGTTCCACCGCGCTCGATGGATTTAATTCGCTTTCTGCCGCCGAAGCGTACGCGATTGAATACTGGCCCCTCGAATTGTACAAACTCGCACAGCGTCCGCCCGACCGCGAACTCGCGGGGCGCGTTGCTTTTATTACCGGCGCGGCGTCGGGCATCGGACGCGCGACTGCGTATCGTCTCGCGCAAGAAGGCGCGCACGTCGTGATTGCGGATTTGAATTTGGAAGGCGCGCAAACCGTCGCCGACGACATTACCAAACGTTTTGGACACAAGCGCGGGTTCGCGGTGCAGTGCAATGTGACGAGCGAAGAACAAATCGCAGAAGCGTTCCGTCAAACGGTTTTGATGTACGGCGGCGTGGATATTGTGGTCAACAACGCGGGCATTGCTTCTTCGACTTCGGTGGTGGACACCACGTTACAAGAATGGAACAAGCTGTACGACATTTTGGTCAAGGGCTATTTTCTCGTGTCGCGCGAAGCATTCAAAATCTGGCACAAACAAAATCTCGGCGGCGCGCTGATTTTTGTTGCGAGCAAAAACGGACTGATTGCGAGCAAAAACGCGACGGCGTACAACTCCGCCAAAGCGGCGGAAATTCATCTGGCGCGTTCGCTGGCGGAAGAAGGCGGCGCGATGGGCGTGCGCGTCAATATCGTGAATCCCGACGCGGTGCTGCAAGGTTCGTCCATTTGGGACGCGGGTTGGCGTGAAGCGCGCGCCAAAGGCATGGGTATCGAGCCGCACGAATTGGAAGAAGCGTACCGCCAACGCTGCACGCTCAAGGTGAATGTGTATCCCGAAGACATTGCCGAAGCAATTTTATTTTTCGCGTCGGAACGTTCCGCGAAAACAACGGGCGGTATTTTGAATGTGGACGGCGGTTTGGTTGCGGCGTATGTGCGATAAATGACAAGCTAAAAGTAAAAAGCTAAAAGTACGAGGACGATTTTGACTTTTAGCTTTGAGCTTTTCACTTTTGACTTGGACAAAACACCCATCCTCGAAATGCGCAGCATCTCCAAGCGTTTTGACACGACGCAGGCGTTGGACGATGTTTCGTTGACCCTGTACCCCGGCGAAATTCACGCGCTGCTCGGCGAAAACGGCGCGGGCAAAAGTACGCTCATCAAAATCATGACCGGCGTGTATCCGCCGGACCGCGGCGAAATGTTATTGGACGGAAAACCGATTACGCTCAACAGTCCGATTGAGGCGCAAGGGTACGGCATCGCCGCGATCTATCAAGAGCCGATGGTGTTTCCCGATTTGAACGTCGCGGAAAATATCTTTATCACGCATCGCACGCGTTCGCCGTTCGTGAGTTGGGGCAAGCTGTACAGTAACGCCGAAAGCATATTGAAACAGCTCGACGTGAAAATGGATGTGCGCCAGCCCGCGCGCGGCTTGACGCTCGCGGCACAGCAAACGGTCGAGATTGCCAAGGCGATTTCGCTCAAGGTGCGCGTGTTGATTATGGACGAGCCGACCGCGTCGCTGTCCGCGCACGAAGTCAAGCAGTTGTTCAAATTGGCAAACACACTCAAACAGCAGGGCGTCGCGATTTTGTTCATCAGTCACCGCATGGAAGAGGTATTTGAAATCGCGGACCGCGTCAGTGTCTTTCGCGACGGCAAATGGATTTCGACGAAACCGCGCGGTGATGTGACCAGCGACAGCGCGATTCGCGATATGGTCGGGCGCGAAGTAAATGATTTGTTTGCCAAGACGGAACACGCCCGGGGCGAGGTGTTGTTATCGGTCAAAAACTTGGGCCGAGAAGGCGCGTTCGCCGGCATGAATTTTGACGTGTATCGCGGCGAGGTGTTGGGGTTCGCGGGACTCGTCGGCGCGCGGCGGACGGATGTGGGCTTGTCCTTGTTTGGCATCGAACCCGCCGACGTGGGCGAAATCATTTTCAACGGCAAAGCGGTAAAAATTACATCGCCCGGGCAGGCAATGCAAATCGGCATTGCGTATGCGAGCGAAGACCGCCGCGCGCTCGGTTTGGTCATGCCCATGTCGCTCACGTCCAATATCTCGCTACCGATGCTGCGCGAATATCTCGGCGCATTGGGAAGTATCCGGTTTGGCGCGGAACGCAAGACGGCGGAACAATTCCGCGAACGGCTGACGATTCGCACGCCGACGGTGGATGTGCCGGTCGCAAAACTTTCGGGCGGCAATCAACAAAAAGTCATGTTGAGCAAATGGCTGAATGCGAAACCGCAGCTGTTGATTTTGGACGAGCCGACGCGCGGGATTGACGTGGGCGCCAAAGCCGAAGTGCATCACATGATTAATGACCTTGCCGCGCAAGGACTGGGCATTATTTTGATTTCGTCCGATATGCCCGAAGTCCTCGGCATGAGTGACCGCATTCTGGTCATGCGCGAAGGCAGA
>CAZXYP010000277.1:0-7629 GCA_964644955.1 uncultured Anaerolineales bacterium | reverse complement strand
AACAACCGACGCGCAAAAAAGAGTTTTTGCGCGTCGGAATGACATTGGCGCGTTTCACCGCGCGCTGACCAACGGCAAATCCACCATCGTCAACAACCCCGGCTTCGCTTCGACCACGCGCCGCGCCGCGTTGCCCACGACTGCCGCCGTCGAAATATCGCCGTGAATACCTTTGACCAATGAATGAACGTTCGGCGTCCCTTCAATCCACGCTTCGTCATACGCTTCGGGTGCGTCCACCGCCATCTCCAATTCCAAAATCACCTTGTCCTCGCCCATGAACAAACCGCGTCCGAATTGACGTACGCCGGTAACGAAATTGGGTTCGACAATCACGTGGTCGGTAACAACGCGCGTGGTTGCCACAATCGGCTCGATCGTTTCCATAATCTCGTCGAGCTGCCACCCCAAACCGCGCGCGACAAGACCGACGGATTCCGCCAAACCGACATGACGAATTTCGCGTTTCGCCGCCGCCGCGTTGAATGCTTCCACTGTCATGCCCGCGCCAATTTTTTGCTGCAATTGACGCCGCCGTTTCGACGCGTCCACCACGCGTTTCACGCGTACGCGTTTCACTTCCTGACACACCGCTGTCAAGGCAACGGGCAATGTGTCCATTGCATAACCGGGATTGATGCCCGTGCCGACGACGGTGACGCGATATTTTTTCGCAAGTTTGTGCAATTCGTCCGCGTCCGCCGCGTTTTGCACCCACGGGTTGGACAATTCTTCGCACGTCGAAACGATATTTTTGCCTGCCTTGATAATTTGAATCAACTGCGGTTTCACTTTGGCAACGTAGGAACCGGTGGCGTGCATCACCAAATCCGCATCCTTGGACAACACGCGTCCCGCCTTGTCCGAAACTTTGATGCCGAATTTTTCCGGCATGCCAATCACTTCCCCAACATCTCGGCCCACTTTGTTCGGGTCGAGGTCAATCGCGCCGACGAATTCGTATGTCTCGGGACGCATTGCCAACACGCGCGCGCACGCCGCGCCAATCGGTCCCAAACCGTAAAGAATCACGCGAATTTTTTTTGCAGCCATTCTTTTGCTCCTTGAATTTTTTTGGAAACGTCCGCATGGGTATAACATGTCCCCGTTACAAATCGCGTTATAACGCGGTCACAATTGTGTCATGGCACAAAAACCGAGTCGCTCAGGATGGACGACTCGGTTTTGGCGAATGAAAAATGGGGGTGCGGACATTCCATCAGTTGCGCGGTTTTGCCGTCAGAGTTTGATAGATGCGCTGGACATTGTCCTTGTGCAATTTACGGACCACGCCATCGAGCAAAATCGGCGTGCCGCCGCAGGATTCCAGCGTAATATCCGCCAATTTTTCTTTGCTCGTCCGCGTGGCGACTTTGGCTTTGACGCGTTCATAAATGCAGTTCAGATACGCGATTTGCGCGTCAATGGATTCATCAATTTCGCCCTTGAGCAAAACATCGCCGTGTCCTTGCACAATGTTTTCGACATTCATTTCCTTGATTTGATTCATGGTGTTGATGAGGACTTCGCGGTCGCCCCAATAAATGTGCGGCAGCGCCATCACGGCATCGCCCGCATACAAAATCTTTTCGCCTTCGATATAAATGCCGACGCCGTCAAGAGTATGCCCGGGCAGCGGAAGCAAGCGCAGCACGCGGTCGCCGAGATGAAACGTCATTTTGTCGGGAAACGTGAGATTAGGCAACCGCAGCACCACGTCCGCCAATTCCGGCGTGGACTGCTTGGCTTCGTTCAAATTCTTTTCGCCCGATTTGCGCAAAATTTCGCGGCAGCGTTCGCTCGAAATAATATCGGCTTCAGTAAAAAGATAATTGCCGTACACGTGGTCGGCATGATAGTGCGTATTAATCACATAGCGAATGCCGCGCCGGCTTTTGGACACGTCGCGGAGAAAATCAATCATCTCGCGCGTTTCACGCGGAAACGGCAGCGTATCAATCACAATCGTGCCTTCGTCCGTCACGATGGCGCCCGCCGTAACCTGGGCATACATTTCGCTTTGAAAAAGATAAATATCGTCAGTGACGCGTTCTTTGCGCATTTCAAGTCCTGTCTGCGTTGTTTGCCCGCGCGGCAAACGCCGTGAGCCGGGGCAAGTGCGGTAAAATCGTGGCGAAAGCTTAACATAGCGCAGTCAAGTTTGTCAAGGGCATTTTTTCGCGCGCGCGCTTGACAAAACGGTATAATAGGCAAACACGTCTTCGCGGAGTGAACCCATGTCTGATTCGGTTGCCAAATTTTCGTGGCTGTCCCCCAAATGCGCCGCGCGCAAATTAGAAAACGGACAGCACGGCGTTTTTGCGCTTGCGCCCATCGCGCAAGGTGAAATCCTTTCCGTCTGGGGCGGCGAAATCATGACGCGCGCGCAGGTCGAACAAATGCCGGAAAAATATCAACACTATGCCACGCAGGTAGAACAAGATTTTTACCTGTCGGGCATCAGCGAAGACGATGCGGACTATTTCAATCACTCGTGCAATCCGAACGCGGGGATGGACGGGCAAATCGTGCTGGTGGCAATGCGCGACATTGCGCCGGGCGAAGAGATTTGTTTCGATTACGCCATGACGGACGGCAGTGATTACGATGAATTTGAATGTCACTGCGGCGCGCCCGAATGTCGCGGCGTTGTGCGCGGGAGCGATTGGCGCAATCCGGCGTTGTGGGAAAAATATCGCGGCTATTTCATGCCCTATCTGCAAAGGCGCATTGACGCGCTGCGCGCGCAAAACGAAATCGCCAACCAAAAATCCGCACCGTAAGGGTGCGGACTTGTGTGTTCCCCGCTGTGCCGTGTGCGATTAGGTTGTGAACCCGCTTATAGCAGGTGTGGGTAACCTAGACCCTTTCAAAGTTGCGCTGCTCGCAAGCAACACAAGCATTGTCAGCGGAAACCGGCTCCCGATTTGAACGTGTTGGCTCAGACTCCACACTCACATCACGTACACTGCAGGGCAGACAAAATGTTAGCACAATCTCGTTTCGTGTCAAGCGCCGCGCGGGGAGCAAATTTTTCCGCTTGTGCGATTCATCACACAAAGCCGCGCAGGATGCAAAAAAATTTTTCAGACGCCAAAGGGCGCAAACATTTTTTTCACCGGAATATCTTCGACATCGTACGGCGTTTCTTGATACACGTGATAGTTCAACCAATTCGTGTACAACAAATTCGCATGCCCGCGCCAACGCACCTCGGGTGTTTTCGTCGGGTCATCGTGCGGATAATAATTGATCGGCACATGAATCGGCAGTCCTTTGGACACATCGCGGTCATATTCCGCTTTGAGCGTCAACGGGTCGTATTCCGAATGTCCCGTAATGTAAATGTTGCGCCCATCTTTGGAGGCGACAATATACACGCCCGCTTCGTCCGACACCGCGAGCAAATTCAATTCCGTCACGCGTAGAATATCTTCCGCGCGAATTTCCGTGTGGCGCGAGTGCGGCGCGAAAAATTCATCGTCAAAACCGCGCAGCAGTTTTTCGCCGCGCTGTATCACCTTGTGCGGAAACACGCCAAACATTTTGCGTTCCAATTGATATTTCGGAATCCCGTAGCGGTGATACAGTCCCGCCTGCGCGCCCCAGCAAATGTGAAACGTCGAAAACACATTCGTCTCGGACCAATCCATGATGGCTTGCAATTCGCGCCAGTAATCCACTTTTTCAAACGGCAGTTGTTCCACCGGCGCGCCCGTGATCACCAAGCCGTCAAATTTGCGGTCGCGCACTTGGTCAAAGCTCAGATAATGCGCCAGCAAATGTTCTTGCGGCGTATTCTTGGACTCGTGCGAATCGGTACGCAGCAATGTGATTTCGACCTGCAAAGGCGAATTGCCGAGCAAACGCAGCAGCTGCGTTTCCGTCGCAATTTTGGTCGGCATCAAATTGAGAATCGCCACTTGCAGCGGGCGAATGTCTTGATGCTGCGCGCGGACTTCGTCCATGACAAAAATCCCTTCGCTTTCGAGGATTTTGCGCGCGGGCAAGGTTTCGGGAATTTTTACGGGCATAGAATAAAGGATGAAGGATGTGACACGTCATCACGCACAATGCTTGTCGAGATGCGACATGCGTGATGACGTGTCAGGATGAAGGATGAAAATTTTTCATCACTACATCCAACATCCCCCAGAATCATACTCTTTACGATATGCGATATGCGATTCGCAAGATTGGATACGCGAACTATCCCAACGCTTGATTCAAATCCCACAGAATATCGTCAATGTCTTCGATGCCGATGCTGAGCCGCACAAAGTCGGGTGAAACACCGGCGGTTTGCTGCTGCTCGGGCGTGAGCTGGCTGTGCGTGGTGGACGCGGGATGAATCGCCAAACTTTTTGCGTCGCCGACGTTGGCGAGATGCGAAAACAATTGCAGGCGGTTGATGAAACTGCGTCCCGCTTCCAAACCGCCCTTGACGCCGAATCCGAGAATGGCGCCCGGACCTTTCGGCAGATATTTTTTCGCGCGTTCGTAATCGGGATGACTCTTTAATCCCGGGTACGAAACCCACGACACTTGCGGGTGTTTTTCCAAAAATTCCGCGACGGCTTGCGCGTTCGCGACATGACGTTCCATGCGCAGTGACAATGTTTCGAGTCCCTGCACAAACAGCCACGAATTGAACGGCTGTTGATTCGCGCCTATGTCGCGCAGAATTTGCACACGCGCTTTCAGAATGAACGCGAGGTTGCCCAAGCTCGCATACACCAAACCGTGATAACTGTCGTCGGGCGTATTGAAATTGGCAAAACGCGGATTGCCTTCCCACTTGAAATTGCCGCCGTCCACAATCACGCCGCCAATTGAAGTGCCGTGTCCGCCGATAAACTTGGTCGCCGAATGAATGACAATGTTCGCGCCCCATTCAAAGGGACGGAACAGATACGGGGTCGCGAACGTATTGTCAATCACAAGCGGTATGCCCGCCTCTTGCGCAATGGCAGAAACTTCTTCAAACGGAAAGACGTTGATGAGCGGATTGCCCAGCGTTTCGCCCCAAATAATTTTGGTGTTGGGACGAATTGCGCGGCGGAAATTTTCCGGGTCTTTCGGGTCCACCAGCGTCACGTCAATGCCGATGCGCGGAAACGTGTACACGAATTGATTGTATGTGCCGCCGTACAGCGTCGAGGACGAAACAATGTGGTCGCCCGCGCCGCACAATGTGAGAATCGCCATCGTCTGCGCGCCGTGTCCCGAACTCGCCGCAAGCGCGCCGACGCCGCCTTCCAAATCCGCGATGCGTTGTTCAAAGACATCGGTCGTCGGATTCATGATGCGCGTGTAAATGTTGCCAAATTCTTGCAGCGAGAAAAGACGCGCCGCGTGGTCGGTATCGTTGAATTGATACGAGGTCGTTTGATAAATCGGGACTGCGCGCGCTTTGGTCGTCGGGTCGGCTTGCGTGCCGGAATGTAACTGGCGGGTATTGAAACCGTATTTGCGTTGTTGCTCGGACATGAGGAATCCTCCTGAATTTGGATTTTTTCCCCGTGCCACCTCATCGTGTCAACGGATTTCTTGGTGGTACAAAACAAAACGGCTAACTGCCCACCGCGCGTCATTGGTCGCGGCGAGGGTCAGGCAACACGAAAACGTGCAACGTGCGATGCGCGATCTGCGATGTGCGATGAATTGCATCGCCTATATCGCCTACATCGCCGCGTTCCATCGGATTCGCGGGGTACTGGTTGCTGCCTGCCGGTAGTTAGCCGTTTTTTGCTCCGTGTGGAGCAGAAATTTTGTTTTAACGCAAGGCGAGGCGCAACTTACAGTCCCCGCCCGTTACAGATGCATGAGAATCGCATTGCAGAGCCATAAAAGCCGCGTGACGGTGACGCTTTGTTTTGCTTTTCAACGCTTGAATAATGATTCAACCGTCAAAAGCGTAAAACTGCCGCGTGCGTCACGCGCTTTTTTCCGAACACGTATAAATTGTTGCGGATTTTATAGAATCCGCGCCGCTTGTCAAATTTGCCCCTCACGCTTGCGAATGGACAATTCGCAAATGAAGCAATTCGAGTTGGTCGTGATCCACATCGCTGGGCGCGTGCATCATCAAATCTTCTGCCCACTGATTTTTCGGAAAAGCAATCACATCGCGGATATTGTCTTCGTTGCACAAAATTCCGACAAAGCGGTCAATGCCCGGCGCCATCCCACCGTGCGGCGGCGCGCCAAACTCGAACGCTTCAAGCATGTGACCGAAGCGCAAACGCTGGCGTTCCTCGTTGATGTTTAACAGGGAAAAGATTTTCGCTTGCAGTTCGCGATTGTGAATGCGAATACTGCCGCTCGCCAATTCGTAACCGTTGCACACCATATCGTAACTGTTGGCGCGCACCGCGCCGGGGTCCGTGTCGAGCAAGTGCATGTCCGACGGTTTCGGCGAGGTGAACGGATGATGCGCCGCGTCCCAACGTTTTTCGCTCTCGTTCCATTCAAACATGGGAAAATCAATCACCCACGCAAACGCGAGCGCGTTCGCGTCCGCAAGTTGCAGACGCGCGCCCATTTCTTTGCGCAGCGCGCCCAGCGCGTCGGCAACCACTTGAGGCGCATCCGCAACAAACAAAAGCAAATCACCGGTTTGTCCGCCGAGACGTTCGACATACGCGGCTTGTTCCTCCGGCTTGAAATGTTTGGCGGCAGGCGAATGAATGCCGTCCGCCTTGATTGCCATTGTCACTGCGCCTTTCGCACCCTTGCTTTTTGCGAAATCAATCAATCCGTCGAGCTCGCGCCGCGAATAGTCCGCACAGCCGGGAATGCGAATCCCCTTGACCCGTCCGCCCGCGCTCAACGCGTTTTTGAACACGGCAAATTCCGACGACGCGGCAACATCGCTCACATCCGTCAATTCCATCCCAAAACGCAAATCGGGTTTATCGCTGCCGTAACGCGCCATCGCTTCATCGTAGGTCAAACGGGGCCACGGCGTTTGCATTTTGCGTTCGGGGACCAGCGTATGCACGAGGTCGGTGAACAATGCTTCGACCAAATTCAAAACGTCTTCTTGCTCCACAAACGCCATTTCCAAATCCAACTGCGTGAATTCGGGCTGGCGGTCGGCGCGCAAATCTTCATCGCGCATACAGCGCGCGATTTGGAAATAGCGTTCGTATCCCGCCACCATCAGCAGTTGTTTGAACTGCTGCGGCGACTGCGGCAGCGCGTAAAATTCGCCGGGATGCACGCGGCTCGGCACCAAATAATCGCGCGCGCCTTCGGGCGTGCTTTTGGTCAGAATCGGCGTTTCGATTTCGATAAAGCCGTGCGCGTCCAACCAGTCGCGCATGAACTTGATGACCTTGTGCCGCAGTATTAAATTTTTCTGCATCCGTTCGCGGCGCAAGTCAAGATAGCGATACGTCAAGCGCAGGGAATCGTCCACATCTTCATTTTTGTTAATGACGAACGGCGGGACTTTGGCGGCGTTGAGAATTTTCGCGTCGGTCACATACACTTCGATTTCGCCGGTACTCAACGCGTGATTTTCTTGTCCGGACGGGCGTTTTTCGACCTTGCCCGTTATCTGAAGCACGTACTCGTTGCGAACGTCGCTGCCCACGCGATGCGCGTCGGGCGCGGTTTGCGGAT
>CAZXYP010000276.1:0-7650 GCA_964644955.1 uncultured Anaerolineales bacterium | reverse complement strand
AATCGTCCCGACGTTCACATGCGGTTTCGTGCGTTCGAATTTTCCTTTTGCCATGAAATTACTCCTGAATGATATAGTGAGCCCCCTCCGAGAATTGGACTCGGGACCTCATCACTACCAATGATGCGCTCTACCAACTGAGCTAAGAGGGCATTCGACTAATTTTGTCGGGCTAACAATTCTTTGCCCCATTGTTTGATTGTGTCGCCCAACTTTTTGTTATTGACAAAAACAGTCAGCGTGCCATATTCGCTTCTGTTTAGATAATTGCCGCCTCGACTTGGTCGCACAATTGTCTTGCAAAATTGTCGGCGTGGTAATTCGGTAACATCCTGCCAATATTTCAATGCTAACTCAACATCCGCATCATCAAAAATATTCAACCAAGCTTTGATTTTGTTTTCTTGCACGCCGCAGGTCTCTCGCAGAAATTTCAAAAATGCCTTAATGACAAGTGGGTCTGAATTTGCCAAACGCAAATCGTTCCTACGTTTCGTTCCTTCACCGATATAAAGCGCAACGCCCAAAGTGAATAGTTCGCGTTCTGCATCATTTGTTGGCTCGTTGATTTCAAACGGGTCGCCATCCGGATTGCGCTTGACATACGTCGCATCATTCCAACTGCGCCGCTCCATGCCGTACTTGTCCATCCAATCCTGGACTTTGTGGACCGAGCATCCAAGTTCATCGGCAACCTCTTGCATAGACTTTTTTTCTTGAACATAGAGTAGTTCAAGCGTCTCTCTTGGAATCGGCTGTTCGCGGCGCAAGAACGACATTGTGCCTCGCGAGTGCTAAATCAACAATCTGAAATCCGAGATCCAAAATGAAAGGTGGGGAGAGAGGGATTCGAACCCCCTAATCCGTTCGGAACGTGATTTACAGTCACGCGCGGCTCGCCATCTCCGCGGTCTCCCCATGAACGCTATATGAATCAAAATGGATGATTGCAGATGTAAAGCCGGCGGTCGGAATTGGACCGACGACAACCTCATTACAAGTGAGGTGCTCTACCAACTGAGCTACGCCGGCGCGCAGAACGGATACCTGTCCACAGCAAGCGGCAATTATATGCGCGAAGACCGATGGGGTCAAATTTTTTATCGTTGTTTTTTCACAAGAGCTGTTCAAACACCCGCATCCAGTTGCCGTACAGCAACCGGGCAATGTCCTCGTCCTTCCACCCGCGCGCAATGAGGCGACGCGTGACATTTTTGGCGTGACCATGCTGTTCCAAATCGGGAATGAATTTGGGCTCGTGAATATAGGCAATCAAAGCCGCTTGCTGCGCCGGAGACCAGCTGTCCCACAAAAACTTGAAAAAATCAAAACCGATGCCGACGCTGTCCATCCCTGCTAATTCGACAATGTATTCCACATTGTCAATGAATCCGTCGAGCGTACACTGCTCCGCGTTACTGCCCACCAGCGCGCCGTTCACACCGACAATGCCGCCGCGCGCGCCCACCGCCCGAATATGGTCGTCACTCGCGTTGCGGTCAAGGTCATAGAATTTGCGCGGATTCACATGCGAAAAAATCGGCGCGCGCGTCGTGATTGCCAACACATCGTCCACGCCGGCGGGATTCAAATGCGCCAAATCGAGCATGATATGCAAGCGTTCCATTTCCTGCACCAATTCGCGCCCGAATCCCGTCAAACCGCCGCGCGAGGAAATGTTTGCGCCAAACAAGCCGCCATCCGCCGCCATCGTGCGCCGCGCGTGCGTGAGTCCGACGGAACGCAAGCCCAATTCATAAAAGACGCGCAGCAAATTCAAATCACTGCCCAGCGGCTCGACGCCTTCCATCGTAATCAAGACCGCGAATTGATTTGCCTTGCGCGCCTTCACAATGTCGGCGTACGATTTGCAAATGGCAAAACGCGGATTGGATTCGCATTCAATGTACAGGCGCGCGATTTGGTCCAGTCCGACGCGCAGCGCCTGTTCGGGCAGATATTGCTCGTCAATATACATTGCCGCGCCGACGACGCCGATACCGCCCGCGTCCAATTGCGCTTCAAAATCATCGCGTAACACATTTTGGCGCTTGCGTTTTTCGTACAAGTCCATCAACAAATCCCAGTGCATGTCAATCACACCGGGCGCGTGCAAACGGTCAATGCGGGCTTCGATAGATTCAGTCATTTTGGTTGGACAAAACGTTCAACATGAAACGTTGAACGTTTTCTTATTTTGGCAATTGCGGTCCGATTCCCTTCGCCACGCGCTGCATCCGCGCTTGATACAACACAATCGAACCCGCGACAGAAACATTCAGCGAAGGTGTTTTGCCCCACATGGGCAGCTGCACCATGTAATCACATTTTTCGCGCGTCAAACGGCGCAGCCCATCCACTTCACTGCCGACGACGAACGCGACGCCAATCGTATAATCTCCTTTGTCGTACGGAATCGCATTCGGCGCTTCTTCGACACCAACCACCCATATATTTTGTTTCTTTAAGGTATCAATCGTCTGCGCGAGATTCGTCACTTGCGCGATGTGTAAAAAATCCACCGCGCCCGCGGACGCTTTACGCACTTCGGCGGTCACACCCGCTTGCCGATGCTCGGGAATCACAACACCATGTACGCCAATGATTTCGGCGGTACGCAACAGCGCGCCAAAATTTTTCACGTACTGCACATTATCGAGCAGCAGCAAAAACGGCGGCTCGTTCGCGGCGTTCGCAAATTGCAAAATTTCATCCAGCGACGCGTATTCAAACTCACCCGTTTCGGCGACGATACCTTGATGGAGCGAACCGCGTTTCAATAAACGGTCGAGCGCGTCGCGTTCCACTTCGACGATGGGCACCTCGCCGCGCTGTGCGAGCGCCAATGCTTCGCCCAGCATCCCATCGCGTTTTGTGCCGCGTGCCAGCAGAATGCGTCGAATGTCCGTTCCCGCGCGCAATGCTTGCAAAACCGCGTTGCGTCCAAAAATGAAATCGGTCATGTGGCTGATGGCAAATCGCGTATCGCGCAAACTGAACACTGAATACTACTTACTGTTCACTGATTACTGATTACTCGTCCAACCGACATTCCGCCTATCTGACCTTCTTCCACGTCGTGCCTTGCGCGCTGTCGGCGATTTCGATGCCCATTTCGGTCAACTGCGCGCGCACTTTATCGGCGTCTGCGTATTTTTTCGCGGCGCGCAGCGCGTTGCGTTCGGCAATGAGCGCGTTTATTTTTTCTGCGTCGGCGTCACTGAGCGCGTGTTTGGGTTCTTGAAGCGTCAAGCCCAAAACACCCGCGAGTTCCCTGAGCGTCGCTTGCGCGGGCGCAAGGTCTTGCGCGGGTGCGCCTTCACCGCGCGCGCGATTAATCTCACGCGTCAACTCATACAAGACACCGAGCGCGCCTGCCGTGTTCAAATCGTCGTCCATTAACGCAATGAATTTTTCGCGCGTTTGCGCGGCAGCTTGCGCCAGCGCAGTGTCCGCCGCGTCCGCGTTCGGCGCTGCCGCGGTTTGGACCGCCGCGCGCATGCGTTCCAAACCGCGTTCTGCCGCGTCCACACCGTCTTCGGTCCATGACAAGGGCGAACGGTAATGCGTGCCGAGAATAAACGCGCGAATCGCGTCGCTGCTGTGCCGCGCCAACGCGTCGGGAATATACACCAAACCGCCGAGATGACGCGTCATTTTTTCCTGTCCCGGCAAATGCAGCAGCGCATTATGCATCCAAAAGCGCGAAAATTCCTTGCCGGTGTACGATTCGGACTGCGCGATTTCGTTCTCGTGATGCGGGAACATGACGTCGAAACCGCCGCCGTGCAAATCAATTTGTTCGCCGTGCTGTTCCAGATTCATTGCCGAGCATTCAATGTGCCACCCGGGGCGTCCCGGCCCCCACGGCGAATCCCACGCCGGCTCGCCGGGTTTCGACGCTTTCCACAGCACAAAGTCCATCGGGTCCTCTTTGCGTTCGTCCACCGCAATGCGCGCGCCCGCTTCCATTTCATCGAGCGAACGATGATTCAATTTGCCATAGTCGGCATCGGCGCGCACGCGAAAATAGACATCGCCCTCCAGCTCATACGCCATGCCTTTTTCGATAAGCCCCTGCGTCATTTTGATAATGGTGGGAATGGCTTGGGTCGCACGCGGGTACGCATCGGCGCGTTGAATGTTGAGCGCGTCCATTTCGCTCAAAAATCGCGCCATGTATTTTTCTGCCAACGCTTCGATGGTGGTGTTTTGCTCGCGCGCAGTGGTAATGATGCGGTCTTCGATATCGGTGAAATTTTGGACGTGCTTGACGTCGTAACCGCGAAATTTCAGATAGCGTTTGAGCGTGTCAAAAATAATGTATGACAACGCGTGTCCGATGTGCGCCGGACCGTACAAATTCGGACCGCAGACGTACATTGCCACATGCGGCGGATTGCGCGGAACAAATTCTTGTTTTTGGCGGGAGAGGGTGTTGTAAAGATAAAGAGACATAAGAACTGCGGGCTGAGGGCTGAGGACTGTGCGCGGCGTACCGATATCTTTTAGCGCATTTGCCGCATGACTCAGTCCTCAGTCCTCATTGCTCGTTATTTTCCATTCGTTGGCGTTGCAAAAATCATTCTGCCCTGATTGGTTTGCAGCATTCGCGTCACCGTAACATCAATACTACTGCCGATAAATTTTTTGCCGTTTTCGACGACCACCATCGTGCCGTCATCCAAATACGCGACGCCCTGCCCCAACTCTTTGCCTTCCTGGACGAGGCGCACATGCATATTTTCACCGGGCAGGACAATCGCGCGCAGCGCGTTGGCCAATTCATTGACGTTCAAAACGCGCACGCCTTGCAGCTCCGCGACTTTGTTTAAATTAAAATCGTTCGTCAGCACGGGCGCGTGCAGCTGCTTTGCCAGACGCACCAATTTATCGTCCACTTCGCGCACGTCTTCCACATCTATATCCGTGATCCGAATCGGCACAACGGATTCTTTTTGCAATTTGTTGAGCATGTCCAGACCGCGCCGCCCGCGATTGCGCCGCAGCGCGTCGGACGAATCGGCAATGCGCTGTAATTCGTTCAACACAAAGCGCGGAATCGTCAGCACGCCGTCCAAAAACCCGGTGCGCGATACGTCCGCGATGCGCCCGTCAATAATGACGCTCGTGTCCAACAAAATCACGCGTTCATTCACTGCCTCAGCGCTAGCCGCCGTCTTGCCGCGCGCGCCGTCTCGCGCAAACCGCCCGCCGAACAAATTGAAAATGTCGCGTTCGCGCATGATCATGACCCATGCGCCAATATAGCCAAAGAGAATCATGGACAAGAACGGCAAGATGCTATTGAACGGTGGGGGCAGCTGCGAAAGCGGAAATGCGGTCAGGGTCGCAATAATCAGACCAATAATCAGACCGATGGTGGCGGCAAGCAATTGCTGCGCGGGCACACGCCGTACCTGGCGGCGGAACCAGCGGTACGGACGAATGGTCAACCACGGCGTAATGAGCAAGCCGAGCGCCGCGCCGGCGAGAAGTAAGACGAGAATGAATCGAATGTCACGGTCGGGTTGCGTGGACAGCGCCTCGCCAATGCGCCAGCCGATAGCCGCAAACACAACCATGCCAATCAAACGCAGAATAAATTCGATTGACATACAACCTCCCGGGACCTGCGACCAGTACGGCGCGAGTTACAGTACGATAATCGGACTGCGGATAATAGGTGCCTCCTCGCACAGGCATAAAGCCGTCACAACCACAAGTCTGCGGAAACTGAAAGATAAATGGCGCGCGAACCTGCGTTCGCGAGAAAAAAAAAGTGTACCACGACGGCACACTTGTCCAAGCGAGAGCAATCCACAACAAACGCACACGATGAAACGGTGCTAGTACCGGATAGCCCTGCCCAAGAGAAACGGAACAACCGGTTCAAGATGGATTCGAACAGCGGAACCGGTTAGCAGTGTGCGAGACTCCATGTTTGAACCGCCAACGACAGACAATGTCTATTCGCGGAAAAATTCACCGCAAAAAAACCCGATTTCATCTTAACATAAGCACATGGCATTGTCAAAGAATTTTTTGGCATGCTGCCTCAGAGCGGGATTTTGCATCGGCGCGGAGTTGGATTAGAATCCTGACGCCAGTTCTGCTTACAACGATGTAAGTACCAAAAATTTTCAGATTCCGACTTTATTTTCCGCTGAAAGTAAAGTCCAAGGAGCAGAACCATGAACAAAAGTTACTTGAAAACCAAAAAGAGCACGGTCAAGGTCACCTTTGAACTCCCGCCCGATGTTCAGGCAAAAGAAGCAGCGGTTGTCGGTGAATTCAACAACTGGGACCCGTCGGCAACGCCGATGAAACGCAAAAAGGACGGCAGTTTTAGCGTCGCCCTCAATCTTGAAAGCGGCAAAGAGTATCGCTACAAATACTATTTGGATGGTCAACGCTGGGAAAATGACCCACAAGCCGATGCGGTTGCACCAAACATTTTTGGCACACAGGATTCCGTTCTTGTGGTCTAACCCTTGGCGTACCAATCCGATGCTCGAACGCGCGCGGCGAACTGGCAGCGCGCGTTTTTTTGTTCCCGACACATTGCGCGTACAATTTGAAACATGAATGCGGTACTGGAAACACGCATCCGCGCGGCAGGCGCGGAAATGTCCAAACCCGGGCGCTGGCGCGTAGCGTTGGAACAACTCGATCAGGCGACGACACAAATTCTGGCTGCGCCGGAAACCGATCGCGAGTGCGCCGCGTTGGCGCTGGAGAATTTACAATTGTTGTACCAATGGGCAAGCGTCATGTCCGGTCAAGATTTTCATCGGCTGAATCGCGCGGTGATGCAGCTCACCGACTATCTTGCGCAAGCCGCGACCAGCCCCTAAAGCACATCCTGACTTGACCGGTGATTTGGCCGCGCGACCGAAAATTTTAAGGTGTAAAATTATTGACACGTGATATTGTCAGTGCTATATTGTGCGGCAATTCACGCGTTGCGACATGGCAATGCCTTGCAAAACTTTTCTGCGCCCGCGTGAACGCCAAGATGCAACCGGATTTACCTGCTGCGGCGAAGCGCAGCCAACATATCGCCTAATGTATCAGCCCTCACCAATGACGGTTTGGCGGGGGCTGATTTTTTGTTAGCGCACGCGTACGACAAATTTCAAGTTTGTCGTACAGATACCAATGAGGTGAAGCATGTCCGCTACATGTCCCGAATGTGAAGCCACAATCACATTGCAAAAACCGCTGCGCGGGGAAATCATTGTTTGCCCCGACTGCGGCGCAGAACTCGAAGTCGTAAAAGAGAATCCACTCGAACTCGACCTCGCGCCGCAAGAAGAAGAAGATTGGGGAGAATAAAGACTAGAGAATAGAGACTGGAGACTTGTTATTCCGAACGGAGTGAGGAATCTCCACTCTCTAGTCTCCAGTCTCCAACCAACTAATGAAAATCGCCGTTCTCTATTCCCGCGCGCGCGTCGAAGAAAAAATTCTGTTCGAGACGCTCGACGCGCGCGGCATTGCGTATGACCGCATTGACGACCGCGATATCGCCTTTGATTTGGGCAATCCGGAACCGTGGTTGAAATACGATGTCGTCCTCGAACGCTGCATCAATCATTCGCGCGCGTTGTATGCGTTACGCATCTTGAACGATTGGGGCATCCCCAC
>CAZXYP010000275.1:0-7706 GCA_964644955.1 uncultured Anaerolineales bacterium | reverse complement strand
TCCCCTGCGCTCGCCGATTCGCCAGATTCCCGAAGACGAAATCAAAACAAA
Organism: uncultured Anaerolineales bacterium; assembly: GCA_964644955.1. GTDB lineage: Bacteria > Chloroflexota > Anaerolineae > UBA4142 > SHND01 > SHND01. The sequence goes on along the minus strand of CAZXYP010000275.1, from coordinate 7,655 downwards.
AATTCATGCCGCCGCCGAAGTCTTACGCATTACGCATTTGTTGGACCGTAAAACCGCAAAACTGTCCGGCGGCGAAATGCAGCGTGTATCCATCGGACGCGCCATTGTGCGCGAGCCGCGCATCTTTCTCATGGACGAGCCGCTGTCCAATCTCGATGCCAAACTGCGCGAATCACTGCGTGTGGAATTAAAGCATCTGCAAAAGACGCTCGGCAAAACCATTTTGTACGTGACGCACGACCAAATCGAAGCGCTGACGATGGCGGACCGCATTGCGGTCTTGAATGAAGGACAAATCGTTCAAGAAGGCAATCCGGATGATATTTACGACCGTCCTGCGACAACATTCGTCGCGCAGTTGGTCGGCACGCCGCGCATCAATTTGTTCGACGCCGAACGCCGCAATGGTCAAGTTGTCATCAAAAACAGCGCCGTAACCGTCGAGTCGGGCAAACAGGAGTTGCCCGCCACCTTTTTGGTTGGGGTGCGCCCCGAAGATGTGCAGCTTCACCCGAACGGGAATTTTGTGGGGCAGGTTTTACTCAAAGAACCGCTTGGTGTGGAAACGGTTTTGCACATCAAATCGGGCGAGCAAACTCTGTTGTCGTTGGTGCCCGGAATGTCGGATGCGAAAATCGGCGAAGCGGTGAAATTTAATATCAACAGCGACAAGCTGCATTTCTTTGATATGAATCGCAAGCGTGTAAATACGTGAAACGTCGGAACGTTAAAACGTTTGCTGCACGGTTCGTTGCCGCGTGTAACGTGTAATGTCCTGATGTTTACTTGATCGGAGTAATGGTATGCGATTTGGAATTAACGGCTGGGTGTGGACATCCCCGGTCAATACGCAAGAAGTGGAACGACTTGCGCCGCACGTGAAAAAACTCGGTTTTGATTGGTTCGAAATTCCGCTCGAAGTCATCGGCGATGTGGATTATCCGCGCGCGGCGGCGATTTTGCGCGACCACGGGCTCGGTGTTTCGACATGCGCGGCGATGGGACCTGACCGCGATTTGATTCATCCCGACGCCGCAATCCGCGAAAATGGCATGAATTATATCAAACAGAGCATTGACGCCACGCGCGACCTTGGCGCCACCAATTTGGTCGGACCGATTTATTCCGCCGTCGGGCGCACGTGGCAGCAAACGCCCGCCGAACGCGCGCACGATTTGGAAATGCTCGTGGCAAACTTGAAAGAGCTCGCGATGTACGCCCACGACCGGGGTGTTGTGTTGGGCATCGAACCGCTGAATCGTTTCGAGACGAGTTTCATCAATGTCGCCGACCAGGTGATTGAGGTGGTTGACCGCGTGGACCATCCCGGCTGTCAGATTTTGCTTGACAGCTTTCACATGAATATCGAAGAAAAAGATTTGGGCGCGGCGATTCGCAAAGCGGGCAAGCGGCTCGTGCATTTTCACGCGTGTGAAAACGACCGCGGCGCGCCCGGCAGCGGACACGTGCCTTGGAATTCGGTCGCGGCGGCGCTCAAAGAGATTCAGTACGACGGGCCCGTCGTGATTGAATCGTTCACGCCCAAAGTGAAATCCATCGCGCGCGCGGCGGCGATTTGGCGCGAGTTCGAAGTATCGCCGGATGCGCTGGCAGAGAACGGCGGAAAATTTTTGCGGCAGTTGTTGGGGTAGTGAGATAGTTCGATAGTGCGATAGTGTGGCAGTTGAAATCAATTGCTTTCGTTACTACCGCACTATCACACCAACGCACTCATGAAAACCATTGCCCTCATCGGCGCGCTCGACACCAAAGGTCCTGAATTCGCGTTCGTGAAAAACGAAATCGAACGGCGCGGGCAGCGCGCGCTCGTCATCAATACCGCCGTGATGGGCGAACCATCTTTTGCGCCCGATGTGAACGCGGCAGAGGTGGCGAACGCGGGCGGTGTGGCGTTGGAGGCGCTGCGCGCGGAAGCGGACCGCGGACATGCGATTGAGGTCATGACGCGCGGTGCGGCGCAAGTGTGCAAAGCATTGTACGACGCGGGCAAAATTGACGCAGTGTTGGGAATGGGTGGCAGCGCGGGCACGTTAATCGCGACGAACGCGATGCGCGCGCTGCCTCTCGGGGTCCCCAAAGTGATGGTCAGCACGCTTGCGTCAGGCGATGTGAAAGCGTACGTCGGCACGAGCGATATTGTGATGCTGCACAGTGTCGTGGATGTCGCGGGCGTGAATCGCATCAGCGCGCGCATTTATGCCAACGCAGTCGGCGCAGTGATTGGCATGGTCGAAACGGACGCGCCGCGCGTGCAAGCGAAACCGCTCATCGCGGCTTCGATGTTTGGCAACACCACACCGGCGGTCACGCGCGCGCGGGCAATTTTTGAACAGCACGGCTACGAGGTTTTGGTGTTTCACACGGTCGGCACCGGCGGTGCGACGATGGAGCAATTGATCCGCGACGGTTACTGCGACGGTGTGTTTGACCTGACGACGACGGAATGGGCAGATGAATTGGTCGGCGGCGTGTTGAGCGCGGGACCGACGCGGCTCGATGCGGCGGCGGAAAAAGGGGTGCCGCAAGTGATTGCGCCCGGCTGTCTTGACATGGTAAATTTTTGGGCGCGCAGCACGGTGCCGGAAAAATTCAAGGACCGATTGTTTTACGAATGGAATCCGAATGTGACATTGATGCGGACGACGGCGGAGGAAAACGCGCAGCTCGGCAAAATTCTCGCGGCGAAGGCGAACAAATCGTCCGCGCCCGTCGCGTTCTTTTTGCCCTTGCGCGGTGTTTCGCAGCTCGACGCGCCGGGCAAAGAATTTTGGAATCCCGAAGCCGACCGCGCGTTGTACGACGCCATCAAACAAAACGTGCGTGCCGATATTCCAGTACACGAACTGGACCATAATATCAACGACGACGCGTTTGTGGACGCCATGACGGACAAACTGCTAGAGTTCTTGACACGAATGACAAAGGACGAATCACCATGAGTTCAGGGCGCAAAAAACTTTTACTCGTTCTGTTGGGCGTTGCCATCCTCTTTTGGATTGTCGGCATCGCGCTGATTCCCATCGTGGACAGCGCAGACCCAAAAACCAAAGCCGACAATGTTATCTTGAACGGCATTCCGTTTATTTTGATTTTCATCGGCGTCATTCTCGCGTTCATTGATTTTATTATTTGGATGGCGACGCGGCTCAATAACAAAATTTCCGAAAAAACCTATCGCCCGATTGAGCGCGTGATGATTGCGGGTATCGTGTTAGGCGTGATTGGTATGTTCCAACCGTTCACGGTCGTATTGTACACGTTGGGTTTTATCGTGCTGCTTATTTCGACGCTTAGCTATATTGCCTGGAGTCACGTCGTGCCGCGCATTGCGATTGATCGCACGGCGCATCCGCAGGACGGTTTGGGCAGCGTGTCCATCGGCGAAATCGAACAGCACAATATTCAAGGTTAAACGCTATGCCTTTTATTCCACGTCAAGAATCACTGAAACGCTTGCGCGCGCAGGTCGCGTCGGGCAAACCGATTATCGGCGCGGGCGCAGGCACGGGCATTTCCGCCAAGTTCGCCGAAAAAGGCGGCGTGGACATTATCATTATTTACAACAGCGGACGCTATCGCATGGCGGGACGCGGTTCGCTCGCGGGACTTTTGCCGTACGGTGACGCGAACGCGATTGTGATGGAGATGGCGGGTGAAGTCTTGCCCGTCGTGAAAAACACGCCGGTGCTGGCGGGCGTGTGCGGCACTGACCCGTTTCGCTTGATGAATGTTTTTTTGCGCGAGGTGAAAGCAAAAGGTTTCGACGGCGTGCAAAATTTTCCGACGGTCGGATTGTTTGACAGTGTGTTTCGTCAAAATTTGGAAGAGACGGGCATGGGATACGGATTAGAAGTTGAAATGATTCGGCAGGCGCACGAACTCGATTTGCTGACATGTCCGTATGTATTCAACCCCGATGAAGCGCGAATGATGGCAGAAGCGGGCGCGGATGTTTTGGTGCCGCACATGGGTTTGACGACCAAAGGCGCAATCGGCGCGCACACCGCGTTGACGTTGGAGGAAAGCGCGCGGCGCGTCCAAGCGATGCGCGATGCGGCAGTCGCAGTGAATCCTGACATTCTCGTTTTGTGTCACGGCGGACCGATTGCGGAACCGCGGGACGCGCAATTTATTTTTGAACACACGCACGGCATCGCGGGCTTTTTTGGCGCGAGCAGCATCGAACGGCTGGCGGTGGAACCGGCAATTGAAGGACAAGCGCGTGAGTTCAAGCAATTGAGACTGGAGACTGGAGACTAGCGATTGCGCATATTTCCGGTCTCCAATCTCCAATCTCCAATCTCCAATGCATTTTTCGCCTCTCGAATTTGAAATGATTCGCTCCGAGCTCGCCGATGTGGTGGGCGACGGGTTTGTTTCGGTTTCGGAAACGGACAAGCTGGTGTATTCCACCGATTGGTGGTGGATGCCGCAAATGTGGCTCGACCGCGCGCAAACGCCGCCCCGTCCCGATTTCATTGTGCGCCCCGCGAACGCGCAGGAAATTTCCGACGTGTTGAAAGTGGCGAACACGTATCGCATCCCGGTGACTCCGTGGGGCGGCGGCAGCGGCACGCAGGGCGGCGCGGTCCCCGTGTTTGGCGGCATTATTTTGGATGTGAAACGCCTTGATAAAATTTTGGAAATTAGCGAAACGAATTTGACCGTGACTGCACAAGCGGGGGTGAACGGCGCGATTTTGGAAAAGGCGTTGAACGACCGCAATCTGACGTTTCCGCATTATCCGTCGTCGGTGACGGCGGCGACGGTTGGCGGCTATTTGGCAGCGCGCGGCAGCGGGGTCATTTCGACAAAATATGGCAAGGCGGAAGATTTGGTCTTGTCGCTTGAAGCGGTTTTGCCTGACGGTACGTTTGTGAAAATGCCGCCCGTGCCAAATCACGCGACGGGTCCAATGCTGATGAATTTTCTCGTCGGCGCGGAAGGCACGATGGGCGTCATTACCGCCGCGACCTTTCAAATCGAACGTCAACCGGAGCATCGCATTTTTCGCGCGGTGTTGTTTGACGATTTGCACAATGCGCTCGAAGCGGGACGCGAAATCATGCTCGCGCGGTTGCAGCCCGCCGTGATTCGTTTGTACGACGATGCTTCAACAAAATCATTGATCAAGCGCGTGTTGAATCTCGACCTCGAAGGCGCGTACATGATTTTGGTGTTTGACGGCTACAAGGAAATCGCGGAACTCCAATACGAACGCGCCATGAAAATTGCGGCGCAGTACGGCGCGCGCGACTTGGGCGAACATCCCGGCAAAGAGTGGTGGGATCATCGCTACGATTTTTATTTTCCGCCGCTCACGCTCGCGCTGCCGAAATTGTACGGCACGATTGAAACGGTAACGACGTTCGACAAAATCGAAGATTTGTATTGGGCAAAAAAGAAGGCGATTGAAGAAGGATTCAAGGAATGGAACGCGCGTTACATTGCGCATTTCTCGCACTGGTTCCCGTGGGGCGTGATGGTGTACGACCGTTTCATTGTGGATGAGCCGCCCGCCGATGCGCGCGAAGCGGCGCAATTGCACAATCGCATCTGGACGGTCGCCGCGCGCACGTCGTTGGCATATGGCGGCGTGTTGAATGAACATCACGGTATCGGTCTGAAACTCGGACGCTTGATGCGCGAACAATACGGCGAGGCATTCCCGACGCTCGACGCGTTGAAACACACGCTCGACCCGCGCGGGATAATGAATCCGGGGAAATTGGGGTTTAGTGTTTAGCTCGTATGGCAACCTTATCCCGTGCAGATATCGAAGCTGCGTTCAGGCGATTGGGTGAACTGGCAGCGCAGAATGATGAACAGATTGAATTGGTGATTGTCGGCGGGGCGGTGATGCTCCTTGTGTATCAGGCGCGTTTCAGCACGCGCGATGTAGACGCTGTGATTCTGTCGCCGCGCACAATGGCAAAGGTCCGCGAATGGGTCAAACAAATAGGTGTTGAGCAAAATCTGCCGGAAGATTGGCTCAATGATGGCGCAAAGGGGTACATGGTTGGTATCAGTCAAGGACCAACGATTTTTTCTGCGGCCGGAATTCGAGTCAGGGTTCCTTCCATAGAGCAATTGCTCGCAATGAAATTGTCCGCTTGGCGTGACGAAACGGATATTGATGACGCCCGAAGACTATTGCAGGAACTAGCCGGAGACCGTGAAAAAATTTGGGGTGCCGTACAACCATATTTGGTTCCCGGGCGAGAACTCAAAGCCAAGTATGCATTTTTGGATTTGTGGGAAAGCGTTTATGGTACAGCTTGAACAAATCGCGCAGGCCGCGCTCGCAGGTGATAGCTTGCTGACGCGCAGTCTTGCCCAAGATTTATTGCGCGAGCAAAAAGATTTGGCGCAGTTGCCGCGTCCACAGACCACGGACGCGCGCGTGTTGGCGCTTTCGGCTGCTTTGGTCGAAATGTTTGCCGCGCGGATGGATCAACCTGCGCCTGCATGGACAAAATCGGTGAGTGGGGTGAGCGAACCAGTCTTTTTGGTGAAATCGGCATTGACGATGAAACGGTTGCGCGAGCTGTGTGAAAAAGAAGCGCCCCTGCCGTTGCGAACAAGGAAATTTTTTGCGCCGCCAAATTATTTGGAATTTGCTTGAGTGATGGAAAACAAAGATTTGCTTGGTCACATCGGCGCACTTGAAATTTCCGCAAAGCGTTCCGCGTTCGTCGCGTTCGTTTTGATTTGGTTCGCGTTGAGCGTTATTGGTTTTCTCGTTTTTCGTTTCTCGATTCTCGAAGCAGCTCTCTCCGGTTTCATCATCACTTGCCTGCATTACTTGTCGGAACTGATTCATCAATTGGGGCACGCGGGCGCGGCGCGCAATACCGGTTATCCGATGCGCGGCATTCGTTTTGTCCATGTGCTGGCGTTTTCGTTATATCCGAAGGATGAACCGGAATTATCGGGACGCATTCACATTCGCCGCGCGCTGGGCGGACCGCTGGTCAGTTTTTTGGTGACAGTAGTTGCCTTGTTGATTTTGCTCGTCGCGCAAAATGTCGGCGGCATGTTCTATTGGATTGCGTTGTGTTTTTTCCTCGATAACCTATTCGTGTTTACATTGGGCGCGTTCCTCCCTTTGCCGTTCACCGACGGGGGGGCCATTGCGCGATATTGGGGCAAGCCGTAGAATAGAGCTGTTTGAGGATCGTGTCGAATACAAACCAAGAGAGGTTAGGGAGAGGAGCAATCAATGCAACGACGAATACTTGCGGTAGCCATGTTTGCGGCAGCGGCGCTGATGCTGGTGGCAGCGGCGCTTTCGGCAAATGTCCAAGCCGCTCCGTCGGCACAGGAAATGAAAGGCGATGTAACGCGCGGCGCGTATCTCTTTGCCGCGGCGGCGGGGTGCGGCTGTCACATGTCGGAAGCCGGGTTCCTTGCCGGCGGCGGCAAGTACGATTTGGGTCCGTTGGGTGTGGTCTATGCGCGCAATATCACATCCGATGAAGAAACCGGCATCGGCAAATGGAGTGAAGCTGAAATTGTAACCGCCATTCGCACAGGGAAACGCCCGGATGGTGAAATGCTGTTCCCGGTCATGCCGTATCCGACGTACAGCGGCATGGCGGACCAGGATGCGTACGATTTGGCAGCGTTCATCA
>CAZXYP010000274.1:0-7708 GCA_964644955.1 uncultured Anaerolineales bacterium | reverse complement strand
AATCCATCGTGCGCTGCGCCCGCTCGCGCGGCGGCGTATCGCGTTTCGGCAAATACCGCATCACTTCCGCATCCGCAAAAATGCGCGCAGTGTAATCGTCCAAATCGGATTGGATGAATTCGCGGAGAAGGAGGCGTGCAGTTTCCAAAGTTTGTAAGCCGTAGCAAGTAGTAGGTGTTGGTGAGCCACTGCTACCTGCTACTTGCTACCTGTCACCGATTTCGCCATTCACCATCTTGTTCGCAATGCGATGATGCCGTTCATATACTGGCGGCAAATCTATGGTCAGTAAATTTCCCTCTTGCACAACAGTGCGCCCGTTAATCACTGACAAGTCCACGCGGTCGGTGTTGCAAAACAAAATCGCGGCAACGGAGTCGTGACTGCCCGCGTACTGCAAACGATTCAGGTTGATGCCGATAAAATCCGCCGCTTTGCCAACCTCAAGCGAACCAATATCGTCGCGTCCCAAAACGCTTGCGCCGCCGCGTGTGGCGAGTTCCAACGCGTCGCGCGCCGTCATTGCTTTCACATCGCCGCCGACGCGCGCCAGCAGCATCGCTTGACGCGGTTCGTGGAGCATGTGCGAGGCGTCATTGCTCGCGCTGCCGTCCACGCCCAAACCGACCTTGACGCCCGCGTTCACCATTTTGCGAATGGGCGCAATGCCCGAACCGAGCAGCATGTTGGACGACGGACAATGCGCGATGGCTGTGCGCGTCTGTGCGTATTTTTCAATTTCGGCGTCGTTGACCCAAACGCTGTGCGCGAACCACACGTCACTGCCGAGCCATTCCAAACTTTCCGCGTACTCGACGGGACGTTTGCCAAAGCGTTCGATGCAAAATTGTTCTTCGTCCATTGTTTCCGCGAGGTGCGTGTGCATGTTGACGTGATAGGCACGCGCCAAGCGCGCGGATTCCACCATCAATTCCGGTGTCACCGAAAACGGCGAACACGGCGCGAGTCCGACGCGGCACATCGAGTACGGCTTCGGGTCATGAAACGTTTCAATGACGCGGCGCGAATCGCGCAAAATCGTTTCTTGGTCCTGCGTCACGCGGTCGGGCGGCAAACCGCCTTGTGATTCGCCAAGCGACATGGAACCGCGCGTCGGGTGAAAGCGAATGCCCAGTTCTTGCGCGGCGCGAATTTCGTCGTCGTGCGAGGACCCGTTCGGGACGAGATACAAATGGTCAGCGGCAGTGGTACAGCCAGAAAGCATCAATTCGGCAAGCCCCACGAGCGCGCTGGTATAAACGGCGTCGGGCGTGAGATTCGCCCAAATCGGATAGAGCGTTTTGAGCCAATCGAACAGGATTGCATTTTGCGCGGCAGGAACCGCGCGGGTCAAAGTTTGATAGAGATGATGATGCGTGTTGACGAGTCCGGGCAAAATGACCATATCGCGTGCATTGATGACGCGGTCTGCCGTTTGCGGCAAGTCGGACGTTGCGCCCACCTGCTCAATCACGTTGTCACGCACAAACAATCCGCCGTCGGGGATTTCGCGGCGCTGCGAATCAAACGTGGCGAGTACGAGCGCATGCTGAACGAGGAGTGTAGCCATCAGGGGAGACTCCGGCGAAATATGATTTGGGGCGCAACGTTCAAAAGACGAACCTTGCGCGGCGTGACGTACAGCGGCTCAATTCGATTATAACAGAAAGCGGGGTGGCGCAAAACACCCCTGGCTAGATTCGCCCTTGAGTTTCCGTTTTCCGCGTGGTATCATGATTACAACATCTGCGGGTGTCGGTTCGCCATGGGGGCTTGACCGATCGCTGAGAGTCTATCAGCGGTCGGTTTTTTGTTTCCCGCACGATCCCCTTACATTTCGGCGTAACGACGGGGGATTGAACGATTCTTGTCAGGTCCGAAGCCCGCGCTTTCAATCACCGCTCTGCATCCGGCAGATTATTTCCGTTTGCACCCGGGTATCCGTCGAGAGCGGGATGCGAACAAGAAAGGATGATAGTCATGAATACCAAGATTGGTTTTGTCATTGCTCTTGCAGTTCTGGCTCTGGCAGCGGGATGCTGGGAAGGACCGGGATTTGACCCCTATGTGCCAGAACCTGAGCCGCAAGCCTCCGCGCAGCTAACTGCCGCTGCACTTGCGCCAACCGCACCAACGCAACCGGACGATTTCACTCCCATATCCACCGCCAAGTTACCGCCTACGCACACCCCCAAACCGCCGCCTACGGATACCGCCGAACCAACAGCCGTGAGGCTTTTGGTGTGGGTCAGGCAAGAGCCGGCAATCGTCAACCCCGATAAACAACCACTCGGTTGGGATTATGGGCAAGACCAACGAAGAAAAAACTCGTCTGTATCGTGGGAGGTTGCAGAAGACGGTTTTGGCTCACATCAACGATACCAAGAAGATGAAAACATCTGGTACGACGACGTTGTCATTCGCGTTGCGTTCGAACGTCCGCCGCTTGTCTTGAACCCTCAATTGCGGTATAAGCTTCGCGCCGATTTTTCGCACAGCAGCGGCGCACTGAACTTTGGATACGAGGGACTGGGAGAAAATTTTCTGTGGCACGTCAACAAGGGAAATCTTGAGCCGCCGGGAACATTTCCGTATTTCCCCTTTGCATCCAATTTTGATGGAACCAAAACCAAAGAGTGGATGTTGAGCGTTCCTCCTCCTGCCCGTCCGGGAGAGGAACTCGAACTGTCGGCATCCATGATGAATTGGCCCCCGGGCAGGGTAATTTGGAAGTACGTGGCGGAATACCACTAATCGTGCAGGAGGCGTCGAATTCGATTCGATGTCCTACACCGCGCCCCCCGCATTTTCATTGACACACCTCCCCCCCTCTGCTATACTCTTGCCGCTTACGATTTTCAACGGAGAAATCCCCTTTCATGGCCAACAAAAAACCCGTATTGTTCGTGCACGACGGCGGCGTGGACGATTACTTGTCCACCGTTTTGTTAATGACAATGGACCACGTGCGCGTGCTCGGCATCGCGGTCACGCCCGCCGATTGTTATATCGAACCCGCCGTCAGCGCCACGCGTAAAATTTTGGATTTGATGAGCGTCGAAGGCGTCAGCGTCGCCAAAAGCAACGTGCGCGGCGTCAATCCCTTTCCGCGCATCTTTCGCCGCGATTCATTTACGATTGACCATCTGCCCATCCTGAACCAAAAAGAAGAAATTCGCACGCCGCTTGCACCCGAAAACGCGCCCGAATTCATTGTCAAACTTTTGCGCGCCGAAAAAGAACCCGTGACAATTTTGGAAACCGGACCGCTGACCACGGTCGCCGCCGCCCTCGACCTCGCGCCCGACATTGAATCGCGCATCAAGGAAATTATTTGGATGGGCGGCGCGCTGAACGTCAAAGGCAACGTGGACCCCATCCTGGAAGGCGGACAAGACCTCACCGCTGAATGGAATGTGTATTGGGACCCGTTCGGCGCGGCGCGCGTGTGGAACACGAAAATTCCCATCACGCTTTGCCCGCTCGATATTACCAACAACGTGCCTGTCACATCCGCGTTTTTGAAACAACTCGGCAAGCAGTACAAGTATCCGCTCTCGGATTTCGCGGGGCAATGTTACGCGCTCGTCGTACATCAAGATTATTTTTTCTGGGATGTCCTCACCACCGCCTATCTCGGGCGTCCCGAATTTTTCACGACCAAAGAATATGAAACCGAAATCGTCACCGAAGGACCCTCGCAAGGACGCACGCTCGTCAAATCCGGCGGACGCAAAATCAAAGCGCTCGATACAGTGAACCTTGACAAGTTTTACGCGTACGTGCTCGACTCGCTGAAAAAATGGAAAGTGTAAAGGCAGCCGTCACCGTCGTCGGTAGTTTTGCAGTGGGGCTTACGCTGCGCGCAGAACGTTTTCCCGTCAAAGGCGAAACGCTGCTCGGGCGCGATTTCGACATGGGTCCCGGCGGCAAGGGCAGCAATCAAGCGGTACAAGCCGCGCGGCTCGGCGCGGATGTGGAATTTATCGCGCGGCTCGGGCAAGACAATTTCGGCGCTATTGGCACCGCGTTGTACGACGCTGAAAACGTCGGCACGAAATATCTCTTGCATACCGACAAACGCAACACCGGCGTCGGCTTTATCGTCCTCGACGCGCGCGGCGACAATTTCATCATTCTCGACCCCGGCGCCAACGCCTTGTTCACACCCGCCGATGTGGAACACGCGCGCGAACGCATCGAAACCAGCGATGTCTTGATTACGCAGTTGGAAATTCCGCTTGAAACCGCCGGACACGCGCTGAAACTCGCGCGCGCAGCGAATGTGGTCAGCATTCTGAATCCCGCGCCCGCGACGCGCGTGCCGCCCGACATTTTGAAAAACGCGGACATTGTCACCCCCAACGAAACCGAACTTCGCATCCTACTCGGTTACGCCCCCGACGCGCAAGTGAGCTCTATTGATCTGTGCCACGAACTTTTGAAACTCGGCGTCCAAACCGTCGTGCTGACACGCGGCGCGCACGGCGCCATGCTTGTGACAAACGACGGGTACCACGTCATGTCCGCGCATCAGGTCCAGGTCGTGGACACCACCGGCGCGGGCGATGCATTCAACGGCACGCTCGCCACATACCTCGCAAGTGGGATGCCATTGGAACCGGCAGTGCGTCATGCCATTGCGGCTGGCGCGTTAGCGTGTACCAAACTCGGCGTCATTCCCGCGCTGCCGGATGCTGAACAGGTCAGCGAACTCTTGCGCAGCGGATGACACCGCTGCGTTTTTTTTTGCAAATGACTCATTCGCCTCGCGCCAACTTGCTCGCCCTCCTGAACGGCACGCGCAGCGCAGCGATACCTTGTTTCAGCGGTCTCTCGACCCTCATCGCGCCCGCGCTCGCGGAACGCGACTTGGTGTTTCACGAAATTCATCACGACGCGCACAAAATGACAATCGCCGCCGCGTCCGCGTTTGAATTGTACGGCTGGCAATCCGCGACCCTGCCGACAAATTTGATTGTCGAAGCAGAAGCGTTGGGCGCGGAAATTGATTTTCGCGCCGACATGCCGGAGCCGATGTGGCCCCTCGTGGCGCAGCCGTTATATGCGACGCCTGACGCGGTGAAAATTCCGCGCGGCGATTTTGCAACACGCGGCAGCATCCCGCGCGTGTGCGAGGCATTGCGCGCCTTGAAAACGCGCGTCGGCACATCCATTCCCATCGGCGCGTACCTCCCCGGACCGTTCACGCTCGCGCTGTCGGTGGTCGAATACAACGCGCTGCTGACGAGCGTAAAACATTCGCCGCCACAGGTCGCGCGCGCGCTGGATGCCTTCACCGACATTTTGATTCCCGTTGCGAACGGCTATCACAATGCGGGCGCAGATTTTTTGACCATTCACGAAATGGGCGGCTCACCGGGTGTCATCGGTCCGCGCGCATTCGAGGAACTGCTCCTGCCGCGCCTGCAAAAACATTTTCAAACTATCCCCCCCCCCTCCATCCTCAGCGTGTGCGGCAACACCAACCATGCGCTGCCGCTCCTCGCACGCGTCGGAGCGAACGCGCTGCATGTGGACCAAACAAACGATTTGAAACGTTCGCGCGCAATTCTCGGACGCGACCTTTTACTGTTTGGCAATCTTGACCCGGTTGCCGCCATCGCGCACGGTTCACCGGAAACGATTCGCGCCGCAGTGCAGCGCGCGGCGGACGCGGGGGTTGACGCCGTGATGCCCGGTTGTGATTTGTATTTGCAAACGCCTGCGGAAAATTTGCGCGCATTGGTGCAAGCGACGCGAGAGCTGCAAACAAACCATTAGGGGCGACGTGAGTCGCCCCTTGTCATTTCGTTCGCCGTTTCAAAATCCCGTTCCCAAACCAATCGTATTGTTACCGCTCGTAAACGGCGGCGCGGGCAAAATCGGCGCGCAGCCGTTTGCCACGCTTACCACACTCCACGTCAGATTGTCGTTCAACTGAATCTGTCCGCTGCATGTGTTGGATGGGTTTTCAACGTACCACACCGTCACCGTAATCGGCACGCCGACAGGGCCCCAAAACGCGTCGGTTTGCGGGAACGCAGCGTTAGCATACGCCTGATTCGGCACGTCAATTTTCGCGGCGGTGTAGGTGCTCGGCTGTCCTTGCGTGCCACCCGGCGCGAGCACAAAGAAATTGGCATTCGCCGGCAAATCGCCAATCGGCACGAGCCCGAGCGCCAATGCTTTCGTATTGTCGGGCGCGTTCGTCCACTGCACCAATTGCGGGCTGGTCGTTTGCGTATTCGTTATCATCGGATTGCCGCCGTACAACGTGTGAAAATTCTTCATTACATTGTACTGCGCGTTCGCGCTCGTCCACTGCGTCGTGTCAAGGTCAAACGTCGGCGACGCGCTGTAATCCGCGTTTTGCGAACCATTGCCGGATTCGAGCGGATAGAATTGTAATGCTTGCACATACGCGTTCGCGCCGGTGAAATTCTCGGGCGGCTGCGGTCCGGACCAACCTTGCCCGTCCACCCAATTCTGCAACATGAAACGCAGATTGCCCATCGGCTGCGGCACGTCATTGTAATCTTCGAACGGCAAGTCCGCGCCAATCATGTTCGGACCAAACGCGTCGAGCGACGGGTACGGATTGGACGGGTCGTTCATGTCCAATTTGCGAATGGGCGTCGCGTTTTCAATATCGGTGCCGTCACTGCCTGCGTTAATGTAAAAAGCGATAAAGGTCGGCGTCACCAAAATCGTGTACGTATTCCAGCCGCTGTACAAATTCACGCCGTTCTGAATCAGCGCGAACGATTCATTGGTCAGGTTGCCGGGCTTGGGCTGGGAATTCGGCAGTTGACTCTGGTCAATATCGGGAATGACCGTCGAAGTAATCGTGTTGGTCACGCCGCCCGTCGTCACGAGAGAACCGTGCGGCATTCGGAAGACATTGACGGCGACAGAGTTTGCCATTTCATTTGCCGGCGGCACCGGCAGAATACTGCACGGCAGGGGCCATGTCGAGACAAACGAGGGCGCGGTCTGCGACCACCAATACTGCGGTCCCGAAGTTCCATAATTCGGATTCAATGAAAAACCATACGGCACCGGCGATTGGGGAATCAATGCAATGTTGTGTGCGAAATCTACAAAGTCGGTCGGCGTAATCGGCGTGTTGGGCGTGACGAGGGTTGGGTTACCGGCAGTGCGCGTTTGACCGCCCGCATTCCACAAGGTTGCGATTTCTTGGGTCAACGTATTGTCATCGTATTGACCGTTTACCGGCGTGCAGGAGGTCGGGTCCGAGCGCTGGATGGTGACGGAGGGATTCGGAAACGCGTTGTTGACCAACATTTGTTCGCGCTGGGGCGACACCGTGTACGGCACAAATTCCCAATCGAGTTCACTCCAGCGCCACAGCGGCGACAGTCCGGGAAAATTCGTGGCATCGGGTTGAATCGCATCCAGGAACCATGATGAAATCACGGGTTCGAGCGACGCCCACCCTTTGACAATGTACATGCCATGCCCAAAGTTTTGCCGCGTGTTGGTCTGCGAACCGGAATACAGATTCGCGTTAAACGGCGTAAAGGTCACACTGGCGTCATCGAGTTTGCGCGCGGTGCGCTGCGGTTGGGGGTCCTTGCGCTGAAGCAGGTCCAGGCCCGCCTCGATGCCGAGGTGATTCGCCGAGAGGGCGAGAGCCTGGTGAACGGACTCGAGGCCAAGCTCTCGGCGTACAGAGAGAGCATGA
>CAZXYP010000273.1:0-7729 GCA_964644955.1 uncultured Anaerolineales bacterium | reverse complement strand
TCGGGCGCGGTTGTGCGTGGGACAAACCTGTATGTGATTGGCGGCGGTTCCAGCGGCAGTGACACGATTTACCGTCTGCCCATCGAAAATAGCAATGGCTCATTGGGCACCGCCGTACAAGACAGTTTAGCGCTGCCGGAAAATTTGAGCGCCGTTGGTGCAGTTACCTGGTATGACCCGGTTCACGATTTCTTGTATGTCTTGGGCGGACATGATTTGTTTGGAGATGCCACCGCAAACGTCTATTACACCTCCTTTAATCCGGACGGTTCACTCAACGACAATGGCGGCACGGGCTGGCTCAGCACTACGTTGGTGGATGCCTTTACGGCACATGGCGTAGTTCAATACAACGGCGCCATCTATGTCATTGGCGGTAAACAAGGCATCGGTGCCAGCACCGCCATCACCAAAGTACAAACCGCACTCATAGACCCGGATGGTTCACTACATGACTGGGGTGGCAACGCAGGCAAGTGGATTGTCACCGAGCCCCTCCCTGCTCCGCGATTTTTCCACGGAAGCACGGCGAACAACGGCGGTGAATTATTCATTGCCGGCGGATACAACAAGAACGGGGTGCCTCAAAGCAAAGTCTATCACGGCTCAACCACAGGCGCCGCGTCCACGTACGCACCCAATGGCACCTACACGGGCGAACCCTTTGACATTGGCTCGAAAAAACACATGACCGCCCTCAAGTGGAACGCGGCAGTCGAAGACACGTCCAATCACAAAATGGATTTGGCGATGTACTATCGCACATCCAATGATTTAGTTGACCTCGCAAATCAAGACTGGGTCTTTGCCGGATTATCGGCGCAAAGCACGGACGGCTTTACCAACACCTTGACCTTCCCGACGCAATTGGACCAACGCTATCTGCAATACCATGCCGTATTTACAACGACATACAGCAACAAGTCGCCGCGGTTGAATGCCGTCGAGCTGGTATTTGAACAAGACCCAACACCGACACCCACACCAACCAATACGCCAACGACCGGTCCAAGCAATACGCCGACTCATACTTCCACACCGACCGCAACGGGAAGCGTCAGCCCCAGTCCGACACCCACAAACACACCAACCTTTACACCCACCGCGACAACAACGGCGTCAGCCAGTCCGACCTCGTGTAACAGCAAACCGCCGCGCGAAATTCAGCTCTCGCCAAACAAGAATGCAAACCTCTTTGTCCGCGAGGTGCCTTTAGCGTGGCAAGGCGTCACTTGCAAGCAGACCTCCAAGGACATTGTCAAATATGACAATAAAAAAGGACTCAGGGCATTCAAAAAGAAAAACATTAGCGAGAACACCGTGACGACCAAAAAACTGGACAAGGACAGGACTTATGTCTGGAAGGTGCGGAGCTGTAACGCACAGGGCTGCGGCAAATGGTCAGAATGGCGGTCATTTAAGGTCTCCAAGAACGCCAAATAACTCAACGCAGAACGACAGGCGGCGGGAAAATGGGAAACCCGCCGCCTTTGTTATTCGCGCAAGGTATGAGACCTTTTACCTGTTGTCAAGAACCCATATTTTGCCTACAATAGATTTCACAGGTAAATCTGTAGCAAGATACGACAGAATTCCAAAGCACGACACAATGAACGACTTACAATTTCCTTTGGAGGAGTTCCCCCATGAAGCGTAGCGGCGGTGGTCGCATCTTTATTGTTCTCGGCTTTGTGCTTGCATTGATTTCCGGTATCGGTGTTTTTTATTTGCTCGCCACCGCCGAGCCGCAGCCCGTCCCCGTCCAAACCAGCAAATTAGTGGTTTCCTATCAGCAAATTCCGGCACGCAGTGAAATCTCTCCCGACCAAATTGGTCAGGTGGACTGGCCCCAGACCGTTCCCACCCCGATTGGCGCATTTGCCGAACTCGGTGATGTCGTTGGCAAGTTGGCATTGAACCCCATCTATCCCGGACAGCCAATCAACAACGAAATGGTCATTTCAAAAGGAGATGCCACAGCGCAACACAGCAATGCCGCCTTGATTATCGAAAAAGGTCAAGTGGCGGTTGCCATCGGCGTGGGTTTGGACAGCAATGTTGCCGAAGCGCTCCAGGCGGGGGACCGCGTTGACTTGATTGTTACCTATAACCTCGATATCCAAAGTCCACTGCTCGGACAAAGCAGTCAACAGTACAATGTCACTCAAAAGACTCTCGAAAATGTGCTCGTCCTGCAAGTCGGACCGTGGCCGCGCGCGGTGGGCGAACAATCTTCACAGGGCGGCGGTTCAGTAAATATCATTACACTGCAAATGCCGGAACAAGATGCCGTTGCGCTCAAGCACATGCAAAATTCGGCATCCAGCTATGCCTTTGTCTTGCGCAGCGCCAACGATGAACAAATTTTTACCACCGAGCCGGTTACGATAGAGTATCTCAACAAGCGTTTCAACTTTAACATTCCCGGCTTGGGGCAATAACAGAGTCAGGGGGGAGATTGTAATGTCTGTTTCGCGTGAACCTAAAAAAATCCGCGTCTTGATTGTAGATGACATACAAGAAACACGCGACAATTTGAAAAAACTCCTCTATTTTGAGGACGACATTGAAATTATCGGTGCGGCATCCAACGGGCGGGAAGGAGTCGAACAAGCTGCTTTGTTGCGCCCCGACATTGTCCTGATGGACATTAATATGCCGGGGATGGATGGGATTCAAGCCAGTGAATTAATCTCACAGCAAGACGCGAGCATTCAAGTCGTCATGATGTCCGTGCAGGGCGAAGCCGATTACTTGCGTCGCTCCATGTTGGCAGGCGCACGCGAATTTCTCATCAAACCCTTTTCCAGCGAAGAGCTCGCCAACAGTCTGCGTCGCGTGTACCAATTGGCGGCATCGCGTCGCGCGAACGCCCCGGCACCGGCGCCGATTGCCCCGCCGCCGGACGCACAGTCATTGCCCGCCGTGCCGCGCAAACCGCAGGTCGGTAAAGTCATTGCATTGTATTCGCCCAAAGGCGGCGTCGGCGTTTCAACCATCGCCATCAATCTCGCTTTGGCGCTCAAAGAAGAAACACGCGCGCGTGTCGCAGTGGTGGACACCAGTCTTCAATTTGGCGACGTTGGCATCCTTTTGAATTTGCCCACCAGTCGGACGCTTCAAGATATCGCCGAAGCGAAACACGAGCCCGATGAAGAATTCATGAACGGGGTCCTGGCAACCCACAGTTCGGGCGTCAAAGTCTTGTTGTGTCCGCCCCAACCCGAAACAGCGGAATTGGTTACACCGGAACATTTGCGCGCAACGTTACATCTCTTGCAGAAAATGTTTGACTATATCGTGGTTGACACGGGCAAGACCATCAGTGACCCGCTGCTGGCGGTCTTTGATATTGCCGAGCAAATCATTCTGCTCTCAACTGGCGACATTAGTTCGCTCAAAGATGCCAAACTCTTTTTTGAAGTCGCGCAAAAACTGGAGTATCCCCCTTCCAAAACCTTGCTGCTTTTGAACAGATACGAAAACAAACATAGTATCAGCCCGCGCGATGTCGAAGCCAACATCAAGCATCCGGTCACCGGCGTCATTCCACGCGATGACAAAGCCACCGCGCTCGCCTTGACCCGCGGCATCCCGGTGGTGTTGACCCAACGCGGCATCCCGTTCAGTCAAGCCATTTTTAATATGGCGCGCATGTTGCGCGATGTGGACGCCGCTGCACCCGCCATCGTCGCGCCCGGCGGCAAATCCACTGCCGCAGCAGCGCAATCCGCACAGCTCACGCCGGAAAAGCCCAAGAAACGTTTTGTGCTTTTTGGTCGCAGTGGATAGAGAAAAGGGAAACCTACCATGTCACTCTTGAAGCGAATTGAGAAAAAAGATCCTACCCCACCAACTGCCCCATCGAACAATGGGCGCGGCGCCGTACCACCTCCCCCAGTCGAATCGTATGCCCGCCAGCAGCATACCCCGGCGCCGCCGGTAGATAAAATGGTCGAGCTGCGCGCCCGTCTCTTGACCAAAATCATTGCCGAGCTCGACCCCAAGTTGGACATTGGACGCGCGGAGGAATTGCGCCGCAATATCGAAGAGCTCTTTAATCAGTTTCTTGCCGAAGAGCCGGATGTTGTCTTGGGGCGCGTCGAACGCCAACGTCTGCTTGAACAGCTCACGGCAGAAATCATGGGGCTGGGTCCGCTCGAACCACTGCTGCGTGATAACACCATAGACGAAATCATGGTCAACGGCGCAAACATGATTTATATCGAACGGTACGGGAAAATCGAGCGCGTGTCTGCGCGCTTTGATAGTGAAACCCACGTGATGCGTATCATTGACCGGATTGTCGCTCCCTTGGGACGACGCGTGGACGAAGGACAACCCTATGTGGACGCGCGTTTGCCGGATGGCTCACGCGTCAATATCATCATCCCACCTTTGGCGCTCAACGGTCCGACCATCACGATTCGCAAATTTGCCAAAATTCCGTTGACGTCCGATGACCTGATTCAAAAAGGCGCGTACAACAAAGAATTCGACGAATTCATGAAAGCGTGCGTCAAAGCGCGACTCAACATCGTCGTTTCCGGCGGCACCGGCACCGGTAAAACGACCATGTTAAACATTTTCTCGAGCTACATCCCCAACGACGAACGCATCATCACGATCGAGGACGCGGCAGAACTTCAGTTGCGCCAAGAGCATGTCGTTTCCCTGGAAGCGCGTCCCAAAAATATCGAAGGCCGCGGTGAAGTCACGCGCGGCGATCTGGTTGTGAATGCGCTTCGTATGCGCCCCGATCGTATTCTCGTCGGCGAATGTCGTTCGGGCGAAGCGCTCGACATGCTCCAAGCCATGAACACCGGTCATGAAGGTTCCATGACCACCATCCACGCCAATTCTCCGCGCGATGCGCTGCATCGTCTCGAAACCATGGTGTTGATGGCGGGATTCGATTTGCCGCTCAAAGCGATTCGCGAACAGATTTCGAGCGCCATTGACATGATTGTGCAATTGGAACGCATGCGCGACGGCTCACGCCGGGTTGTCAATGTCTCGGAAGTGCAAGGGATGGAAGGGGAAATTATCCTGACACAAGAAGTCTTTCGGTGGGAAGGTTCCGGGATAAAAGACGGCAAAGTTCTCGGGCAGCTCCGGGCAACCGGGATTCGCCCGAAATTCATTGAAAAAATTGAAGAACACGGCATTTTCTTGCCGCCTTCTATTTTCGGTCTGGACGCGCGCTATTACCAATGAGCGCCACACAGAGGCACATCCGAAATAGAAACGCAAAGAATTATTTGGGGAGGTAACCGGCAATGGATTTTAGCGGACTGACTTCACTTCCGGTGCTCATGGCATTTGTCTTTGCCGGATCCATTCTCATTCTGTTTCTCGGGTTGGCAGGCGTCCTTTCAAGACGCAACGAAATTTTCGAGACGCGGCTGGACCGTTACGCCGGGCGCACCGCTCCCACGACCGGCGCAGCTCCGACCAAAAAGGAACGCGGGGAACGTTTTGGCGGACTCGTCAATCAAGAACGCAGCAGCAGCATCGCCACCGAATTGGCGCGCGCGGATTTGCGCCTGACACCCGGCGAATATGTGGCGATCAATCTCGGCACAATTTTGTTGGGCGCGTTTTTAGGACTCACGTTGGGCGGCGGTTTTGCTGCCTCCGGTTTCATTTTTGCCCTCATCGGCGCACTGGTAGGGTTTTACGCGCCTCGCATGTACGTCCGTCATTTGCAGGACCGCCGTCTGCGCGCCTTCAATAATCAATTAGGCGATACCATTGTCCTCATGGCAAACTCGCTGCGCTCCGGCTACAGCTTTCTGCAATCCATGGAAACGGCATCCAAAGAACTGTCGCCCCCCATGGCAGATGAACTCCAACGCGTCACCCGCGAGGTCGGTTTGGGGCTGACGACACAAAGCGCGCTCGCAAACATGTATCGCCGCATGCCGAGCGATGACCTTGATTTGCTAATTACGGCAATCAATGTCCAGCATGAAGTGGGCGGCAACCTCGCGGAAATTCTGGACAATATCGCGCACACGATTCGCGAACGCATCCGCATCATGGGTGAAATCCGCACGATAACGGCGCAGCAACGTCTTTCGGGATACATCCTTGCCGTGTTGCCCGTGATTTTGGCTTTTCTGGTCTATATGCTGAATCCGCAATACATTTCCCGGCTGTGGACCAGCACTTGCGGCTTGCTGATGCTCGGCACCGGTTTCATCATGATTGTCATCGGCTTTTTGGTTATCCGCAGAATCACAAATATCGAAGTGTAAAGGATAACGTATGCCACTGCTTCCCTTGCTCGTTGCCGGGCTGATTACAATCGCGATTGTGATGGTCTTTGTCGGATTTTCTCGCAGCGCGCAAACCCCCAACCCGGTTGAAGAACGACTACAAATGTACGGCACCCGCCCGCGCACGCTGGAAGAAATCGAATTACAGCAACCCTTTACAGAGCGCGCGCTCCTCCCTTTGATTCGCGGACTGGCGCGATTTTTTTCGCGTCTCACCCCGCAGCGCAACGTTGACCAAATTCGCCACAAGTTGGATTTGGCAGGCAACCCCAACAATTGGTCACCGGCAGATTTTGTCGGTTTGCGCGGGTTAGCGGCAATTTTGGTCGCAGTCCTCGGAACGGTGCTTGCCTATGCCATTCAAGCGCAGCCGGCGGTGATCTTGTTGTTTTTGGGCATCGGCGGCGTATTGGGCTTTTATTTTCCGCTCTTGTGGCTCAACCGCGTGATTCGCGCGCGTCAAAGTGCAGTGCAAAAACAATTGCCCGATGCCATGGACTTGTTGACCATCAGCGTGGAATCCGGTTTGGGCTTTGACGCCGCGATGGGCAAAGTCGCCGACAAGTGGAATAATGAATTGAGTCGCGCGTTCGGGCGCGCATTGGGCGAAATGCGCGTGGGCAAATTGCGCCGCGAAGCCTTACGCGATATGGCGGCGCGTATCGAAGTCCCTGACTTTACCAATTTCATCGCCGCCATCATTCAAGCCGACCAATTGGGCGTCAGCATCGGCAAAGTCCTGCGCATTCAATCGGAACAAATGCGTATCAAGCGGCGCCAGCGCGCGGAAGAAAAAGCCAATCAGGCGCCAATCAAAATGTTGATTCCGCTTGCCTTTCTGATTTTCCCCTCCATCTTTATCGTTCTGTTGGGTCCGACCGTTGTCATCTTTATGACCGGCGGCTTTAACATTCCCTAACGCGCGAAAACAAGGCGCGCCGGAAAATTTTCGGCGCGCTTTTTTTATTGTATGCCCCGCACCATTCAAGTCATCAACCGCACGCGGAATACCGTGTTGGTCACGCGCGGCGAGATCGCCAAAACGATTTGGATGCGTTTTCGCGGCTTGATGGGCAAGCGCAGTTTGCCGGAAGGGTACGGATTGTATTTTCCGCGCGAGTCCGCCATCCACAGCTTTGGAATGAGGATTCCGATTGATGTCGCGTATCTCGACCACGCCGGACAAGTGGTACACCTGACGAATGCCATGCCGCCGTGGCGCGTGGGCCCCCTTGTGCGCGGGGCGCGAGATGTGCTAGAATTACAAGTAGGAACGCTAAAACGTACAGAAACGCGTGTTGGCGATTTTCTTGAAATCAGATTTCTATGACCCCGATGCCGGAACGTCTCAATGCAGAGGTGCTCGGACTGGGTGGGAGATTGCTCGACCTCCTTTTTCCACCGCGCTGTGTCAATTGTAAAAAAACCGGAAGCGCACTCTGTCCGCA
>CAZXYP010000272.1:0-7753 GCA_964644955.1 uncultured Anaerolineales bacterium | reverse complement strand
CTGCCTACAATGTCCAAGAGCTCGCGCCGATTGCGGGTATTCCGGTATTTTCAAGTCAAGAAAAAGCGGCGGCGACGGAATGGCGTTGGGAGCGTAATCTCGGTGAACCGGTCGTGCGTCGTTCCACGCCTTTGGATGACGACGCGCCCAAACCGCGCACGCCAATTCTCGACCGACTGGGGCTGGCGGGTTGGAAGTTGCTTCTGACGCTCCTGTTGTTTGGGTTTGCCATCGCGGTGTTGCTTGGTTTAGCGTCTGTGTTGGTGCCCAGCGCCACCATCACAATTTATCCCGAATCCATGGTGATTAGCGATGCCAGCGAAGTCATTCTCGACCCGACGGTGACGACCGTTGACCATATCAATGCGATTGTGCCTGCCGGTCTTGAACGCATCCCAATCAGCGGCACTGTCACGGTCAACACGGTGCGCACCGTGACCGCGCCCGCCGACCATGCGACCGGGATTGTGACGTTTAACAATCTGCAAGGCACGGAAGCGACGATTCCGCTCGGCACGATTGTGGCGACGACATCGGGCGCGACCCAACGGTATTCGACTACGATTACGGCAACCTTGCCGGCGGGTTTTAACGCGCGCGTGAACGTGCCGGTGCGCGCGCTGCGCGCGGGGCCCGAAGGCAATGTCGCGCCGCTGCAAATCAATTTGATTGAAGGTCCGCTTTCGGCAAGCGCGCGTGTCGTTAATTTGAACGGCGTGGGCGGCGGTTCCATCAAGGATATCAAAGTCGTTTCTTTTGACGACCGGCGTACGGCGCGCGAACGGCAAAGCATTGAACTCAAAGAAAAGGCGATTGCGGTGCTGAGAGATGCCGCGGAGGAGAATGAGGTCTATATTGTGCCAGCGTCCATCGAAGTGATTGTGTTGGGGGAAACGTTTGATCATCCGGTGGATGATCCGTCCGAAACATTGTCGCTCAAAACGGATGCGGTGGCGAGCGGCATTTCTGCCGACTTGCGCGCTTTGGAGACTTTTGCCAATCGGCGTTTGTTGACCAAAGTGCCGGCGGGGTACAGCGTTTTGCCCGGCACATTGCGCGTTGAGGCGGATACGAACGCGCGCATGGAAGCGACTTCGGTGATTCTCAAAGTGCGTTCGGCATTGTTGGCGACACCGAACATTGACCGTTCCAAAATGTTGGAAGGGTTGAATGACATGCCGGTCAAACAGGCGGCGCAAGAAATAGCCAAGCGCGTGAAATTGGCGGCGCCGCCCAAAATTGTCATTACGCCCGAGTGGTGGAGTCGGCTGCCATTTTTTGGTTTCCGCACCTTACTGTTTGTCGAAACGCGGGCGAAATAATTTCGGCGAACTAAAATACCACATGCGTTATCTGGGCTTGGATGTGGGTAATAAACGCGTCGGCGTGGCGGTGGGCAACAGCGAAACGCGCATTGCGTCGCCGCTGGCAGTGATTGCGCGCAAGTCCCCGGCGCACGATGCGGCACAGTTTGCGGAATTGATTCGCGAATACGAGGTTGAAATGTTGGTGGTGGGTTTGCCGCGCAATCCCGATGATTCGACGGGCGAACAAGAAGCCCTGACGCGCGCGTACGCGGCAGAATTGCAGAAAGAGCTTGCCTTGCCGATTGCATTTCAAGACGAACGTTACTCGACCGCCGCCGCGCTGCGCGCGCAGCAAGCGCGCGGGCTGAATGAAAAACGCGGGCGCGCGACGCTGGATGCATCTGCCGCCGCGGTGATTCTCCAAGATTTTTTGGATTCGCTCCCATTGCACGAATAGAGGATAGAGAGCTGCCATGAAGGATTTGGTACGGGCTTTTGTCAAAGTGGTGATTGTGCTGTTGGCGCTCGTCGTCGTCGGCGGTGTGATTGCGTACGGATACCGCCTCGCGTTCCCACCGCAGCAAACGACGACGGCGGTGAATGTGCGACAATTCGACGAACTGCGACAGATTGATTTCGGACAATGCGGCGCGCCCGGCGGAGGCGGTTTGGACCCCACCGATTTGGCGTATGCGTTCCAATTGCAGCAGTATAAGGACTTGTTGGACAAACCGCCGAGCAATGACCGCAGTGAAGTCAATTTCACCGTCGAAGAAGGCGAACTGCCGATGGATGTAACGGCGCGTTTGGAAAAAGAAGGGCTGATTGAAAATGCCGACGCGTTCTTGCTCTTGTTGAAATGCCGTCACGCGGCGGAGCGCATTCAAGCGGGGGACCATATTATGCGCCGCAACATGACGATGGACGAGGTGATTTTGTCGCTGCAGCGCGGCACGACGCGCGGGGTGACGATTACGATTCGCCCCGGCTGGCGCGCGGAACAAATCGCCGATTATTTGGCAACGGTGAATTTGCCGCAATTCGACAAGCAAGAATTTTTGGACATTGTAAAAGAGGGCGGCGCGAGTTTTGCCTTTTTGCAAGACCGCCCGCGCAATGGGTCGCCCGGACTGGAAGGATATTTGTTTCCCGAAACGTATCAGGTCCTGCAAGGGATTACTGCGCCGCAATTGGTCAATCGCCTCTTGTCGGAATTTGACCAGCGTGTGACGCCCGAAATGCGCGCCAAAGCGACGCAGCAAGGTCTCACCTTACAGGAAGCAATCACGCTGGCTTCGATTGTCGAACGCGAAACGGTCAAACCCGAAGAAGCGCCAATTATCGCAAGTGTGTATTTGAATCGGATCAAAGCAAAAACGTATCTCAATGCCGACCCGACCGTTCAATACGCCATCGGTTGGGTGCCGGAAAGTAAGCAGTGGTGGAAAACGCCGGTGACGCTCGAAGAATATCAAAAAGTGGATTCGCCGTACAATACCTATCTGAATCCCGGTTTGCCGCCCGGTCCGATTGCGGCGCCGAGTATGAATTCGATTCAAGCGGTGTTGGACCCCGCGCAGACCGATTACTTTTATTTCTTGGCGACAGGGGATGGTGGGCATGTCTTTGCGCGAACGTTGGAAGAACAAAACGCCAATCTCGGCAAGTACGGCTACGCGCCCGCGCCCACGCCGAAACCTTGACGCGAAGCGCGAATCGCACACGGCTTATCGCAAGAACCCCTGGCGATACGCGAGACGCGATACACGATACGCGAAAACGCAAACATGCGGATTTTAATGCTCTCATGGGAATATCCGCCGTATTTGGTCGGCGGGCTGGGTGCGCACGTGGCGGAATTGCTGCCCGCGTTGGCGCGGCGCGGCGCGGATGTGACGCTGCTGACACCGCGTTGGAAAGGCGGCGCGGAGGTCGAACTGGTGCATCCAAATGCGCGCGTGTATCGCGTGATTCCGCCCGTGCCGGTCATGGGTAATTTTTATGCCGACGCGCACCAGACCAATTTGACGATGGAGCAAGCGGCGCACGATTTGTGGCGTCTCGAAGGCGGGTTTGATTTGATTCACGCCCACGATTGGCTGGTGAGTTTTGCCGCCGAAGCGTTGAAAAAAATCTACCGGACGCCGTTGGTTGCCACTATCCATGCCACCGAACGCGGGCGGGGCAGGGGGCAGCTGCGCGGCGAATTGGAAAATATGATTGACGGCGCGGAATGGTGGTTGACGTTCGAGGCATGGCGCGTGATTGCCACAAGCCGCTTTATGGCACACGAGGTGCAGCGCTATTTTGCATTGCCCGAAGACAAGATTTCCATCATTCCCAACGGCGTTGACCCGACGCGTTATACGACGATTCCGCCCGAAGAACGCACAGCGGCGCGCGCGCAGTGGGCAGCGCCGCACGAGTCCATTGTCTATTACGTCGGACGCGTGCAGCAGGAAAAGGGGTTGTTTGTTTTGGTGGACGCGGCGCGTCAAGTTTTGGCAACCAACCCGTCCGTAAAATTCATTATTGCAGGCACCGGTTCGATTTTGGGCGCGCTGCGCGAACGGGTCGAAGCGATGGAGCTCAGCGACCGCATCTGGCTGCCGGGATATATTAGCGATGCGATGCGCGACGAATTGTATCAAATCGCGGATGTTGCGGTGTTTCCCTCGCTGTATGAACCGTTTGGCATTGTGGCGTTGGAGGCGATGGCGGCGCGCTGTCCGGTGATTGTGAGCGATGTGGGCGGTCTGGGCGAAGTGGTGGACCAGGGCATCACGGGGTTGAAAGTGGAGCCGGACCGCAGTGACCGCCTGGCGCACACGATTTTGCAAACCCTGTCGCATCGCACGCAGGCGCTCGAAATGGCAGCGCGCGCGTACGCGGTCGTTTGTCAGGTCTATGCGTGGGATCATATCGCGCGCGCGAATCTGGAACTGTATCGCGATGTGATTCATTTGCGTTCGATTACGCCGTGGGAATAACGCGCGCACAATGCTTTTTGTTTTTGATTTCGCATAGTGAAAACACTATCTACAACCAACTTCCTCAGACACAGCTCAAAGCAAAACCCCCGCACGCG
The DNA here is from genome assembly GCA_964644955.1 of uncultured Anaerolineales bacterium. Lineage (GTDB taxonomy): Bacteria > Chloroflexota > Anaerolineae > UBA4142 > SHND01 > SHND01. The sequence continues at coordinate 3,358 of CAZXYP010000272.1, read as the reverse complement.
CCTTGTCTATACGCTGTTCTTTTTTGTCTTGATTTTTGCGGCGTGCGCCAAACCCACTGCTGCGCCCAACCCCGCGCCGCCGCCAACGTTAAGCGCTGCACCCTCAGAAACTGTCCATCCCACTCCACGCGCGTCCACCACGCCAATCCCCGAAGCAAAAATGTTTGAAGGCAAAAATGCGTACGACGAATATCTGATGGGGCAGTTGAAGTTTGGCGCACGCCCCGCCGGGTCTCAAGCCCTTCGCGCGACCGGCGATTACATTCTCGATGTCTTGAATCAATACGGTTGGGAAACGGAGACGCAGGAATTCAAATATCGCAACATTCCCATTCGCAACCTTATCGCCAAAACGAATGTGGGGCAGGGACCCATCGTCATTCTCGGCGCGCATTATGACACGCGCGCGCGCGCCGAAATGGACAAGACGAATCCTGACGCGCCCATTCTCGGCGCGAACGACGGCGCGAGCGGCGTTGCGGTATTGCTCGAGCTCGCGCGCACACTCGACAAAACGAAATTGAAAAATCAGGTGTGGCTCGCGTTTTTTGACGCCGAAGACAATGGCAAACTGACCGCGTGCGATTTGCGCGTCGCGCCCCAGCAAGAACCGACCGCGCTGTGCGACACCAATACCTGGGACTGGAGCGTCGGCGCGGAACATCTCGCCGCGAGCCTGCAGACCAAACCTGCCGCCGTGATCGTGCTGGACATGATTGGCGACGCGCAGCAGGAAATTTATTACGAACGAAATTCGGACAAACAACTTCAGGAAACGCTGTGGAGCATTGCGGCGAATTTGGGCTATCGTCAATGGTTCATTCCGGAATTCAAATGGAGCATGAGCGACGACCACACGCCGTTCTTGCAGCGCAGCATTCGGGCGATAGACATGATTGACTTTGACTATCCTTATTGGCATACTACACAGGACACGGCAGACAAGGTGAGCGCGGCTAGTTTGGAGCGCGTGGGGCGGGTGGTGGAGACCTGGCTGGAGAATTATGCGGTGACAAGGTGACGTGGTGAATTGTGAGAAATGGGATGTGAAAATGATGAGGAAGGAAGCAATAGATGGAAATCAATTTTTCAGACTGCATCGTCAGCAATTCGAAAGTGATGGCGGGCAAACCTGTCATTCGCGGGACGCGCGTGCCGATGGGTATGATTCTGAAAATGCTGGTGCAAGAAATCCCTGAAGAGGAATTGAAACGCCAACTCGACCAACAAGAATGAACCGCTCGCTATATTTGCTGCTTTTTCTTGCCATTCTCACCACGCTTCACGCTCCACAACGCGCGCGCGCGTCCGACGCGCGCTGCGCCGACACATTCATTGCGTCGCCCGCGTCGCGTTCCACGCAAAGCGGCGTCATGCTCATTACGGGGCGCGCGCAGTTGGACGGCGCGTTCGTGCGCTATCAGGTGGATTTTTCCACGAGCGGTTTGAATCTGTGGGTTTTGATAAATTCCGCGCCGCAAGCGGTGGTGGACGGAACGCTCGCGCGTTGGGATACCTCGCTCGTTCCCGAAGGCGCGTACGATTTGCGCATAAGAACGATTGATACGTCGGGGAATTATTGTGAGAGTTTTGTGACGGGGATAGCGGTCAGTCATCAGTTATCCGTAAGCGGTAATCAGTCATCGGTAAGCGGTAATCAGTCATCGGTCTCTGGTCTCCAGTCCCCAATCCCCGGTCTCCAATCTCTAATCTCCATTCCCTCACTCAACGGCACACTCAACGTCGAAATTCCAAACACGCCAAATATTCCGTACTGCACGCCCGCGTCGTCCCTCGGCAGTATCGTCACGCGTTCGGTGAAATTGTGCGCGGGACAAACGTATCGCCCGTTCACGCTTGCGGGGAACAACCTTGCCATTGTGGGTGACGCCAACCGCACTGCGAAAATTCAGTCGTTTGGGCGCGCGTACGGCATCACGGTGCGCGGGAGCCGCAATCTCATCAGCGGCGTCAATTTTGTCGGCGTGACGGCAGCGCAAGATATGGAGAGTTGGTTGTGTTTGTATGAACAGTGCGCGTACAAGAATCCGCCGGTGGCAGGCGGCGCGAATTATGGCGGCGGCATTTTGCTGGAAGGCAGTAACAATACGGTGATGAATTCGACCATCCGCGGCGGCGTGATTGGCATTGCCGCGCTCAACGGACGCGGCAACAAAATTCTCAACAATCAAATTACAGGTTTGACGGGCTGGGGCATTTTCGCGGTCGCGCCGACCAATTCCGCGTTCGTGGGCAATGTGCTGCAAGACATTAATCGCTCTTGCACGGACCCGGGCGGTAAATTTTACGCGGCGGGCTGCGAAAGCGCGGGTATGTTATTGATGGGCGCCGACACAAACATCATCGCCAACAATGTGTGCGCGCGCAGCGGCAATTGTTTTTATCTCAACGGCGAAGGCGGACGGGCAAACAATTTCAATACATTGTACGGAAACATTTGTAACGCGCCGTCGTTCAATTGTTTCGAAATCACCGACGCGCAAGGCATCGAATTCGACCACAACCGCGCGACATTGACGCCCGACAATACCTCGGGCTGTGAAATCTGGCTCGTGCGCGCGCAAATCATTGCGGGCAGAAATAATCAAGTGCCGCAGTGCAATCATCGCGGCAGCAAATTGGAATCCACCTACGACCCGCCCGGACCGTAAGCAGTAATCGGTAGTCGGTAATCAGTAGTCAGTCGCCGGTAGTCAGTTTTCATTTTCTACATCATGAGTAAACCAACCTTTCCCACCGCGCCGCCGGTAGAACGCGCATATCTGGTCGGTGCGGAACTGAAAAACAAACCCGGCGCGTTCACGATCGAAGATTCGATGCGCGAATTGGAACGTCTCGCCGATACCGATGGACTTGCCGTCGTCGGACAAACCATTCAAAAAGTCGCGCGTTTTCATCCCGCAACCTTGATTGGCAAAGGCAAACTGCAAGAGATTGTGGCGCAGCGCGAGGAACTGCAGTACGACGTTTTGATTTTCAACGACGAACTCGCTCCCAATCAACAACGCGAAATCGAAAACGCGTTCGACGGCGCAGACATCAAAGTCCTCGACCGCACCGCGCTCATTCTGGATATTTTCGCGCAGCACGCGCGCACGCGCGAAGGCGCGCTGCAAGTAGAACTCGCGCAGTACGAATATCGCTTGCCGCGCTTGACGCGTATGTGGACGCACCTGGGCAGACAAGCCGGCGGCGCGGCGGGACGCGGCGGCAACGGCGGGGTAGGGCTGCGCGGCCCCGGCGAACGCCAACTGGAATTGGATCGCCGCGAAATTCGCGCGCGCATCGCGCATCTCAAAACCGAAATCGAACGCGTACGCAAACAACGCGGCGAGCA
>CAZXYP010000271.1:0-7763 GCA_964644955.1 uncultured Anaerolineales bacterium | reverse complement strand
GTCGTCGAGCGGAAAGCCGCCAAATTCTTCACCGAGCATGTACAACAAACCATTGATATAGCCCGCGCTCAATTCCGCGACCGGCAAAAAATATGTCGTGCCGCGCACATTCGCATCCCATTTATTGAACGCTTGTGTATAAGGCACTTGGCGCGGAATTTCAACACGCGTGTCCGCGATTTGAATCCGCATTTTTTTGTACAATTCCACCAGTCGAAATTCGCGCGCATCCCCTATCAATTCCGCGAGTTCGCGGCGTTCAAAATCTTGCGGACGTTTCAACAACCACACACCCTCGTCGTTCATCACAAACACCGCGTACGCGTGAATCCCGTCCGCGCTCGCCGCCGTGCGTCCCACAAATTGCAGCATCTTGTTCCCGCCGCCCGATTCCGGTCCGTCACCATTTTCATAAGGCAATTCGCCCAACGCGAATCCGTTGATGCCGCACGCGGCGAACGCCAATGCCGCTTCTTCTTCTATACTCAATGGTTCGGGTTCCCGCGCGCTCGCGTATGCCAACGCTCCACCTTTTAACTCCATGCCTTTGCCAAAGCGACGCGAACGGCGATTGAGCAGCGCGTCGTACAGCGGATACGTCGCCAAAAAATCCAATTCTGTTGGCGCGACCTGCAGCTCCAGTTCACGGGGCGTAGAATAAATTGCTTCGGGCATTCTCATTCGTCCTCGATGGTTCGGGGCATCAACACCATGACCGGAATATGACGCGTCGAAATCCGCTTTTGATATTCCGCATAGCCCGCGAAATACTGCACTGCCAAATTCCATAAGCGTTCGCGTTCCGCGCCCTGCGCCTCGCGCGCGACAACTCTTTCAACGCGTCCATTTCGCAAGACGACTCCGTGCGGACATGCGCGCAGATTCCAATACCACGCCGGATATTTTGCGCGTCCGCCATTCGACGCAATCAGCACGATAGTTTTTCGGTCCGAGATATACAATAGGGGCGCCGCGCGCGGTTTTCCGCTCCGCGCGCCGGTCGTCGTCAGCAGCAGCATGTTCCAACCCAATGCCAAGGCGATGCGCCCGCGTGAACGGTCTAAAATTACTTTATCCAAACGAAATAACACATTGACAATGAACCACGCGCCGACACGCCAGGCGGCAAAACGCGCGACCAGCTTGCGCCACGCCCGCGTATCGAACCAATCAAGCGCAAACGCGATACACACTCCGAGGGGATTGTCGAAAAGCATCTTGTCGCTCGCTTTCTGTATCGAGTCACATCCGTCACGCGTTTTGTTCCGTCAATGCCGCGCGCTGATGCGCCAACGCAATCGCAATGCACGCGGGACACGACGCATCCGCCCATTCCAAATATGCTTCGCCCGCGCCCATCTCGTCCGCTTTGCCTTTCGAACGTCGCCGCGCCACGCGCCAGCCGACAATGCCCAACACAATTACCGCGACCAGAACTCCAAGCAACACCAACGGCGGCAGACTCAACACACTCAGCGCCAATCCGCCGAGAAAACCCAAAGCAAAATGCCACCCGAGAAAAAACGCGCTGCCCATCACCAGCCCCGGCAAAAACACCCCCAACGACAAATCCGCAAGCCCCGATGCGGGCACCGTCGCGATGCGCAGTCCCGGTGTGGTCAAGCCAAGCGTGACCGCCGTTGTGCCGCCTTTACGCACGGCGCGCATCGCCTTGTCGAGTCGCGCTTGCGTCAAACCGATGTATTTGCCGATACGATACACCAACGCGCGCCCCGGACCTTTTGCCAACGCAAACTGCACCATGCCGCCGATAAACATCGGAATCAAGATGACAACAAACGCCGCAATCCAGCCGCCTTGAGCGTCAAATTTTCCCGCCGCCGCGCTGGCGGCCGCACCCAACATGATGAGGTCGGCGGGAATGGGCACCGGAATGCCGATTTCTTTCAACAGCATGATGCTGAAAATCGCCAACAGTCCGTACGTCTCGAGAAATTGCGCTGCTAATTCGGAAAACTGTGCCATTTGTCCCTGCCTTGCTGTTTGATGCTGTCATTATTCCACTTTACCATCCTGTCTGCCAGACCAAGAACTGCTCATTTTTTGTTCATTTGTCAAGACCAAGCCGCGTCAGACTTACGGCTGTTGCAAAGTCGAGCGAATCGAATTCGTCGCAAACATCGTTTGCGCGCAACAGGCAATGCCAAGCATCGCAGCAAATCTCGACCCTTCGCGCGCTCAGGGCAGGCACTACGTCGAATTAACGCGCTCAGTCAACCTCCCAAACGGCATTCCATTCCCCTCCACAGTATCATTGACACGATGACCGCTTCGCGCTACGCTTCCGGCATGTCCTGTCTCACGCGCCGTTTTCCTTGCGCGGTTTTTGCGGTCCTGCTGCTTTTCGCGTTCCAAGTGTTTCTCCCCCGCATCAACGCGCAAAACTCCCTGCGCCGTTTGACGACGACGGGCGATGTGTTGGAATTTGTCTGGTCCCCGCGCGGCGACGCGTTATATGTGACGCGCGCGGGCAACGTGTTGACGCTGTCCGACACGCGCGCGCAAATCACCGGCGATCTGTATCGCGTCGCGGTGAACGACGCGCAAACCGAATTGTTGGTGCAGAACGCAAACAGTGCGCGCCCATCGCCCTCAGGCCAAGAAATCGCGTTTGTGCGGCTCGCGGCGGACGGTTCCGCGCGTTTGCTCGACGCGCGGGTCACGACGCGAGAAACGCGCGAGGTGGACGCAGTGACGTGGGGCGCGCTGCCGCAGTGGAATCGCGCGGGCGATGCCTTGTATTACGCGCGCAGCGGCGGCATCACGCGCCGAACGCGGGCGGAACGCGGCACGGCATTTATGGGGAACGTGCCGTCTGATGCGCGCGTCTCGCCGTTGGGCGACCGCGTCGCGTATGTGGACGCGAACGGCTTGACGCTGCGGCAAGACAATGCGCCGCGCGTATTGGCGCGCAATGAAAACGCCGCGCGCGTACTGCCGCAAATCGTTTGGTCGAACGCGGGCGACAAGTTGGCGTATCTCGTGGCGCGCGAGGGATTGAATCTCGAACTGTGGATTGCGGACACGGCGCGTGACACAACGCAGAAACTCGCGCAAGGCGATTTGGAATATTTCGCCAATCCCGCGTGGTCGTCCGACGACGCGTTTGTGATTTTTACGCGCACACCGACAGGCAGTTCCACTGCGAACGCGTCCGAAATCTGGCGCGCCCGCGCGGATGGAAGCGATACGCGCGCCTTGACGCACAATCACGTCGAGGAAACGTTACCGCAGTATGCGCCCGATGGAACATCCATCGCGTTTCTCCGTGACGGCGACGTGTGGGTGATGGAATTGAACGCGGACGGTTTGCCCATCGCCCAAAACGATGGGACGCAAATGGTTCCGTCGGATTACAAAACACCGCGTTCGCCCGACGCGCAGCGCACGCCGCCCGCGACGATTCGGGTGAAGCATGACGCGGCGAATGTTTGCCGCAGTGTGCCGCCGGGACAAATTGATACGATTGATTTTGAAACTTATGTGAAACGCGTCGTGCCTGCCGAAGTGTATCCGACATGGGACGACGACGCGTTAAAAACCCAAGCGGTCGCCGCGCGCAGTTATGCGTGGTTTTGGATTTTGCAGCACACGGCGTCAAGTTACGATGTCACCGATTCCACCGCGTATCAATACATGTGCGATGCGCGTTACGCCTCCACAGATAACGCGACGGACGCGACGCGCGGGCAGTATCTTGATTACGCGGGCTATATGGTCTTTGCCGCGTATGGCGCGGAAAACGGCGACCCGACGCTGACAAACAGTTGGGGCAATCCGTATCTTGTTGGCGTGGACGACCCGGTGGGTTTCGGCAAAACGCGCGCGGGCAACGGGCTCGGTTATTCGCAGTGGGGCGCGCAGCGTTGGGCAGCGCAGTACGATTGGAATTATCAACAAATTCTCTTGCACTATTATTCTAACGTCACACTCGAAATGCCCGCGGGGAATTTGCCCGACACAACCGCGCCGACAGGCGCAATCGTTTTGCCGTGGGCGCATTGGGGCATCACATCGAATCGCGTCTATATTGTCGTGAACGCGAGCGATGACGCGTCGGGCATTGCATCCATCGCATTGAACGCGCAGTATTTTGACGGCGCGGCAAACCAAAACACGACGATTGCGACGTTGACAGGCAGCGCGCGCGAATTTGTGTGGGACGTTTCCGCCTTGCCGAATCAAACAAACATTGTTATCACGCCGACAATACATGACAATCACAGCAACGCGATTACGGCACCGGGCGTTGTATTCGATTTGGATCGCCGCAAACCGCAAGGCACCTTGAACGCGCCCGCGTCCACGCCAACGCAAACCGTGACGTTGACGCTGAACGCGAACGATAACGGCGGCAGTGGTCTATCATCCATGATGTTTAGTAACAATTGGGTGTTTGAAGGCGAGAATCAGTCCGTGCAAAACAATAGCGGCAGTGCGGTGAGCGACGCGGATGCCTTGAACGGATTTGCGCTGCGCGGTCTGGTGGGCGCGAACGGCGCGGGCGTGTGGTACGAACCGTACACGAATGTCTTGCCCGCGCAAAAAAATTACCGCGCGTATTTTCGCCTCAAAACCGATAACGTCACGACAACGAATGTGGTGGCACAACTCGACGCCGTTACGGATGGCGGCGCAGCCGTGTTGGGTTTGAAAACGTTACGCGGCGCGGATTTCAAAACTGCGCACGAGTATCAAGAGTTTTATGTGGATTTTGTCTATAACGGCTATACCACAAACGCGTTGGAACTGCGCGTCGCGTACACGGCGCACGCGTCATTGTGGCTTGACCGCCTTCTGGTCGTCAGTTATCCCCTTGCGTACGCCAATACTGCGTCGTGGGATTTGAGCAGCGGGCACGGCAATAAACGCGTCATTGCCAAATTCGCGGATGGCGCGGGCAATGTCTCCAACGACGCGGTCGCCGATATTTTTTACGGCACTCCGCCCACGCCTACGCCTGCCTTGACGCCGCGCGTGTGGCTGCCGTTTATTCTCCAAGAACGTTAAAACGTTCGGGCGTTGGAACATTCATTTTCCATTCCGCGCTTGAATTTTCTGCCTTCTGCCTTCTGCCTTTCGCCTTCTTTTTGCCCCCCCCATCGTCCATGCTATAATCGCGCCAATGCGCGTGTGGAACGTTTTCGTACTTGCGGGATTGCTTGCGGGATTGCTTGCGATTTCGGCAGGGTGCGGCACCTCCACTCCTCCGGCGTCACCTCCCGTAACAGCTGTTCCTGAAATCGCTGCCACGCCTCTTGCCTTACCCGCAAAAAGCACCCCCACGCGTCCGGCGGCGGAACCAATCACTCCCGAAGCAACGCGCCCTTTGACCTTGACGCTGTGGGTGTCGGAAGAATTCGCGCCGGGCGCGGAACGCGGTGGTGATGTCCTGCAAGCGCGCGTTGCCGCGTTTGAACGCGCCCATCCCGTAACCGTCAACTATGTTCTGAAAGCGCCGTATGGGAAAGGCGGAATTGCCGATTGGATTGTGCAGCTGCACGAGTTGATGCCCGACCGTCTGCCGGATGCGGCGATTGTGGACTCGCGCGAACTCGATACGTTGACAGAGTTGGGGCTGCTCCAACCGCTGAATCGTGATTTGCCTTCCGGCGCGTTCTGGGAATTGCTGTCGCCCGCGCAAACTATCGCGCGGCAGGGCGGTGTGTGGTCGAATCAGCCGTTAGTGCTCGACACGGAACATTTGGTGTATGATACGCGCCGCCTGAATGCGCCGCCGGTGTCATGGCAAGACGTATTGACGACGACCGCATCGTTTGCGTTTGCCGCCGACAGCACCGAGTCTTTTTTGCTGCATTATTTGCACGGCGGCGGCTCGCTGAACCCGCAGGAACATCCCGCGTCGGATTCGGGCGTGATGCAAAACATCCTGGACTATTATCAGCGCGCGCGCGCAAATGGAAATCTGAGTGAAGCGACGGTGGGTATGACCTCTGCGCGCGAAGTCATGTCGTTGTTTATTTCGGGACAGGCGCCGCTGGCCCAAGTGCGGGCGCGCGATTTTTTGAGCGAACGCGCGCGGCTGCCCAATGCTGCCGCTGCCTCGATTCCGACGCGCGATGGACAGCCCGCGGCGTTGGTTTCGGGATGGACGTATGTAATTTTGACGCCGGACCCGGCGCGGCGGCGCGCCGCGACGGATTTTTTAATGTGGTTGAACGAGCCGTCGTTTCTTGCCGAATGGACGCAAGCTGCCAATTTGGCGCCCGCCGGCAAAAGCGCGTTCGCCCGTTCCGTGACGCCGTCGCTCTATGCCGAGACGTTGGGCGATTTGTTGGATCATGCCATCGTTGCGCCGGGCTTTTCGGCGCAAAAATCATATGCCGCGGCGTGGCACGCTGCTGTGCAAGCCGTGTTGAATGGGCAGTTAACACCGGATGACGCCGCGTTTCGCGCCCTGCAAAGCATTACCCAATAAACCACCATGTTGGAAACTTTGTTTCGTGTAGATGCCCAACGCCGTCTTGCCGAAATTGGCAATGCCGATATTGTTGTTGGCATTCCGACGTACAAGAACGCGCGCACCATTGCGCCGGTCATGCGGAAGGTCGCCGAAGGTCTGGCGCGCGATTTCCGCGATTTGAAATCGGTGTTGGTTGTGGTGGACGGCGGTTCGCCGGACGATACGGTTGCGGTGGCGAACCAATTGCAGCTGCCGTCGCCGGTCCGTCGCCTGGTGATGCCGTATCAGGGCGTGCAAGGCAAGGGCAGCGCGGTGCGCGCCGTCTTTGAAATGGCGCGCGTCATGCACACGCGCGCGGTGGTCATTCTCGAAGCCGATTTGCAATCCATTACCCCGGAATGGAGCGCGCGTCTTGCGCGCCCGATTTTGGAAAATGCGTACCAAATCGCGATTCCGTATTATTTGCGTCCGCTGCCCGATGGCGCCATGACCGATTTGTTGGCGTATCCGTTGACGCGCATGTTGTACGGCGCGGATGTGCGCCAACCAATGGGCGGCGAATACGCGCTCTCTGCCGATTTTGCATACAAGCTGGCAATGCGCGATGTGTGGGAAACGGACGTGGCGCGGCACGGCGTGGATATATGGATTACGACCGTCGCGCTGGTTGAAAATGTAAAAATGTGTCAGGTACGGCTTGGCGTCAAACTCGACGACAGCCGTGAATTGTCCCTGTCCTTTGACCCGACCTTTGTGCAAGCTATCGGCACGCTCTTTCGTTTGGTGGATATTTACAAGCGGCGCTGGATGGAAGGAATGCCTCTGCGCCCGGCGCCATTTTTCGGCAACGGCGTTTCCGCCGAACCGCCGCGCGCGTGGATGCCCGGCGTGACCGCGGCAGCATTGGGTGACGCGTTTGTGGCGGGGGTGCGGCGTTATCAACGTTTGTGGCGCACCGCATTGACGCCCTCGACGCGCAATGCGGTCAAAGAATTGAGCGAACAACCGGACGGTGCCACGCGCTTTGATGCGCAACTCTGGGCGCGCACCGTGTACGATTTCCTGACCGTGTACAATCAGGGGGAAGGCGACCCCGACAAAATCGTCGCCGCGCTGCTGCCGCTGTATTACGCGCGCTGCGCGACGGTCATGCGCGAAACGAATCTGCAGCCCGACGCGGTGGAAAACGCAGTGCAGGAACAAGCCCGGGCGTTCGCGTCCGAAAAACCGTACCTGATTAATTTGTGGAATGCGTACGTGCCGTGGTTGTGGGAAGGCGTGCGATGAAGGTAGAATGGACAATGGACGATGGACAATG
>CAZXYP010000270.1:0-7857 GCA_964644955.1 uncultured Anaerolineales bacterium | reverse complement strand
TTTGACATTCCCGATACCGACCCGGATTGCAGTTCGCCCGATGTGTGTTTCATTATGCTCTTTACGCCGCCGGCGCCGGTGAGCGAGGATGTGACGATTGATGGGAGCGCGCAAAACATTACATTGAGCGGTGAATATGGCAATCGCATTTTGGAAGTCAATGCGGATGTCACCGCCACCGTCAACGCGCTCACCTTCCGCTACGCCAAATGCGATTTGTGCAGCGGCGCGGGCATTTGGAACAAGGGCAACCTCACCGTCACCAACAGCACGTTCCGCGATAATGATGCGGACAATTCAGGCGGCGGCATTTTCAATGAAGGCGCGTTAAACATCAGCAACAGCACATTCACCGGGAATGACGCGGCGGTGGGCGGCGCGCTTGCCAACAACGGCAGTTTGACCATGACGAATGTGACCGTTGCGGGCAACACCGGCGATGTCGTCGGCGGCATCTTTAGCACCACCGCCGTCACCATCAACAATACCGTGAGCAGTAACAACAGCAACGGCGATTGTTCCAATCCATTCACCAACAGCGGCGCAAACAATCTGGCGAGCGATGCAACGTGCGGCGCGACGTTCACACAAAAAACGGTTTCCGAAATCAATTTGCAGCCGCTTGCGGATAACGGCGGCAATACATTCACCATGGCGTTGCTCTATCCGAGCGCGGCGCTTGACGCGGGCGACAATACAATTTGCGCGAACGACCCCATTAACAATCTCGACCAACGCGGCGAAACGCGTCCGCAAGACGGCGACCGTTCCGGTTCTGCCGCGTGCGACATTGGCGCGTATGAAGCGCCGATTCCACCGCCGACACAAAGCGGACCGAATTTTCTTGTCAATCACGCGGCGGATACGGATGACGGTTTGTGCGATGTGTTGGGGCAGGGTTTTTACAATCAGGACTGCACACTGCGCGAAGCCATCAACAGCGCGAACGCGTTGAGCGGCGCGGATACGATTACGTTTGATATTCCCAACACGGATCCAGATTGCACCGCCGCGAATGTTTGTACGATTACACTCGGCTCCACGTTGCCCGCGCTCGACGATACCACGACCATTGACGGCAGCGCGAACAATGGCGACATTACCATCAGCGGCGATGATGCCGTGCGCGTGTTCTATATCAACAGCGGCAAGGACGTCACGTTCGATACGCTCACCATCACGAACGGATGGTGCGATGCCGCGTGTGACAGCGGCGCGGGCATTCGCAATCACGGCACGCTGACGGTAAAAAACAGCGCCATCCTTAACAACAAGTCACAATACAGCGGCGGCGGTATCTATAGCGACCTCGGAACGGTGAATATCAGCAACAGCACCTTTGCCGACAATGAGGCGGGCGGCGCGGGCGGCGGCATTATCACGTATCAAGGTCCGACGACCATCACCAACAGCACGTTTGTTGGCAATTCGGCAAACACGGTCGGCAGTGGCGTTTATGTATTTCTTGGCACGTTGACGCTGAACAATACACTCATCGCGGGCAACACCGGCTTTGGCGGCGATTGTGATGGCGCGGCAAGCGGCAGTAACAATTTGATTCAAGACAGCGCGAACGCGTGCGGTTTGAGCGACGGCGTGAACGGCAACGTCATTGGCGCGAATCCAAATCTCGCCGCGCTCGGCGAGAACGGCGGACCCACGCAAACTATCGCGCTCTTGTATCCGAGTCCCGCGCGTGACAAAGGCGACAACACCATTTGCGCGAACGCGCCCATCGGCAATCTCGACCAACGCGGCGAAACGCGTCCCATTGATGGCGATGGGGACAGCAACGCGGTGTGCGACATTGGCGCGTATGAAGCGCAGGATGTTCCACCAACCATTACGAACGTGACCGCGACCACATCGGGCTGTTTGAGTTCCAATCCCGAATACTGCAATGAAACGGATGTTGTCAGTATCGCAGTCACGTTCAGCGAAAGCGTGAATGTAAATACCACGAACGGCACGCCAACGCTCACACTCGAAACCGGGACAACGGACCGCAACGCGAGTTATGAGAGCGGCAGTGGCACGGACATGCTTGTTTTCAAATACACTGTTCAAAGCGGCGACACGTCTTCCGATTTGGATTACGTTGCTACAACTTCCTTGCTGCTGAACGGCGGCACAATCAAGAACACATCGGGCAGTGACGCGAGCTTGATTCTGCCTACACCGGGCGCGGCGGGTTCATTGGGCGCGAACGGAGCGATTGTGATTGACACCACCGCGCCGACGACCACGTATTTCCATCGCCGCAATCCGCTCACCAACCCAACCAATGCCGATACGCTGCAATTTGAAGTTGACTTTAGCGAGACGCTCGGCGGCGGCGCTATTGGACTATCCGACTTTGTCGTTACGGGCAGCACAGCCACGCTTACGGGCGTCGGTGTCGTTGATTTTGGCAATGGCACATATTATTTGAATGTCGCGGGCGGCGACCTTGCGAACTATAACGGTGTGGTTGGAATTGATTACAGCCCGGGCATGTCCATCCATGACCGCGCGGGCAATCTGGTTGCAAACGTCGAACCGACCGATGATGAAACCTATACGCTCGACAATAGTGTGGCACAAACCGGTCCGACATTCACCGTGAATACGGCGGATGACCATGACGACGGCGTTTGCTCCACCAGCGACTGTACTCTGCGCGAAGCCATCAACGCGGCGAACGCATTGAGCGGCGCTGACACCATCACGTTCCAGATTCCCATGATGACGGGCTGCACCGCCGCGAATGTTTGCACCATCACACTCGGCGCGCTGGGAACACTGCCCGCGATTGACGACGACGTGACGATTGCTGGCAGCGCGAATTCCGCCGCCATTACCGTGAGCGGCAATAACAGTGTGCGTGTGCTGACCGTCAACAGCGACAATATTCTCAATCTCGAAAGCATGACCATCGCCAATGGCAGATGCACCGATTGTCTCGGCGGGGGCATCCATAACAGCGGCACACTCAACATCCTCAACAGCACTTTGACAGGAAATACCGCGCCGCTCGGTGGGGACGGCAGCGGCGGAGGCGCGGGCATTTACAACCTTGGCGCCGTGAATCTCGCCAACAGTACAATCAGTGGCAATAACGCCACCCAAAATGGCGGTGGAATCCTGAACAGTGGCGTCTTGGCGATTTCCAACAGCACCTTTTCCGGGAATGCGGCGGCGAATGGCGCGAGCATCTTTAACGATGCAGGGAGAACGACGACGCTCAAAAATACGATTCTTGCCAACCACACGGGCGGCACAGCTTGCTCCAACAGCGGCGTCATCAACGGCAGCAACAATCTGATTGACGATACGAGTTGCGGCAGCAACGCCGCGTTCCGCATCGGCGCAGCGACGAATCTCGATGCCACGCTCAACAGCAACGGTGGACCCACCAACACGCATGCGCTCTTGTTCAATAGCAATGCGATTGACGCGGGCAGTGACTGCACCTATGTCAGCAGTGGCACGAATCCGCTCTTTACAAACGGCGCGCCCATCACCGACGACCAACGCGGCGAACCGCGCGATGATTTGAACTGTGACGCCGGCGCGTTTGAATTGCAATACGCGGACAGCAATCAAGTGACTGTGGATTACAACAGCAACAATACCTCGCACTCGTTCGGTCCCGCGCTCGCCATCATCACACCGACCACCGGCGCGCCGATTTCTTTCACCGTCACCATCACGCCCACTGCATACACCACACCAACGCCGCCTGCCAACGCGCTGCCAATTCAATGGGATGCCACCGCGTCCACGTCGCCGTTCTCGGCATATATCACTTTGTGTTATGACCCAAGTGTCATCACGACGCAAGACGAAAATACTTTGCATCTGTATCACTACAACGGTTCGACGTGGGACGATTTCGGCGGCGTGTTGGACAATACGACGCATCTGCCCTACCACTGCATCACTTCCGCGTCCCCGCTGACCTCGCTCAGTCCGCTCGCGCTCGCGCCGAACGCGCCGACCGCGACGAACGTGACGGGCGTGAAAGGTCTCGTCAACAAAAACGACAACATCGTTTTGCGCTGGAAGACGACCACCGAAACCCAAATCGCCGGATTCAACATCTATCGTCAAGGCAAACAGGGCGAATGGAAACAAATCAACGCCAAATTCCGTCAGGCGAAACACGCAGGCGCGGCGTTGGGTGACAAATACCGTTTCATTGACCGCAAAGCGAATGCGAACAAGACCTACCGCTACAAAATCGAAATCGTCTATCTCGACGGACACAGCGAGTGGACCAAGGTGATACGCGTTGACATGAAATAAGGGCGAAGCAATCACAAACGCGCGCGCGAATCGAGACGCGTTGGGAAGTGTGATTGCTTCGCCCTAAGGAACGCATGGCAAGGCGATTTCCATCGCCCGAACAGAATCTCTAGCCGTCCGATGGCATTTCGCACAATGCGATGCGCCGAATCTACCGGCGTACCCACGCGCGCCGGACGCAATTCGAGTTTGAGCGCGGCATGTCCGCAGCGCGGCACACAGGCGCCGCCGCCCAAGCACAATTCCACATTCACGCGCGCCCGTTTCACTTTGGGACGGTGCGGGTCAGCCGCTTCACCTTCATCCATGCAACGCGCGACCTGCCATCAGGCGACGTACCAAACAAAAAACGCAACCTTTTTTTGAGTTGCGTTTATTGTTTCACCTGTCCATCGTGCCTCGCGCCGCGAGCAGAACAAAAGCAATGCTCATTGCCGCCAAACCTGCGGCGTCGAAGGCGATAAAGCGCGCGCCCGACGCGGACAGGTTCACATGTCCCGGCGGCAGTGAGAGCCACAACCACGTTTCACCGACGACGCCGATGAGTTGCTGAACGAGCAGCACCGCGAACAGTGCAATGTATTTGCGCGGGTCGTACAAGACGGGCGGATACGTCACATTCCACATCAAAAACAGAATGCCAATGCTTTGCACCATCACCAAGCCCGCGACGCCTTGCAATTCAAAACCCGCGACAAATTGTTCGGGCTGCAAAATAAAAACGAGCGCGCACCACACGTTCACGGCAAATACCGTGCCGACGACAAGACGGGCAAACCACGCCGCGCGTGACATGAGGTTTGTACCGGCTCAGTCAGAGGAACTCATTCGCATGGAACCGTCAGGCATGGTAGTGTAGCTAAACACCGCGCCTTGAAAATTCGTCCCGGTCAGGTCCGCACTGCGCAAGTTTGCGCCGGTGAGATTGGCGCCAATGAGAACGGCGTCGCTGAGGGTTGCGCCGGTCAGATTGGTCTGATAAAGATTCGCCGAAGTCAGGTCCGCGCGCGCAAGATTCGCGCCGGTCAGATTCGCGCCCGTCAACACGGCATTGGATAGGCGAACACCCGACAAATCAATGCCGACAAGTTCCAACCACGAAAGGTTTGCGGCGGACAAATCCGGCGTCAAGAGCGAGTTGCGCGCGCGCCATTCTTTCCATACCTCGGTGCCCTGTTTCAAAATTTCAACGTGCGCATCATTTGCCATAATTGCCTCCGCTGCATCTGCGCGCGGTTTCTGCGCGCAAAGGGATTGTATCATGACTCGTCGTCGGACGATTGATATCGCGGCAGCATGAAGCGAATTCGACCTGCCTCGAATCCCGTTCCAATGCGCGTTGAGGCGATGGCATCATGCAGTAATTTTGTCCTGTGTCGAATCCTGTTCCAATGCGCGCAGACACGTTCTGCCATTCGTTGCTGTGGTTTCTAGCCGCTTGTCAATGAACTTGCGCGCGCAAGAACTTTTTTCGCCTATAATCGAACGCGCACGACAAAGCTGTCGCTCGCCTTGCGCAATTTGAATCCGGCGGTCTTGTTTCGCGCTCTCGTCGCGGGTTTGGTCGAAGGCGTGCCGGCTTTGATTTTGCGACTATCGTTCGCGGCGTTGAATGTGAATGGCGACCTATCGCGATATTTTGGACAGGGCTTTGCCGCGGTCTTTGCGGTGCTTGAGCCGGCGAAGGCGTATCGCATTTCGCATGAGGCGTTGGAACGTATGAAAATCGAGGCGCTCAAGAGCTGAGTGTGTACCAAGAGAGAAAATTTTTACAGGGGCGAAAATGATACAAATTCATCCGCTTGAAAAATGGCACCGGCTGGTGCGCGAACGAGACGCGGCGGGGTTGGACGAATTGTTGGCGGACGATGTAGTTTTTTATTCACCCATTTTGTACAAACCGCAAAACGGCAAGTTCCTCACGACGTTTTACCTCGCCGGCGCGATGCAGGTGTTGGGCAATGAGAAATTTCATTACGCGCGCGAGCTGGTCGGCGCCAACGACGCGGTGTTGGAATTTGAAACTGAGTTGGACGGCATTTACGTGAATGGCGTTGACTTGCTCAAGTGGAACGACGCGGGGCAGGTGATTGAATTCAAAGTGATGCTGCGCCCGCTCAAGGCGATTCAACTCGTCCAACAAAAAATGGCAGAACTCCTCGAAAGCATGGGCGGCATGTAAGAGCGCGCCTTTGCTCTTTCGCCTTTCGCTTTCCCTCATTCGCCAAGCGATTCCAAATACGCTTGCACGTCTGCCGCTTGTTGGCGCGACAAACGCTGGAGCGTGTATTCCGGCATGTAGGGTGAATTTTGTCCGGGCAATCCTTTGGCGAGCGCCTGATAGTACAGCGGCACATTGCCTATCAAGCCCGCGCCGTGCAACGGCATAATGGGCGTGCCGTGACAATGCAAACACGCGCGTTCGTACACGGCTTGCCCGCGCAAGCGGTCGCCTGCGTAGGTTTCGCCGTTTTGATACGCGCCGATCGTGAACGTGCCGTCGGTGTTTTGATGCAGCGCGGGCATGTCGCGGTACGTGTCCCCCGCGCGGCGCAGATATTTCGTGGCGAGGAATTCGCGCATCACTTTGACTTGAGATGTGTCCTGCGCGGGCGGTACCAGCGCGGCGCGCACCCGGGCGCGTTCGACGGGGGACAATTCCAAATCCGACAGATGCACTTGATTGTCCCACAGGTACGCCATCAGCGCGTCCATTTCCCAACGCAGCATGTAGCGTCCTTCACTGCAATACGCGCTGCACACTTGAATGGCATCTTCCAATGACGCGGGATTCATTTTGCGCGTGCCTGCCATGCAGTTGCCGTTCTTGTCAGGTCCGCCGTTCGGCACAATCGTATCGCCGGTGGTTTCCGGCACGCACAAGTCGTGATACTGCGCGTAATAGCCGTTGTAAAACGCTACGCGGTTTACCATGCCCCAAAACGTTGTGCCTTGTGTGAGAAACATGGGGTCGCTTTGGGATTGAATATATTGCAAACGCGCATCGGGGTCCTGCACGGTCAATACGGGGTCTTCGCGTTCGAGATTGTGGCAGTCGGTGCAGACAAAAAAATTGGAAAGTTTCGGCGAAGGCGTTGTGCCGGTCGGCGGATGCGTGACAAAACCTTTTGTCGCCAATTCTTTGCCCCACGCGGCATAGTCTTGCCACGTATGCCCGCTCCCGGCAATGCGGTCGGCGAGCGCCTGCCGCGCCTGTGTATCCCCCATCAACGTTGCAATGTCCGGGTCGCCCGATGCTTCGGGCAGGGGGGCGGTCGTACATGCCCACAAGATACTGATGCCCAACAGCAAGGCGCTCATCATGCCCGCGCGCGCAAACAATGTATTTATCCGTCCGCCTCCCTTGGTCATTGCGCCGATTATATGCGAACGCGCGGCGACTTTCAAGCGGCATCCGACGCGGCGTATGGTTTTTGACACGGACGCGCGCGCGGCTATACTTGATTGTAATGTCTCCCACTTTTTTCAAAACGCAGCGCGAACTGCGGAAATGGTTCGTGCGGCATCATGCGGACGCGACGGAATTGTTTGTCGGATTTCATAAAAAGG
>CAZXYP010000269.1:1983-7858 GCA_964644955.1 uncultured Anaerolineales bacterium | reverse complement strand
GCGTTGGTTTGCCGGGACGTGGGTCGCGGCGGTGTTTGTTTTCGCAACGACGTTTGCCGCGCCTGCTTCCGCCGCAGGGATTTCGGCAAATCCGACATACGGCAATTTTGACACAACCTTTTCCATCAAGGCAACCGGTTTTCAACGCAACGAAATCGTGGACACGTGGGTCGGTCTGCCGAATCTTTCGGCAGTCGGTACCGGGACACTGCGCGCCAATGACGCGGGCGTTGTGATGTGGTCGTTCAAGCCCAAAACATCGCAAGGCGGCGGCGAATACATCGCCGTGGCGAACGGGCGCGCTTCGGGGCAGGTGGCGGTCAAGTTTAATGTGATTGCACCGCCCAAAGAACCCAAACCAAATCCCAATCCGACGGCAAAACCCGTGACCATCGCGCCGGTCTCGGAACGCACCGTGCCATTCAGCGGTAAAGGGTACCAGCCGGGCGAACTTGTGAATACGTGGTATCAAACGCCGAACGGCACGGTGCAGGGCTATCAGAATTTCTATGCGGATGCGTGGGGCAATCTCGCTTTTAACTTTGTCGTGCCATCGAATTGGATGTATGGCGGTTATCAGTTGGTCGGACGCGGCACACGTTCGGGACAAACCAATTACGTTTTGTTCAGTTTCTTTCGAACCGTAAGCGATGTGCGCGCGAGCAATCCCATTACCAAAGTCGCGCCGTACTATGATTTCTGGCAGGGCGGTTTCAAAGCGGGCGAACAAGTTTCGGTGTGGGTCGGTTTGCCGAACGGTACGACTGTGGCGCAAGGGATTGTAAACGCGACCGGCGGCGGAAACGTGTATTATCGTGTGAATATCTTGCCCGGTTGGCAGAACGGCGGATACGTGGTCGCCGCCTACGGCTGGAATTCGCACGTGACGAAATGGCAGCGATTCTCGTACTTTGACGGCCACGTCGAGCGTTTGTATCCTTAACGTCAGGCACGTAGAGAAAAATAGCGCGAGCCAAATTTGGCTCGCTCTTTTTTACCGCTGTAATGCAACTGCCCGCGCGTCACAACAAATTCCGGCAACCGGCATCGCGGTCAGCGGATGTGGGTCAAGGATGATATTCAAATGCGCCAATGTCGCAGCGCACACTGCCATTCCCGTCTCCGTCCACGGGACGCGAGAATCCGCGTTGGTCGGTGTTCAAGACGGTATTTTTTTCGTCCACGCAAAGGCTTGGAGCGATGTGGTCAATGGCGGGGCTGTTGGGTTGGAGCGCGTGCGTTTGCGTTGGTCCGCCATTGTTGGCGAGGGGGCTAAGCTCAGCGGAAGTATCCACCAAATCAAAGGATTGGTGAACGAACCCACAATCCTTGGAAACGAGATTATAGTCAAAGGACTGTATGTTTCCCTCGCAATCGCTAAAATCGAAATAGGGGAATGTGTCCGTACTCACTTTGTTGCCATCGAGAATGGTATTCCATAGATGGGTATAGCCAATTGCGGTAATGCCGCCCCCATGCACGTATGCTCCGGCGCGATTATTGGCAATGGTCACATTAAAGAGATACGTATTCGCTTCCCAATCCGTCAGGATCCCGCCGCCATTGCCGGACGCGATGTTGCCGCTCACTGTGCTGTTCACCAGAGTGAGCGTTTCATCGTATTCATTAAAGATGCCGCCTCCTCCACCACCGAGGGTAGTATTGTTGCTGATGGTACTGTTCTTGACGGTGGCGGTTCCTTGATTATAAAGCCCGCCCGCGCGAGTCTCGCTTTCGTTCTCGCTGAGGGTGGACTGGTTCAGCTGCAACGTGCCTTCATTCAAAATGCCTCCGCCTTGCTTGGCGCGATTGACGCGTACGACGACTTGGGTCAAGGTGAGTTTCGCGCCATTGGCGACATAGATTCCTCCTCCGCCGCCGCTCGCGGTCGAACCGTTGATCAAGGTGAGCTGGGAAATTTTCATGGTGCCTTTGACAATATGCAAGACGCGGTCCAAGCTCTCGCCGTCAATTATTGTCGTCGCCGCATTTTGCCCTTTGAGGATGATTTTGCTCTGGCTGTCGAGGTCGCCGGTGGCAGATTGGTCTTCGCCGCTACCAACGCGGGTGAGGGGATAGACGCCGGCAGGTAAAACGATTTTGTCTTTGCCGGCAAGCGCGTTCGCTTCCATAATCGCCGCGCGCAGAGTGCATTTTTTTGACGGCTTGCTTTTGCAAATGCCGTCGCCGGGCTTTTTGTCCACTTCATCGAGCGTGCTGTTGACGAGAAATGTCGTCGTCGGCGCGCGGTGGGTTGGAACTTGGCTTGAGCGCCGCGCGGGCATCGCAGACACATCTGAAAATTCGAGCAGCGCCAAGCCGCAGAGGAAAAACAGCAGCAGGCGCAGCAGAGGCAAAGGTTTCATGTTGGGCTCCTTTCACCGAAAATTGCCGCGGCAAGGTACACAACGTAAAAATTATAGGAAACAGCTCTCCGCTTGTCAAGAACCCCGCGTCCGTTTTGACCCGCCCTTCTTTATCGGATAGAATCATTTGCCATGATAGAAATTACGTTTCGCAATAAAAAATTCGAGGTCAAGGAAAATATCACGGCGCGCGATGCGTTGAAAAAAATCGGCATTGACCCCGAAAGCGTTTTGATTACGGTCAACGGCAAACTCGTCACCGACGATGTGATTTTGCGCCAGGGTGATGTGGTGAAATTGGTGGCGGTGATTTCGGGTGGGGGGATTGGAGACTGGGGACTAGAGACTCAAGCTCTAATCTCGAATCTCTAATCTCCAATCTCCAATCTCCAACGATGAAATGTCGAAAATGCAGCGAAACCGCCGTCATTAACATGCGGCATCACAAACTTGCGTTGTGCGGCGAACATTACGGCGAGTGGTTTGTGGATTCCACACAGCGCGCGATTGAAAAATATAAAATGTTCAATCGGGAGGAACGCGTATTGGTCGCGGTCAGCGGCGGCAAAGATTCGCTTGCGTTGTGGGATGTGTTGACGCGGCTTGGTTACAAAACGGACGGCTTGTATATCGGGCTGGGCATACAAGGCGAGATTGGTTATTCCGACCAATCGCTCGCGCGTATACGCGAATTTCAAAATAACATTGTGCCGGACGCGACGCTGCATGTAGTGGATATTCAATCTACCTACGGCAAAACGATTCCCGAAATCTCCCGCGAGAGTTCGCGCGGACACGGCAAACCCTGTTCCGCGTGCGGGTTGACGAAACGCTATGTGATGAATCGGCTCGCGGCGGAACGCGGATACGCGGTCTTGGCGACGGGACATAATCTGGACGACGAAGCGGCAGTGTTGATGCAAAATACACTGCACTGGCAAACGGGGTATCTCGCGCGGCAAGCGCCGGTGCTGGAAGCGAGTGACGGATTCGCGAAAAAGGTGAAACCGTTTTGTCGTTTTTACGAACGCGAAACGGCGGCATACGCGATGGTGCGCGGCATTGATTACGTGTACGACGAGTGCCCGCACGCGGTCGGCAATCTCACGAATTTTTACAAGACGCTGTTGAATCAACTCGAAACCGAATCGCCCGGCGCGAAATTGCAGTTCTATGTCCAGTTTTTGAAAGCGCGCGGTGAGGGATTTTTCAACGCGCCCGCGTCCGACAAAACCGATTTGCATGCCTGCGAAGTGTGCGGGCAGCCGACGACCGCGCCGGGACGCTGCGCGTTTTGTCGCATGTGGAATATCACGTCCGCGCAAAACGGCGTCATTGCCAGCGGCGACATTGCCGTGCGCGGACAAGACGCCTTTGACGATGTGGAAGCGCGCGTCGCCGAGAGCGTGGATGTGTCGGGATTGTGAATTCGAGAAAGGAGCGCAATGAACAATACATATACAGCGGTGATTCGCCAAGATGGCAGCTGGTGGATTGGTTGGATCGAAGAAATCCCGGGTGTCAATTGCCAAGAAGCATCGCGGGACGAATTGCTTGAAACGTTACGTGTCACTTTGCGTGAGGCGTTGGAATTTAATCGCGAGGAAGCGCTCGCAGCGGCAGGAGCCAAGTATCAAGAAGAACTTGTCGCCGTATGAAACGCAACGATTTGATACGGCATCTGCGCTCACACGGCTGTGAATTGCTGCGCGAAGGCAAACGCCATTCGTGGTGGCACAACCCCGCCCTGAATAAACGCACTGCGGTCCCGCGCCATAACGAGATAAGCGACATCTTGGCAAACAAAATCTGCAAAGACCTCGGGATTCCGCGTATCAATGCATAGCAAAGCTCTCCATTTGATTTCTCCGCATGTCCTCTGAACCCCATAACGAAATACCATCCGCTGCGGAATCTTCTAAACGCGGCATTGTCGGCGCAGCGACGATTTTGGGCGCGGGCAGTATCGCCTCGCGTTTGCTCGGACTCGGACGCGAATTGGTCATTGCCGATTTGTTCGGCGCGACCGGTTACGTGAGTGTATTCCGCGTCGCGTCCACGCTCGTTCTCACGCTCTATGATTTTCTCGTTGGCGGACTGATTTCGGCGGCGCTCGTGCCGGTATTCAGCGAACACGCGGCGGACGAATCGCGGCGCGGCGAGTTTTGGAATTTGGTCAGTACGGTGTTGAGCGTCCTTGCCGCGCTGTTGGCAGTCGCGGTGTTGATTCTGGAATTGTTTGCCGAGCCCCTCTTCCAAATTCTCGGCGCGGGCTATAATGCGGAACTGCGCGCCGCCGGTGTGCAGATGATTCGGTTGACCTTGCCCGCCGTTTTTTTTCTCGGCGTCGCGGGTGTGTTATCCGGCATTTTGTATGCGCTGAAAAAATTTACGCTCCCGTCATTTACGACTGCCGCATTTAACGCGGGTATCATTGTTTGTGCCGTCGCGCTCGCACCGACGTTCGGGATTACGAGTGTGGTGATAGGCGTTGTTGTCGGCGCGGCGTCACAAGTGATTTTGCAGTACATGGGTTTGCGGAAAGCGCCGCTGCGTTTGCATCTGGATTTTTCGCATCCCGCGCTGAGACATATCGCGCGCTTGTATGTGCCGGTGTTGGGCGGTTTGACGGTGATGGTGGTCGGCGTAGCGATTGACCGCAATCTCGTGTCGCGCACGGGCGACCAATCGTTAGCATGGATGCAGGCGGCGACGTATCTGGTGCAATTGCCGCTCGGTCTGGTGGCGACGGCGGTTTCGTTTGCGATTCTGCCGAATTTGTCGCGCACGATTTTGGCAAGTGATTTTCGCCGCACGCTCGCGTTCGGTTTGAAATTGGTGCTGCTGTTGATGCTGCCGTGCGTGGTCGCGTTGTTTGTGTTGGCAGTGCCGGTGGTGGAATTGTTGTATCAACACGGCGCGTTCACGGCGGACGATACGGGGGCGACGGCGCGCGCGCTGCAATTCTATTTGTTCGGCACGGTGTTTGCGGCGATTGACCAGCCGTTGGTGTTTGCCTTTTACGCGCGCAAAAATACGTTACTGCCGAATTTGGTCGCGGTCGCGGCGTTGGGATTTTATTTGCTTGTCGCGCTGCCGCTGCTCAACACGTTCGGTTATCTCGCGCTCGTGCTGGCAAATTCCGCGCAATTGGCGGGACATGCGCTCATCATGTTGTGGTTCACGCGCACACGTTTGGGCGGGTTGGGCGGTGAGGGGTTGGGTCTCACGACGCTTAAATTGCTGTTGGCAAGTGCGCTGATGGGCGCAGTGATGTGGTTGTTGCCAACGCTTGCGCTTGGCGATGGCTTGGTGCAGGAATTTTTGCGCGTGGCGATACCGTCGGCTATCGGTGCGGTGGTATATGTCGTTGGGTTAAAATTTTTGCGCGTGCGTGAAGCGGACCAAATTTTCGCGCTGGCGCGGGGACGTTTGCGGCGCGGGCGTTAATGTTGTTGCGATTCGTTCGTGGGGCTTTTGTTGAGAAAACAAAAGCCCTTTTGTTTTGA
>CAZXYP010000269.1:0-1973 GCA_964644955.1 uncultured Anaerolineales bacterium | reverse complement strand
TTTGAAAAAAATTGATTGGCGGACGCTGTAACTTTTTCGCCTTGCTGTACATATTCTTGATGACGACGCGAAATGTTGACCTTTGAACAAATGTATGAAATGTATGCAGCGGATGTGTATCGTTTTGCGTACTGGTTATGCCGAGAACAGCAAGACGCCGAAGATGTGACTTCGGAAACGTTTGTTCGCGCATGGACGGGTGACGCTCCGATTCGCACGGAGACGCTCAAGGCGTATTTGCTGGCGATTGCGCGCAATTTGTGTTTTGAAAACCGGCGCAAGGAAAAACGCCTAATGCGTTTAGAGGAATGGCATGCGGATGAACGCGCGGGACCCGAAGAACACGCGACGGCGCGTTACGCATTGGCGGAATTGCGCGCGCGACTCGAGACCTTGCCTGCGGCAGACCGCGACGCGTTCCTGTTGCGTTTTCAACATGATCTACCATACGCCGAGATCGCGCGTGTGTTGGGCGTTTCCGAAACGCTTGCCAAAGTCAAGGTGCATCGCGCGCGTTTGGCATTGAGCCGTTTGCCAAAGGAGTAGTCCGAGTATGCAAGTGAAACGCGAGATGGTGATGGATTTGCTGCCGCTATATCTGGCGGATGAGGTGAGCGCGGAAACGCGCGCAATCATTGACGAGTATCTCAAAGGAGATGAGGAGCTGCGAAAAATGGTTCAGGATACAAAACTTGAAGCGTTCAACACCGAGGTTCCCGTTCCATTGAATAAAGAGGGGATGATGGAGGCGTATCGTCAAGCGCGGCGGTACATGTTTTTGCGGAGTGTCGGTGTCACGCTCATTATTTGTGTCACACTGCTTTTGTTGTGTGGGATGTTTTTTATGGCGGTTGTCTGGACGAACCATGGCACGTGAGGGGGTGCGTCAGCATTTTGTATGATGCCGGCAGGCGCTTTGCCGCGCCGCCTGCCCCGCGTCAATAGATGTGCGCTATTGCCATAGACTTTCAAGTGGTTGCCAATGTAGTAGGTCGTGTCGCCCGTTGTGCCTGACACTATTTTCTTGACGCGGTTGCCGTCGCCGTCATAAACGTAAGTGGTCGTGTTCGCGCCAACAGTGATGCTCGTGAGACGATTCTCTGCATCATACGAAAGTGCGTCACCGTCACAAGAGGTTACTTGCTTACCTTCGGTCGGCTTCGTGATTCAGGAAATGGATCATGAAACTTCTCAGCAGGAATGAAAACAACGCCGGTGAATTTTTCTCGTTCCACAAGGTCCTTTACTTTTTCTGTACACACAACCCCTACAACATCTTCAAAGAGACGAAATATGTCCGAGCCATCCCACGTCATTTCATCAATGAAAACGCCGTTATCCCATGTTGAATAATCAACGATTCCGCATTCAGAGCACTTCCGTAGGGGAACAATGTTCATCTGGGGCGATGCATGTGCAGCTTGATGAATCAGAAGATGCCAAAGTTGCATTTCAGGGGGCGGTTTGACATCTTTGAATTTAATGATCACGTCTGAATATTGCACACCCTTGATTCTGTTCTCTTCAAATGCCGTGCGCACCCTATGTGTCACGAGTAACTCTGGTGATGATGAGACAAAATCGGCATTGTTGACACGTCCTTCAAAGCGAATTGTTATGGGCAGACCAGGTCCTCCCACTGGCCGTCCGCAGACACCACAACGGTGCGAATATTTTTTTTCGCCAAACGGATAGCCGAAGCGCCTCGAATAGTTGGGTGCCATCTGGAGAATAAAGAATCTTGTCATATATTGACCCTCATGGAATGTAATATTCTCCGCCACGATATTCATCAATTCCGTATTTTTTGGTTAGGCGGTCCAACTCCTCAAAGATTTCCTTTGCGCTTGCATTCGGATTTGCTCGCAACCATGCATCCCAATCATCATTCCATACGCTTTTGAATTGGTCCGCGTCAATGTGAATTGCTCGATGTAGGTTCTCGGGCAAGAGGAACATATTTGAAGGGTCAT
>CAZXYP010000268.1:2645-7868 GCA_964644955.1 uncultured Anaerolineales bacterium | reverse complement strand
CGGATGTACGACCATTGGATGACGGCGTTGGAAAAAGAAGCCGAGCTCGAACGGCAAGCGCGCAGTGATTTGGAACAAGCCAACAAGCAATATCAATTGGCGCAGTTGGAACACAAGACGCTGGTCATTAAAGCCGAAACCGATAAAGAGGTGGAACGCCTCAAAGCCGAAGCCGAAGCCGTCGGGCTGGAAACGCGCATGAGAGCGCGCGCGGTGAGCGCGGTGGAATTTGCGCGGCGCATGGAATTGGTGCGTCAGGCATTTGGCGACCGTTTGGATGAAGGCACGATGCGCGAACTGATGCGCGCGTTGGGTTTGCTTGTCTATGAACGGCGTTACGACCGCGAACCGCGTTCCATTCTCGACATGTTCGGGCGCGGCGAAGAAGACGAGGATGAAGAATAATGTGGGGCAGTGAATACGCGTTGGCGCTGGACCTCTTTGCGCTGGGACGCGTATTTTTGTTCAAAGTCGTGCATCGTTCCGCGTTCTCGGCGGAACTCGTGCCGTACCGCGTATGTGGCACGAACGGCGTTCCTGCGCCACTGCCGCGCGCGCCGGTGAATCCCGAATTGGGGCGCGGCGTATGTGAAATGCTAACGCGCGCGCTGATGTGCGCGGGCAAACGCGATTGGGCGAACGCGCAAGCGTGGTGTGATGCCGCGCTGCGCGTGCGCGATTTGGGCGCGTTGTATCGCGGCGGCGTGGATGTGACGTTGGCGGGCGCGGTGGTGGAATTTTATTGCGGCGCGGTGAATGTGGGCAAACAGGAGTGGGACAGCGCGTACGCGAATTTGACCGCATGTGCGGAACAGCTCGCGTTCACCTTTCCCGACCGCGCGGCGGCGGCGTGGCTTGCGTTGGCGCGGCTGTATTGTTTTCAAAACAACGCGCCCGACGCGTTGTGGTCGCTCCAAAAATGCGAAGGGGTCGTCGCGGACATTGCGTCGCCCGCGCGCGAAATTTTACTGCCGCTCGTGACGGCGGAATACGCGCGCCTCAATCTCTATTTCAAAATATAGTACGTTCCTCTGCGGTCCCCCATCTTGATGACGAGTCCGGCGTCCACCAAATCTGCCAAATCGCGGCGAATCGTTTCTTCACTCACATCGGGATACAATTCTTTTAAATCGCGATTGCCGACGCGCCCCGTCTTGTGCAAAATGTTGAGCGCGGCGGTTTGGCGTTCGTTCAGCGGCAAGTTGCGATATTTATTGCGGTCAAATTCCCCCGAAACGAAATTATCGCCCGCCCCGCGCAAGGTGACGCGGAATCCGTTCGCGGTTTCTTGAAATTTTGGCTGCGGCAAACCGGCGTCGTTCATTTGGCGCAAGATGCGGTCAATGCCGTACCCGAGGCGTTCGACAAATCCCAAGTCCGTCAGCACCTGCACAATCACTTCGTTGCGCGCAAAACGTTCGTCCACGATATTCTCAATCGTAATGTGTCCGGGCAAACGTCCGGGCGAATACACTTCGATGCGGTCATTGAACATCAGCACGCGAATTTCTTCGCCGCGAATCTGATAATCGCGATGCGCGACTGCGTTCACAATCACCTCGCGCACGGCGGACAGCGGATATTCCGGTTTTTCTTCGCGCTTGAAATCGGCAATGCGCGCGCCTTTGCGCATGTTGGTCGTGAGAAATGCTTCTGCCGCGCGAATTTGTTCGGGCAGGGACCCGCGCGCGGTCTCGCGAATAAACGTGTCGGACATTTCCGAACCGGAATAGCGCGCCAAAAGAATTTCCGCGCTCGGCAATAATCTTTGCGGTTCGCGTCCAAATAACAACAACCCCGCGACCGTCGGACGATACGTGCTGCTTTCTTTGGTCAGGCAGCCGCGCCGGAACAACAAATCCAGCGTCTCTTCTGACGCATCATCACGCAGGTTGCCGGGGTTGCGCGGTGTGCGTGATGATGCGTCATCATTCCGACGATGCCGCGCGCTCACCTCATCCAAAAACAATCTCGCGTACTCTTCCACGCGTTCGCGGTCGAGGTCGTCAAGCGTCGCGCCGGGCAGCACGGTCGCTTCGAAATTGCCTTCGCCGCGCTGGCGCAGTAAATCGCGCAATTGGCGCGGACCGAGCGCGCGATTTTTTTTGCCGTCGCGCGTCATGTATTTGCCGCGCAGCGCGTACGCGTGCGGCAAGCCGGAGGGAATCGTCACATACAGCAGCGGTTTGCCTTCGAGCATTACGGTTGTGGGGCGCGGCAGCACGAGCGGCGGTTCACAGCGCAGACCCGCGGCAAGCGCCTTTTCGCGCGCGGCGTCAAGGTCGCGCACGCCTTTGATGACATTTCCGGCGGCGTCAATGCCAATCAAAACACTGCCGCCTTGCGTGTTGGCGAGGGCAGAAAACGTTTCGGCGAGTTTGAGCGCGGCTGCGCTTTCGAGTTCGAACGCGAGCGTTTCACTTTCGCCGTGCGCGTAGATTTGATAAAGGTCCGCGGTTTCCATAGGCAGAATTTCAAAACCCGTCCTCGGACGAGAGCGGGTTTTTGAAATCAGGAATTGAAAGGATAGGTGATGTGATAGTGAAAACTTTCGGGTGTTGGTTCCTCATCGGGCGGCGGTTCATTTTGCTGTTGGGAAGGCGCGGCATCTACCCCGAGCATTCCCGGCAACTCGATTCCAAAGACCGTGCCGGCGAGAAACGCGCAGCAGCTGCACAACAATACGATGGCAACGACGATGAGAATGGGAAGAAAGCGCGGACCTTGTCGCCCGGGCATCCACGACACATAATCGGCGTTCGGGTCATAGCCGCTGTAGGGATTGAACGGATTGTAATTGCCGGGCGGCAGTTGCGGCGGTTGATTCGGATAATTGTTCAAGGCAAAACTCCAAAATTAGGGTACGGACTCATATGTCCTTCAAGCTCAATGGGAGACGGCGGCGCGCGGCGGAGCTTTGGGACGCCGAATCGTTTTGCGCGCGGCATTTTGTTGCGTCAACGCAATCGGCAGCACTTCGTCCATATTTTCGACGAGGACGAGATTCAAATTGCGCTGGACTTTGCGCGGCAGGTCCACCAAATCTTTTTTGTTCTTTTTCGGCATGATGAGGGTTTTCAACCCCGCGCGGTGCGCGGCAAGAATTTTTTCGCGCACGCCGCCGATGGGCAGCACGCGCCCGCGCAATGTAATCTCGCCGGTGAATCCGACATCTTTGTGCACCGCGCGCTGCGACAAGGCAGAAATCAACGCAGTCGCAATCGTGATGCCCGCCGACGGCCCGTCTTTCGGAATCGCGCCTTCGGGGACGTGAATGTGAATGTCGAGTTTGTCGAAATCGGAACGCATCGCCAAATGTTTCGCGTTGGTGCGCGCGTACGAGAGCGCGGCTTGCGCGGATTCTTGCATTACATCGCCGAGTTGTCCGGTGAGTAGCAGTCCGCCTTTGCCCGGCATGAGCGTCACTTCAATGGACATTGTGTCGCCGCCCGCGCCCGTGACGGCGAGTCCGGTGGCGACGCCGATTTGGTCTTGTTCTTCTTTCATGCCGTACATGAATTTGGCGGGACCGAGATATTTGTTGAGCGATTCTTTGGAAACGCTCGCGGGCGCGGGTTTGCCTTCGGCGACTTGACGCGCGATTTTGCGGCACACTTGCGCGATTTCGCGTTCGAGGTTGCGGACGCCCGCTTCGTACGAATAATCGCGAATCAAGCCGCGCAGCGCTTCGTCCGAAAATTTTGGTTTTTCGCCGAGACCGTGTTGTTCCTTTTGACGCGGAATAATGAATTGGCGCGCGATAGCGAGTTTTTCTTCTTCGATGTATCCGGGAAACTCGATGACTTCCATGCGGTCGAGCAGCGCGGGCGGAATCGGGTCGAGCAAATTCGCGGTCGTAATGAAAATGACTTTGGATAAATCGTACGCCACTTCGAGGTAGTGGTCGCTGAACGAATTGTTTTGTTCGGGGTCCAGGACTTCGAGTAAGGCGGAACTCGGGTCGCCGCGAAAATCGGTGCCGACTTTGTCAATTTCGTCGAGCATGAAAACGGGATTGATGGTCTTGGCGCGCTTCATGGTTTGGATGACGCGTCCCGGCATGGCGCCGATGTAGGTGCGGCGATGCCCGCGAATTTCCGCTTCGTCGCGAATGCCGCCGAGCGACACACGCACAAAACTGCGTCCGAGCGCTTGCGCGATACTGCGCCCCATCGAAGTCTTGCCGGTACCCGGTGGTCCGACAAAACACAAAACCGGTGACGTCATCTTGTCCGCCGCGAGTTTGCGGACGGCAATGTATTCCAAAATGCGTTCTTTGGCGCGTTTCAAACCGTAATGATGCTCGTCCAACAATTTTGCGGCGGCGGGAATGTCCAAATTATCTTGGGTCGCGTTTTTCCACGGCAGTTGAATCAGCCAATCGAGATAGGTGCGAATGATGCCGAGTTCGGGTGAGCCAAAGGGCGTCTGTTGAATGCGTTCGAGTTCGTGTTCGGCTTTGGCGCGCGCTTCGTCGGGCATTTCGGCGGCGGCAATTTTTTCGCGCAGTTCATGCACTTCGCGCGTTTGCGCGTCCATTTCCCCGAGTTCGTGTTGAATCACGCGCATTTGCTCGCGCAAATAGTATTCGCGTTGATTCTTGTCCACCTCTTCCTGCACTTGATTGTGAATCTGACTTTGCAGTTCGAGGACCTGAAGTTCGTTCGCCAATAGACGCGAAATGAGATTGAGGCGTTCGACCCCATCCGACGTTTCCAAAATTTCCTGTCGCTTGACGACTTCGAGATTGAGCGACGACGCAATCAAATCGGCGAGCGCGCCCGCGCCTTCGGCGTTCATGGCGGCGACGTACACTTCTTCGGGCAAATTGGAATTGAGCCGCACGATTTTTTCAAATTGCGCGAGCACCATGCGGCTGAGCGCCTGCGTTTCCATGGAATCGTCGCGCGTCTCGACGATTTCCTCGACGCGCACTCGTACAAACGGGTCGGTCTGGATGATTTCGAGCAGCCGCGCGCGGGCTTCGCCTTGTCCCAAAACGCTGGTCGTGCCATCGGGCATCCGCAACATGCGTCCGATGGAAAGCACGGTGCCGATGGGATACAAATCGTCAATGCCCGGTTCCTGAATTTCCGGGTCGCGTTGGGTAAAGACGACGACGCGCTGGTCGCGCAGCATCGCTTCTTCTATGGCGCGTACACTGCGTTCGCGTCCGGCGGTGATGGGCGAAATCAGGCGCGGAAAAACGACCGTGTCACGCGC
>CAZXYP010000268.1:0-2545 GCA_964644955.1 uncultured Anaerolineales bacterium | reverse complement strand
GGATATTAGCATAGCGAGGGGGAATTGGCAAAAGAAAAAGCGGAACTTGAGTTCCGCTTTCAACTTCCCTATGACTTTACTCGTCCATCCCCGGATAATCATTCCAATCTTCGGGTGAGGGACTCGATGGACATCCGCTTCCGATTTTGTAAGGACCTTGATGCGCCACTTGGTTGTCCGCTGCCCATCCACTATTCACACCTCGCGCACGAAGATGAAAGAACCACTTGGTAGTTGTGCTGGTGACCGGGAGCGTAATCTGGGCTCCATAGGTTCCAGCGGAACCATCTTGAACAGTGTCTGGGACATCTCCGGCATGGTTACTCCATGTCCATGAATAGCCCCCGAGTTGATTGATTCCATTTGAATCGTTGTGATCGAATTCGGAGGCGGAGGGCCAACGCATAATGAGGATTGGATTATTGTAGCAACCTCCAATTGGGTGACTCGTACTCTTGG
Source organism: uncultured Anaerolineales bacterium (assembly GCA_964644955.1). Taxonomy (GTDB): domain Bacteria; phylum Chloroflexota; class Anaerolineae; order UBA4142; family SHND01; genus SHND01. Next base: position 2,086 of record CAZXYP010000268.1, on the reverse strand, counting down.
GCACAAAACCCGAGTTCATGGCAGTATCGGGATACCAAGGATACCAGCCAATGCTTCTTAATCGTCGTATCGGATGATTCGTAGAGTTGCCGGTGTTCGCGCTGTTATTCGACATCAAATCGCGCAGCTCAGTATGAATATGAGTGCCACTGCAATTCCCCGTACATCCGACCGTGCCAATGAATTGGCGGTCTGCAACTTCTGTACCGATTGTAAAAGTGGGAGCGGGATTTGCCAGATGGGCATAATACGCATAGAACGCATCCGTATACGGCGCAACGTCACTCTGGACCACAACCAGATTCCCCCATTTGGTAAAAGAGCCATTGATATACACGTGCCCGGGCTTGACGGCAAGAAGATCAGTCCACCCACCGCGCGGCGCAAAGTCAATTGCTTCGCTTGATTTGCCTATATGTGTATCCCCTTCATCAGGACCGAGTGTGATTACTGCATTTTCGTTGCGATTAAAGGGCAGACTGTATTGCTTTGGCGGGGTCGGGATTGCTGTTCCCGGTGTGACGGGATGCGCAACCATGATCGCCTTGGCAGTTGGGTTCATTGGAGACGCAAAAGTCAGTTGGAGACCGAGCAGAGTCAAAGCAGCAAGTATGAACGTAGCAATTGCGACGAGCAATTTGGTTTGATTCGATGACATTGGATCCTCCCTATTGAATTCATTATTCTCATTGCTTTTGAATTCTAAGATTCTGAACAAACAGATCAAAGATTTGATTTGGAATCGTCCAGTCTTCACGATAACCCTGACCAATGATGATGACATTGTCAGCGTGTTTGATATAGACGCCCTCCATTAGACCTCCATATTCAAAATCTACGATTTGTCTCAAGGCGGGCAAACCATCCACGTTGATTTCCTCTTCAAAGATTAACTTATCCTCCTCTCCGAGCCGCCCTGTTCGACGAACCCATTCCTGGAGGGTTTCATCTGGCGAGAACTGTTGTGGTGCTGTTATCCCAATCTCTATTTTTGCCCCCAGCGGAGGACCCTTGTAGCCCATAAGGGATGGGTCACCGAAATCATAACTATAGATCTGTGTACCCCATCCGGTTAGGTCAGCATTGAGGTACCAGTCGGATGGATACTTGATTGAGAATCCTTGTTTTTCGTTGACGTATTCTTTCCATTCCTCGATGGGCGGCAACACTTCAAGATTCGCGGTCGGTCCGGGAGTATAGGTGATTTCTATGGGCGGCGGGAGTGGTGTCGGCGTTTTGAATCCGGGTGGCAACGGAGCGTCGGTAGGCACAGGTAACACGCGCGTAGCGTAATTTGTTTCATCATCGAGCGCTTTGGCTGTTTCGACCGCCATGGCGGTCTGCTTGGTAACCAGATTGGGTTGCGCTTCGTCTGACCTTGCCAACGCGCCTGTTTGAACGGGTGCAGGCGCGGTCATTTCTGTCATCAAGAGCGTAATTGCTCCAACAACGAGAACTGCCAGAATGACGATGAAAAGCGCGAGCGGAAGAGGCGAAGGGGAGAGTCCGGTCTTGCGAGGTTGACGTTCGGGCATGGAATCCTCCTTTGCGCAAGATGTTTTTATCCTGCGCCGGAATCCAAGCCGCGTGCGCAAAAAAGGATGGTGCATCCAACCGACAAACCCTTTGGGCGAGACAAACCAAACACACCAGCCGAACCTTTGCAAACGCGACCTGACGAATCAATACCGATAACACAGCCGAATTACTTGCGCATTATACGATGAAAAAAAAATTTCAAGTGCTTTTTTACACGATTGTTCCTTTCCGTTGTAATGACATGCGTTGTCGCGAAAAATTTTCCGCATGTCTATGTTGACGTTCTTTCGTTCCCGTTTGTCCCTTAACAACACACTCATCGCCGTTATTATCCGTTCGTTCATCAGCGGCGTCGAACAGAGCATGATTGGCGTCGTGTTTCAGCCGTTTGTGCTGTCGCTCGGCGCGAGCATGTCGCAGTTGGGTTTTTTGAATTCGCTCGGCGGGTTTGGCGGACTCGTCTCGACACTGGCGTATCCGTGGGGCGGTTGGATTGCGGACCAACGCGGGCGCAAAATCGTTTTGCTCGGCGCATCGCTGTGCGCGA
>CAZXYP010000267.1:0-7881 GCA_964644955.1 uncultured Anaerolineales bacterium | reverse complement strand
AATGGTGAGATCAAGCATACTACAAAAAGTGTTCAAGTTATTTCCGGACGGTTACATAGTGAGTTGTGCGATAGTGCAATCGTGCAATAGCGCAAGGTAAAAACCACTATTGCACGAATTAACGCTTGCACGATTGCACGGCTTCAAGAAATTCGATGCGGTTGCCAAACGGGTCGTTCGCGTAAAAGCGGTTGTAACCGATAAAGAAATCGTCGGCGGTAGTGGCGTATCCCGCGCGTTCGATTTTTTCGCGCAGCATGTCAAGTCCGGCGACGACAAACGCAGGATGCGCGCGGCGTGCGGCGACAAAGTTTTTTTCGATGCCGATGTGAATTTGGCGTCCGTCCCCGAGTTCAAACCACACACCGCCGCGTTTTTGCAACTCCGGCGGTTTCTCGATTTCGCGTAATCCCAACAGCTCGCCGTAAAAGGCGCGCGCAGCATTTTCGCAATCCGGCGGCGCGCAAAGTTGGATGTGGTGGACGGAAACAATCATGCATTGAGAACGTTCAAGCGTTGGAACGTTGAACGTTATTGTCCTGCCATATCTTGCAGTACTTGCGCGGCGGCTTGACGCGCGGGCTCGCGCTTGTCGGTGGCGGCGATGGATTCAAGCGGTTTGACGGCAAAGGGACTGCGAATTTTTTGCAGCGCGCGAATCGCTTCGGCTTGGAGTTCGCCTTCGCTGACCTGCATGTCCACGAGCAAGGCAGGGACGGCTTTGTCGGTGCCGTATTCGCCCAATGCTTTTGCCGCCGCGATTTTCAATTGCGTATCGCTGGCGGCGACGCGCGGGTCGCCGCGCAACGCGACCAACAGCGGTTCGATGACGCGTTCGCTGCGCGATTGTCCGAGCGAGGCGATGACTTGTACGCGCACCGCGTCGCTCGGGTCGCGCAGCTGCGGCAAGAGATATTCCAGCGCGCGGTCTGTGTGCAATTTGCCGAGAATGTACGCGGCGCGCAAGCGTACATCCGCGTTCTTGTCGCGGAGTTTCGCCGCAAAAAAATCGCTGGCTTGATTGTTGCGCAATTTGCCCAATGCGCGCATCGCGCGTTCGTCATGGTCGTCCCACGCGCGCGCGACCAATGCTTTGACGGTTTGTTCCAAGAAGGCGTGCGGCGGTTCGGAGGTCGCGGCGAGCGCGGACGCGGCAAAATACAAATCGTTTTGTTCCAACGCAACGGCGGCAACATTCTCTGCGCCGCCGAGTCCGGCGTAAAACAATGCAACGTCGCGCCACGCGGGGTCGTCCAAATGTTCGCGCATTGGCGCAAAATCGGGGTTGCGGCGCAAGGCGCGCGCGGCGAGAAAATCTTGCAGCAGCGGGTGTTTGAAGGCGATGCGTCCGTTGGCGCGTTTGACGAGAAAATCATAGCCGCGCGGCAGATGGTCGTCCTGCGCGAGCTGTCCGCGTTTGGTCGAGAGCGCAATGCCTTCCACCGCGCGCGCGGCAAATGCCGGGTCGCTCTCGCGCTTGAGTTTTGCGCTCACGTACGCGTCAAACAATTCCGCGCGGCGCGTGGGCAGTGGCGCAATGATGTTGCGCTGAGGCACGTCAAAGGGGGTTGCGGCGTTTGACGGGGTTGCGCGCATGCTCGATCCAATTTCCATTGTGCGCGCAACCCCATCACCGCCGACCATGGGCAGCGCGACTTTTTCTGCCGCCTGCGGCTGTGGGGTTTGCGCGGTGGCGGGTTCATACACCTGCAGCAGCAAGAATAAATTCAACGGATTGACGGCGAGTTCGCGCGTGCCCGCGTTCGATTGCGCCGAAGCAATAAAGTCTTGCGCGGCGCGATTGAGTTTCGAGCCGTGCGCGCCGGTTTCCGGCAGCGGAAGCCACGCTTCGGCAAAGGAAACGATTTCACGTTCGTTGAACGGGAGCAGTTCGAGAATGACAAAATCGGCGGGCGCGTGTTGGGCGTCGGATGCGGCGGCGCAGAATTTCGCGTTGGGATATTTTTGCGCGAGCGCGGCGAGGTGCGCGCCGTGCGCGGCGTCCGTCGCGTCGTCAAACAGAATCCAGCCGTCGTTGCGGAACGTGTCGGGCAAGTTTTGCGGATGCGCGTCGGCGAAGGAGTGGAGCGCGGCGCCGTGTCCCGCGCGCGCGGCAATGAATTGGAGCGCGGATGATTTGCCGAGTCCCGCGCCGCCAATGAGCCACAGGCGCGAGTGATGGCGCGCGGCATTGTCGAGATGGGTGATTTCGCCGCCGGCGGCGACGCGGACGCGCGGAATGATATACAGCGCCGCAGGGTCGTAGCCGGTTCTGAGCGCGGGCAGCATTTGCAGCGGCACGGCGGTTACGTCGGGACGAATGGTGTTGGTTTTGCGTTGAAACAGATTCAAGAGAAAAGTTCCTGATGGAGATGTCGGTTTGAAATCGCGCGCTGTGCGAAACAAGCGCGAAATTCATTGTACACGAGGATAGGGGTTTGCCAAAAACAGAGCTGCCTCCGCGCTGTGCGCGCAGAGCAGCGGCGTGTTTTTATTGAGCGGGCGACAGGTTGCTCGATTCAGACTGTCCGTTGACGCCGATGGTGAAACGCGAGCGGATTCCGTCCAATCCGGCTTGACTGGTTACGCAAGGCGCAAGCATAATGCCCGTTAAAGCTATTCGGTTTTCAAAACATTTTGCCCGGATTGAGAATCCCGTTCGGGTCGAATAGATTTTTTAGCGCGCGCATCACATCCAAACTCGCGCCGTGTTCCTCGCGCATGAATTGGATTTTGCCCAGCCCGATGCCGTGTTCGCCGGTCGCCGTTCCGCCTAACGACAGAGCAGCGCGCACCATATTGCCCAATGCGTTCAATGCGCGCGCATGACTCGCGTCATCGTCGGGCAGGTACGGCACGAGCGGATGCAAATTGCCGTCGCCCGCATGCCCCACCATGGACGCACCCGCCAAACCCAACGCGTTGATTTCGCGTTCGCACGCGGCGACGAGTTCCGGATATTTCGACACGGGCGCGGCGACATCACAAATCAAAAACGCAATGCCCGGATAATTTCGCACCATCACTTCATACGTCGAGTGCCGCATCTTCCACAAACGGTCGCGTTCCGCGCGCCCCACGCCGGTTTCAAACGCGAGACAGTCATTGTCATTGCACAATTCTTGCGCGAGCGCGAGTTCGTGTTCGATGCTTTGTGTCGTCACGCTGTGAAATTCCATGAGCAGCGTCGGCTTTTCCTGCAAGCGAAATTCGCCCGTCGTGTTGAGATTGCGCGCGGTCACAGGGTCAATCAATTCCAACGCGACCGGATGCAAGCCCGCGCCCATCATCGCCGCGACGGAACGGGTCGCGCCCGCAATGGTTTCAAAGGACGCGACCACCGCGCTGAAATGTTCGGGAATCGGATGCAGCCGAATCGTCGCCTGCGTCACGATACCGAGCGTGCCTTCCGAACCGATAAAGAGATGCGTGAGGTCATAACCGCTCGATGTTTTTTCCGCGCGCGTGCCGGTATGAATCACATCGCCGTTCGCCAAAACAACTTCGAGCCGAAACACATTGTCTTTGGTCGCGCCGTAACCGGGCGTGCGCGTGCCTGCCGCGTTGTTTGCAATCATGCCGCCGATGCTGGCGTTCGCGCCGGGGTCGGGCGCAAAAAACAATCCCTGCGCCGCGAGTTTCACATTCATGTCTTTGTATTTGATGCCGGGCTGCACCTCCGCTTGAAAATCGTCGGCATATACATTCAGGATTTTATCCATGCGCATAAAATCCATCACGATGCCGCCCGCCACCGGAATCGGATTGCCCTCGATGCTCGTGCCTGCGCCCCACGCGACAACCGGAATTTTTTCCGCGTTCGCGTATTTCAAAATCGCGCTCACCTGCGCGGTGGTTTCGGGGAACACAACTGCGGCGGGCATGTGCGCGGCATGAAACGATTGGTCGCGCGCGTGATACTCGCGGTCGGCTTGCGTGACGGAAACATTTTCCGCGCCGAGCGTTTGTTTCAAAAAATGCAAACTCTCTGCGGACAAATTCATTATCGGTGTAATCATGGATGCAGCTCCTCGACACAATGTGGATGCGATTATATGTCACCTCGCGTATCGGCTCAAAAAGTGACAGGTTTTTGGCGATGAATACATTGCCGAAACCTGTCACCTCTTGAATCGCCAGATTTTTTGGATTGACAATCGGACGGTATCGGTATATCTTGAGAGTGTCTGAAATCGCTCACAGCACTTTATGTTCAAGGAGGTGACACAACTCGAATACCACCATCAACCATTCACCCACAACTCTCGGCAATCCTATTCAACCAGCAAGGAGAACAATATGAAACTTCGATTTACTGCCTTGTTCATGCTCTTCGCGCTGCTCGCAATTCTTGCCGTTGCCGCGCCGAACGCAAGCGCCGCCAGCGACGCGTGGTGCTGGTCCGACCCGGAAGAAGGTCCGGTCGGCACCGTGTTTCATGTGTACTGTTCCGGTTTTTCACCCAACACTCATGTCGCCACCTACGTGGTCGAACCCGATGGCGCAGCCGCCAGCTGGGAGAGCTACAAAACAAATGAACAGGGAGACGTCGCGTTTTCCTTTTACTCCAAGTGGGGAAACTATGCTGCAGCCGCGCTCGGCAAATGGACCTTTGTCACTGAAGAGCTTGGACTCGCCAAGACCGTTCTTATTCGGGGCACCGCTTCGTTCCGCGTCACCGGCGGGACCGAAGGTGTCAGCGGTGCCAAAATCTGGGGCAGCGCAGACCAGATCCACAAGGGTGACTGGTACACCTTGTACGGCAGTGGCTTTATGCCCTACGAAATCGTCACTGTTTGGTGGGAGTACCCCAATGGTGACTGCAGCAGCTTTACGGAACATGTCCCGCCCTATGCAAACTTTCCGATTTACTGGGGCTTGTCCACACTTCAAATCATGGACCTCAAGGCAAATGCAGCCGGCGAGATTAGCGCAAGTGGTTACTGGGATTCGTGGGACTGCGAAGGCACGTATCACTGGGTCGCGCGCGGCAACACGAGCGGCGACGGCGGCGAAGCATGGGTCACCGTCATTGGCAACACCGTTGACACGAACGCCTGGCTCTGGGCGGACAAAGACGTTGTCGGCGGCATCAACGAATACATTTCGTTCAGCGGTTCCGGTTTCGGCGCGCATGAGTCTGTGACCTGCTGGCTGCGCACGCCGCAAAATCAGGCGCTGGAAGTTTTTAACATTCCCGAAATCAAAACCGACGGGAGCGGCGCGTTCTCCTTTACCACCTGGACTGGCGGCTTTTGGCCCGGTTGGAATTACTTTAGCGAAGGCGCGCTCGGTGTCTATGCCATGTCCTGTCGCGGCAATCTGAGCGGCGCAACCGCCATTGCCGAATTTACCGTCACCGGCGGCATCGTTGACCCGTAAGCGTTTGCTCGTATGAAATCCGCGCGGCGTTGTTGCAAAACAATGCCGCGTTTTTTTTTCACCGGGCGATAGGGGCAAATCAAAATCCTGTGCTACAATCTTGATGTGTTCCGCGCCGCCGAAAACAAATATGTCGCGCTGCTCCGCGACAATCGCGATTATCGCCAACTCTATTTCGGACAAATCGTTTCGCTGCTCGGCGATTGGTTTGAATACATTGCTGTTCAGACGTTGGTTTTTACGCTGACCAATTCGGGACTCGCCGCCGGACTCGCCATCATCGCCTCAACCCTGCCGTCGTTCTTTCTCATTCCCGTCGCCGGTTCGCTGGCGGACCGTTTTGACCGCCGCAAAATCATGGTCGCGATGGATTTGGTGCGCGCGGGTTTGGCATTGTCACTGCTGTTGGTTCGCACCGCCGACCAACTCTGGATGGTGTATGTGTTTCAAACGCTGTCCGTTATCTTTGCGAGTTTTTTCAATCCCGCGCTGAATGCGGCAATTCCGAATCTGGTGCGCCGTGACCAACTGCTTACGGCGAACGCGTTGAGCTCGGCGACGTGGGGCACGATGTTGGCAGTCGGCACATTTATCGGCGGGATTGCGGTGGCGACGGTGGGCAACGATGCCGCGTTCGTCATCAATTCGCTTTCGTTTTTAGTGTCGGCGTTTTTTATTTGGCGCATTCGCGGCGCGGTGAACGAACAACGCGTACAAACACGCGCCAAGCTGAACCCGTTCGCGGATTTTGTCGAGGGCTTTCGGTACGCGCAGCAGCGTCCGCAAGTATTCTGGCTGCTGCTGGTCAAGGCAGGCGGCGGACTCGCGGGCGGCGTCATTTTGCTCTTGACCGTTTTTTCGTTTCAAGTATTCGGCACGGGCGCGCAAGGGGTGGGACTTTTGCAATTTGCGCGCGGCTTGGGCATCTTGATTGGTCCGCTGCTCGTCGCGCGTTTGGTGCGCGGCAAAATCGGACGCGCGCAAATGTTCATCGTGTTAGGATTCTGGCTCGTGGGCGTGAGTTATATTTTCTTTGGGCTGGCGCCGACGTTGGCGTTGGCGATGGTGTGTGTGTTTTGCGCGCACATGGGCTGGGGCAGTAATTGGACGCTGAGCGCGGCATTGTTACAACGACTCACGCCCGATTATATTCGCGGGCGCATCTTTTCAATGGACTTGGGCATGTTGACGCTGACGCTCGCGTTCTCGACGTTTGCCACCGGCGTCGCCACCGACCATTACAATCCGCATTTCGTCGCGTTCGCGCTCGGCGCGATTTTTGTGGCGTTCGGTGCGTTCTGGGCGGCGGGAATTTGGTTCAGCCAACGGCGTAACCCGGCGCAGTGGCAAGACGGTCTCATCAGCGCCGCGCAGCCCGTTGAGGGCGGCGAGCCGGTTTTGGTAGGCAGTGATTGAAACAGAATTTTTGCGTGGTCGTTCGTTTCTCCGCGAGGTAATGGACAATGGAACTCACGACGCTGGCATTTCTCCAATTTGTGTTACTGCTGCTCGGCACGGGCGCATTGATTTTGATGTTGATTCTGCTTGTCATTGCCTTGATTCAAGCCGGTCCGGCAATGAGCGCGCGCGAATGGGCGAGCGCCAACGGCTTGATCATCAAGGCATTTGTCTCTTCCGTGTCCGATGACGAGAATCCCAAAAGCACAACCCTGTGGTATGTGCCGCATGTTTCGTACACGTATTTTGCGGACGGAGTGCAATATGTGGCACAGCGCATTTATTTTGGCGCGCCGCAAAAAAGTAAGGAACGCGGCGGTGCGGAAAAAGCGTTGACGCCGTATCCGGTCGGCGGCGCGGTCACGGTCTATTACGACCCGAAATATCCCGCGTCCGCCGTGTTGCAGCGGCAAGCGCCGAATGCAAACAAACTCTTGTGGCTTTCGTTGGGCATTTTTTTGCTCGGCATTTTTTTCTGCGGCGCGGCGTTTTGGCTGCCGACATGGTTGAGCTGAAATATGGACTTGATTCTGATTCGACACGGACAGTCACAATACAATTTCGACCAGACCGGCGGCATGGATGCGCCGCTGACCGCGCACGGGCGCGAGCAAGCGCGCCGCGCGGGTCTCTATTGCAAAGCGCAGTTTCAACTTGGCGCGTTGTACGCCAGCACCTACAGTCGCGCGCGCGACACGGCGGAAATCATCAATACATTTCTGGGCTTGGAACGCATCACCTTGTTGGACGAACTGCGCGAGTTTGACGACGACTATAGTTTCCAAATGCCGCGTTATGACTCGCCGCTCGCGATGCTGCACGCCAATCCGCGCATTCTTGCCGCCGACATTTCGCCGCAATATGCCGCGTTTCAACAACGCGTGCAGCGCGGCTTGGAAATGATTTTGACACGGCACGCGGAACAACTTGAAGGCGACACGCAAATCGGCATTGTCTCGCACGGCGGCACGATGGGCACGATTCTTCGCACCATCACCGGCAGTCACAGCTATTCCCTCAACACTGAAAACACCGGCATTC
>CAZXYP010000266.1:0-7959 GCA_964644955.1 uncultured Anaerolineales bacterium | reverse complement strand
CAAATTCGTTTGCGACCTGTGCGCGTGTTTTGTCTGAACCGTTTTTTTGATGAAACGCATAGAGCGAATCAATCAATAATTCGTCCGATTGCGTTTCGAGCCATTTTGTCGGCGACGCAACGTGTTCGATATTGATGAAAATACCGCCGCGATTCAAACGCGAAAAAATTTCCTGATATAACGCGCGTTTGCGTTCGTGCGTGAGATGATGAATCGCAAAACCCGACACAATGGCATCGTACGTTTCACCGGATGCATTCATCCATTCCGACGACGCCAAATCCGTTTGCACAAATTGCAGCTGTGACGCAAACGCGTTCAATTGCGTCCGCGCCGCATCAAGCATCGGTGTGGAAAAATCCAACAGTACGCCGCGCGCGTTTGGAAATTCTTTCAGCAACGGCAGTGTCAACACTCCGCTGCCGCAGCCCAAATCCGCGAACGTCTTGACTTCACCGTTCGCGCGCAGCAGGCGCAGCATGATGGCGATTTGGTCATTGGCGTAGGGAATGCCGCCGCGCACGCCCTGCACAAACGCGTTGACAAGCGATTCGTTTTGCCAGACAACATCATGACGCGCTGCATCACTGCTCATTTGCCGTTTGCTTTTTCGTACTGCTCAATCGTGTCCGTTTGACGCAGCAAATATCCCAACTCGTCCACGCCGTTCAACAAACATTCTTTACTGAACGAATCAATCGGAAATTCGACGCGGCGTCCGTCGGGCAGAATCAAGGTTTGCGTTTCCAAATCCACACTCAGCCGCAAATCGGGGTCTTCGGCGGCAAGGTCAAGTAATTGCTCATGCGTTTGCTTGTCCACCAAAACCGGAATCAGTCCATTCTTGAGCGAATTGTTGCGAAAAATATCCGCGAACTGTGTCGAAACAACCGCTTGAAAACCATAGCCGGTCAGCGCCCACGGCGCATGTTCGCGCGAACTCCCGCAGCCAAAATTATGCCCTGCAACCAGTATGGTTGCCCCCTGCGCTTCGGGTTTGTTCAACACAAAATCAGGTTTGGGTTCGCCGTTCGCGTCATAGCGCCAATCGTAAAACAACACTTCGCCCAATCCTTTTTTGTCCGTTACTTTTAAATACCGCGCGGGAATGATTTGGTCGGTATCTACATCCGTATTCGGTAACGCGACCGTTTTGCCTGTGAATGATTTGATGGGTTCCATTCAACATTTCATAGTGACGAATTCATTCGTTCCGTCCGGCGAACGAATAAATTCGTCACTACGGGTTCACTTTTCTAAAATTGTTCGCGGGTCGGTGACGACACCATGAATGGCTGTTGCCGCCGCCGTCATCGGACTCGCAAGAAATGTGCGTCCGCCCTTGCCTTGTCGTCCTTCAAAATTGCGATTGCTGGTCGAAACCGAATATTCGCCGGGTGCAAGCTGGTCTCCGTTCATTGCGATGCACATGCTGCATCCCGCTTCGCGCCATTCCGCGCCCGCTTCTCGAAAAATTTTATCGAGCCCTTCTTGCTCCGCCTGACGTTTCACTTGCTGCGAACCGGGAACCACCATCACGCGCACATTTTCGGCGACGCGTTTGCCTTGCATAATTTTCGCGGCTTGACGCAAATCGCCGATGCGTGAATTGGTGCAAGAGCCGATAAACACAACATTGACGGGATGACCGAGCAACGATTTCCCCGGCTGCAAATCCATGTACTGCAATGCTTTGTGCAGCGCGGCTTTTTGATGCACATCACTAATCGCGTCGGGGTCGGGAACGCGCGCCGTGATGGGAATGCCCATGCCCGGATTGTTCCCGTAGGTTATCATCGGCTCTAACGCGTTCGCGTCGAGTTCCACAACCGCGTCGTACTGCGCGCCGTCGTCCGTTGGCAGTTGTTTCCAACGCGCGACTGCCGCATCCCAATCCGCGCCCTTTGGTGCGAATTCGCGTCCCGCGACATAATTGAATGTTGTTTCGTCGGGCGCGATCATGCCCGCACGCGCGCCGCCTTCGATGGACATGTTGCAAATCGTCATGCGCCCTTCCATCGTCTGTGCGCGAATTGCCGAGCCGCTGTATTCAATCACATGCCCCGTTCCGCCGTCCACGCCAATTTTTGCAATGAGCGCGAGAATAATATCTTTTGCCGTGACGCCATTCGCGAGTGTCCCTTCGACGCGCACGTTCATTGTTTTTGGTTTGCGCTGCAATAATGTTTGGGTTGCCAACACCATCGCCACTTCGCTTGTGCCGATGCCGAACGCGAGCGTGCCGAACGCGCCGTGTGTGGATGTATGCGAATCGCCGCACACAATTGTCATGCCCGGCTGCGTCAGTCCGAGTTCGGGTCCAATCACATGCACGATGCCTTGCTTGTCGCTCATACGGTCATAAATGCGAATTCCAAAATCGCGCGCGTTTGCATACATCATGTCGAGTTGTCTTGCCGCGAGCGCGTCTTGAATCGGCAGTGAACGGTCGTAGGTGGGTATGGAATGGTCAACCGTCGCAACGGTGCGGTCAGGTCGCCGCACCTTGATTCCGCGATTTCGCAACTCGGTAAATGCTTGCGGCGAAGTAACTTCGTGGACGAGTTGTAAATCAATATACAAAATCGCGGGCGCGCCTTGCGCTTCAGAAACGACATGCGCGCCCCAGATTTTTTCGAATAATGTTCGTGGTTGCATGGTCATTGGAGACGAGAGACTAGAGATTGGAAATTATGCCATCAACGCGACTTCACTCCCCAGCGCGTTCTCTTGCGCCTGCGTCGCAATCAACAATTTATTCAACGCCGCGAGATATGCTTTCGCCGACGCGACGATAATGTCCGTGTCCGCGCCGTAACCGCCGAATGTGCGATGACGGTCAAATTCTTTTTGCGCGTCGAGCGTGTGCTTGCCGTTCGCGCCTTGAATCCGCACGGTCACTTGCCCCATCGCATCAATGCCTTCGGTGATGGCGTGAATGTTAAATTCGAGCAGCGTGTTTGGCACATTCACGATGGCGTCAATCGCTTTGTACACTGCGTCCACCGGTCCCGTTCCAATCGCCGCAAACGTATGCGTTTTGCCTTCGGGGTCGCGCAAACGCACCGTCGCCGTCGGCATGCCCATCGTGCCGCAGACGACTTGCATTCCGTCGAGCGTGAACAATTCATTGAGCGATGCAATTTCGTCCGAGACCAATGCTTCCAAATCCGCGTCGGTGATAACTTTTTTCTTGTCGGCTAATTCTTTGAAACGCGCGAATGCTTGGTCGAGTTCGTCGTCCGACAAGTTGTAACCGAGTTCGATAAACCGCGCTTTGAGTGCGTGACGCCCCGAATGTTTGCCCAACACCAGACGCGACGCGTTCACCCCAACCGTTTCGGGTTTCATGATTTCATACGTCATGTTGTTTTTCAACATGCCGTCTTGATGAATCCCCGCTTCGTGCGCGAACGCGTTGGCGCCGACAATGGCTTTGTTCGGTTGAACGGGAATGCCCGTGAAATTGGAAACCATGCGTGACGCGCGCGCGATTTGTGTGGTGTCAATCCCGTGCCGCAAACCGTAAAGCGCGGGGCGCGTGTGCATCGCCATCACCACTTCTTCGAGCGAAGTATTGCCCGCGCGTTCGCCGATGCCATTCATTGTCACTTCGACTTGGCGCGCGCCGTTTTGTACGCCCGCGAGTGTGTTGGCGGTTGCCAATCCCAAATCGTCGTGACAATGCACCGACCAAATCACCTTGTCCGCGCCGGGTGTATTTTCAATCAATCCTTTGATGAGCGCGCCAAATTCTTGCGGCGTCGTGTAACCTACAGTGTCAGGGATATTTAAGGTCGTCGCGCCCGCTTGAATCGCCACTTCCAAAACTTCCAGCAGATATTCAGGGTCACTGCGTCCCGCATCTTCGGGGGAAAATTCCACGTCATCGCACAACGATTTCGCGTAACTCACCATCTCGCGCACGCGTTCGACCACTTCTTCGCGCGACATTTTCAATTTGTATTTCAAATGAATGTCGCTCGTCGCAAGGAACGTATGGATGCGCGGCTGTTGCGCGTGCCTGACCGCTTCCCACGCTTTATCAATATCATTCTTGTTGGCGCGCGCAAGTCCCGCGATGATTGGCACGCGCGCGATCGGGTCATGTGCGTTGCCCACCTCTTGCGCGATTTGTTTCACCGCTTCCAAATCGTCGGGCGACGCGGCGGGAAAACCGGCTTCGATAATGTCCACGCCGAGTCTGGACAATTGCCGCGCGATTTCCAATTTTTCCGCGCTCGTCAATGACGCGCCGGGCGATTGCTCGCCGTCGCGGAGGGTGGTGTCGAAAATGCGAACGTAATCAGACATAAAAGGGACCAGAGATTAGAGACTAGAGACTGAGATTCCTCACTCCGTTCGGAATGACATTTCCCTAGTCTCCAGTCTCCAGTCTCCGGTTGTTAGTCTCCAGGGTTTATCGTCACCGGATCCAAAAACGGCATCATGCCGCGCATTTCTGCGCCGACCTTTTCAATCGGATGATTGCGTTCTTCTTCGCGTTTCGCGTTGAACCACGGGCGCCCCTTTTCATTTTCCTCAATCCATTTTTGCGCGTAGGTGCCGTCCTGAATTTCCTCGAGCATCTGCTGCATTGCGCCGTAGGTTTCTTCGGTGATGATGCGCGGACCACCGGTGTAATCACCGTGTTCGGCAGTGTCGCTGACGGAATAGCGCATGTAATTCAAACCGCCGCGATACATCAAATCCACAATCAATTTCAATTCGTGCATACATTCAAAGTACGCGGCTTCGGGTTGATAGCCCGCTTTGACCAGCGTCTCGAATCCCGCTTTGACGAGCGCGCTGACGCCGCCGCACAACACCGCTTGTTCGCCAAACAAATCGGTTTCGGTTTCTTCTTTGAATGTTGTTTCGAGTACGCCCGCGCGCGTGCCGCCAATCGCTTTTGCATACGCCAACGCGTTCGCGAACGCCTCACCGCTCGCGTCTTGTTCAACTGCGATGAGCATTGGCACGCCGCCGCCATCTTTAAAAACTTCGCGCACACGATGCCCCGGCGCTTTGGGTGCAATCATTGAAACGTCCACCTCTTTCGGCGGCACGATGCGCCCGTAACGAATGTTGAAGCCGTGCGAAAACATCAGCGTTTTGCCTTTGGTCAAATATGGCGCAATTTCCTTTTCGTACAAATCTTTTTGTCCCACATCGGGCGTGAGAATCATGATCACGTCCGCTTCTTTTGCCGCGTCCGCGACAGATTTCACCGTCAGACCATCCGCTTCGGCTTTGGCTTTTGACTTGCTGCCTTCATGCAAACCGACGACCACAGCCACGCCGCTGTCGCGTAAATTCAACGCGTGCGCGTGTCCTTGCGAACCGTAACCAATCACCGCGACCTTTTTGCCTTTCAAGCGATTGAGGTCGGCGTGATTTTCGTAATAAATTTTTGCCATGAATGCTCCTTGACCATCCTGCATTATTTTTGATGTGCGAAAAATGGAGAGACAAAGACAGGACGTTTTCCGCGTCTCGCGCGCGTGAGCGGCATTGCTCACACGAAAAACGTCCTGTGTCCTTGCCAGACCTTTGAAATTTTCAATACGTGCGCGCTGCCCCGAGCGTTCGAGTCAGAAACCGCAACGGTCGCTCCGCATCAATGCGCCAATTCTTTTTCGGCTGCCGCAATGAGCGCGACTTCTTCTTCGGGCGCTTGCGCCACCAGTTTCTTGCGACTGTAAAAGATAAAGTACAGCAGCCCGATGATGAGGAATGCCGCTACGCCGTACACACCCGGCAAGTAATCGGGATTGGCGAAACACGCAACCAACGCAATGATTGCCAACACCGCGCCGACAACGGCGCCGGGAATGCCTAACGGACTCTTGTACGGACGCGGCATCTCGGGACGGTCGCGGCGCAGTTTGATGTAACTAAACATCACCGCCGCGTACGAAATCACCGCGCCAAAAACTGCCATGTTCAACAGCGCCGCGCCGACAATGCCCGTACCGAACAAATCCAAAATCAACGCGACGACAAATCCGACGACCCCGCCGACAATCAGCGCAATGTGCGGCGTGTGATAGCGACTCGTCACAGACATGAAACGCGGAAAATAGCCCGCGCGCGACAACGCAAATAACACGCGCCCATACGCATAAATGATGGTATGAAAACTCGCAATCAAGCCCGTCAACGCAATCAGCGTCAACACGACCGTCGTTGCCCCTGAACCAAAAATCGCGACGAAACCATCATTCAGCGGCGCGCCCGATGCGCCAATCACCGCCGCCCCGCCGTTCACACCACTGTTGAAAACCAGCGTAAAGACGGACAACGCCAACAGGGTAAAAATGCCAAGGATCAACGCTTTGGGCATGTCGTTCACCGTGTCGTGCGTCTCTTCCGCAGCGAGCGGCAATTCTTCAATTGCCAAATAGAACCAGATCGCGAACGGGAGCGCGGCAAAGATGCCAAAGATACCGAACGGCAGCGCAGCAGTCTGTCCTTCAGCCGGTGGAATGTTAAAGAGCAGTTCGGGGTTGAACGCGCCCGAAACAATCGCGCTGACATAAAAAATCAACAGCACTGCCATCGCCAAAACGGTAATGACGAGACCGACCTTGAGCGTGATTTCGACGCCGCGAATGTTGATGCCGACAAAGATGGCATACGCCGCCGCCCACCACACCCACAACGGCACATCCGGAAGCAGGGCATTCAGATAACCGCCGATGCCGACCACGATGACGGCAGGCGTGATCACGTATTCAATCGTATCGGTGATGCCGACGATGAATCCGCCCCACGGTCCGAACGCGTTACGCGTAAAGGAATAGAAACCGCCTGCGTGCGGGAGCGCGGTCGAGAGCTCGGCGATACTGTACACCATGCACAGGTACATGATCGCCATCAACACCGTCGCAATCGCGAGACCCCAAAAACCGCCGGCAGTCAACCCAAAGTTCCAACCAAAAAAGTCGCCCGAGATAACGGCGCCCACGCCGAGCCCCCACAAGAGGATCCAGCCCGCGCTGCGTTTCAGCTTGCGCTTGGCAAGATACTCTTGCCCGACGTTCTCGTATTGAACACCGCCGCCGGCTTGCGTGGTGGGAGCAGTCGGTTTGCTGCCCGTGGATTCGTCTGCCATGACACTCCTCCTTGAATGATGATGTGTGTTCTCCACTGCGAACAGGCGAAATTATATTTTATCTCGCGCAGATTTTCAATCGCGTTTTTTGTCGTCGCTCCTTTGCGACACATGCCACAACAATTTTTGCGCGTCCGACATATTCGATTGTTAAATTTCACATGCGCGTGGCGAACCCGCACGCGCGACAAGATTGCGCTTTATACCGAACTCGGTCCCGAAATCGCATGATGCTCGTTGCCATTATATTTGCCGTTCGCGCTCTTGCGCTGCGCGGATTGATTCCCGCGCACCATGGCGATACGTCCCGTGCGCACCATTTCGAGAATCCCTTTCGGGCGCAAGAGTTCGACCAGCCCGTCAATTTTTTCTTCGTCGCCGGTGACCTCGACGACCACAGAATCGCTGGCAACGTCCACAATTTTCGCGCGAAAAATATCCGCCAACTGCGCGATTTCCGCGCGTCCTGCCGCATCCGCGCGGACTTTGATGAGCGCCAAATCGCGCGAAATCGTGTCCATGCCGGTCACGTCTTGCACGTCCAACACGTTCACCAATTTCGCCAGATTCGCTTCTACCAAATGCGCGCTGGTATTGTCCGAGTCCAACACAATTGTCATACGCGAAATGTGCGGCAGATCGGTATGCCCAACGGCGAGCGATTCGATATTGAACGCGCGGCGGCGAAATAGCGAAGCAACGCGATTCAACACGCCGGGTTTGTCTTCGACCAATGCTACGAGTGTGTGTTTCATAATTCAGTAATCAGTGTTCAGTAATCAGTAATCAGTAGTCATCACCGCACTGCCCGGTTACGGATTTCTGGTTACTGAGTACTGTCC
>CAZXYP010000265.1:0-8042 GCA_964644955.1 uncultured Anaerolineales bacterium | reverse complement strand
CCCGTCATTGATTTCAGTCAGCCGCAAGGATGAAAAAATTATGCGTTACGCCTTACTCATTTACGTTGACCCCGCCGCGTACGAGGGCATGGCAAATGCCGACGAACACGCGCTCATGCAGGAATATCTGACGCTCAGCGCGGAAATGCGCCAAGCCGGTGTCAACGAAGGCGGCGATCCGTTACAACCCGTCAATACTGCCACAACGGTGCGCGTGCGCAACGGCAGAACGTTGACGACGGATGGACCGTTTGCGGAAACCAAAGAGCACCTGCTCGGTTTTTTCCTGCTCAACTGTAAAAATCTTGACGACGCGCTCGCGTACGCGGCAAAAATTCCCGATGCGCGCCACGGTTCGGTTGAAGTGCGTCCCATTATGGAACTTGCCGCGCCCCAATAATGTTCGCCTCGACCTCAATAAACCGCCGCGTGAAATTTTCACGCGGCGGTTTTTGCTGCGCGCGCCGAAAACATCCGCGTATATAATTGGCGCGCAAGTCCAATGAGTGAAATTGCGCGCACGATTGAAGAAACGTTTCGCGTCGAACACGGTCAGGTGCTCGGCGCGCTCGTCGCGTACCTGGGCGATTTGGATTTGGCAGAAGACGCGCTGCAGGATGCCCTGCTCACCGCGCTGGAGACCTGGAGTCGCGACGGCATTCCCAACAATCCCGCCGCGTGGATGACCACCGTCGCGCGCCGCAAAGCCATTGACCGTTTGCGCCGCGACAAAACGCTCGAGACAAAACAAATCGAGCTGCAATTCCAAGCCGAGTTAGAACGACCCGACGATTTGGCACTTGACGAACGTCCGATTCCGGATGAACGGCTCAAGTTGATGTTCACCTGCTGTCACCCCGCGCTCGCACCCGACGCGCAAATTGCGTTGACGCTGCGCACACTCGGCGGTTTGACCACGCTCGAAATCGCGCGCGCCTTTCTCGTCCCCGTGCCGACAATGAATCAACGCATCACCCGCGCCAAAAACAAAATTCGCGCGGCAGGCATTCCGTTTGTCATTCCGCCCGCCGATAAAATTCCCGAACGGCTCAACGCGGTCCTACAAGTCTTGTATCTGATTTTCAACGAGGGTTACGCGGCGACACAAGGCGACAATTTGATTCGTCAAGAATTGTGCGCGGAAGCGATTCGTTTGACGCGCGTGTTGGTGGAATTGTTGGAGCAAGAAAAAACACTTGCGCCGAATGCAGAAGCGTTGGGCTTGCTCGCCCTGATGCTGCTTCATGATTCCCGCCGCGCCGCGCGCGTGGATAAAAACGGCGAGCTTGTTTTATTGGAGCATCAACTGCGCGCGCTTTGGAATCAAGCAGAAATTCAAGAAGGCGTCGCCTTGCTTGACCGCGCCGTAGCATTGCGCCAGCCGGGCGCGTATCAAATTCAAGCCGCCATCAGCGCGCTTCACGCGCAAGCGCCAAGTTTTGACGAAACGGATTGGACCGAAATTGCCGCACTGTACGGACAATTGGCGCTGCTTCAAGAAACGCCGGTGGTCAGTTTGAATTACGCCGTCGCGCTCGGCATGGCGCGCGGTCCGCGCAACGGCTTGATGGTGATGGACAATCTGAAACTCGGCGACGCGCTGCAAGAGTATCACTTGTATCACGCCGCGCGCGCGGACATGCTGCGCCGCGCCGGTGAGTATGACGCGGCGCGTCACGCGTACGCGCGCGCGCTGGAATTGGCGCAGACGCGCGCAGAACGCGTTTTTCTGATAAAACGGCTCAAAGAATTGGAAGCCCCGTGACGGTATGCTGCTCGTACTCAAACTCGTCTTGACACCGCTGTTGACGCTGCTGCTCACCCTTGCCGCGCGCAAATGGGGACAGCGCGTCAGCGGCATTGTGACGGGGCTGCCGCTCAATTCGGGACCCATTTCGTTTTTGTTTGCCCTGCAATACGGGACGAATTTTGCCGCGCAAGCCGCCGTGGGTTCGATGGGCGGCATGGCGGCGATTGCGGGCTTTGCCCTGACGTATGCGTATTTGGCAAAACGCGCGCCGTGGTATTTGTGCGCGCCGTTCGCGCTCGGAATTTATTTCATCGGCATTTATTTGCTCGACCTGACAAAACCTTCGCTTGCGCTGACATTGGTCGTTACAACCATCGCGCTCGCGTTGACGATACGCCTGATGCCGCACGCGGAAAATTTTTCGGGGACGATTCAAGCGCCGCGCTGGGATTTGCCGATGCGTTTGATTACGGCAACCGCGTTTGTGTTAATCATCACCGCGTTGGGCGATCTTTTGGGTCCGCGGCTCGGCGGTCTCGTTTCGACGTTTCCGATTTTTGCGACCGTGATGACAGTTTTCGCGCATCGTCATCAAGGCGCGGCTGCCGCAATGCAATGGCTGCGCGGTTCC
Organism: uncultured Anaerolineales bacterium; assembly: GCA_964644955.1. Taxonomy (GTDB): domain Bacteria; phylum Chloroflexota; class Anaerolineae; order UBA4142; family SHND01; genus SHND01. The sequence continues at coordinate 5,661 of CAZXYP010000265.1, read as the reverse complement.
CTCTTTGGTATGTATGCCACCGTCGCGTTTTACGTCGTTATCGGAACGTTGGTCACACAGCTGCCCTTGATTGTGACGTATCCGTTGGCGATTGCGGCGGCGTTGAGCGTGAATGGGTTGATGCTCCATTTCACGCGCACGCCGCTTCAAGAACCGGAATAGAATCCACGAATAACACGAACAATAAAAATTCAATTCGCAAAGATTCGTGGTATTCGCGGATATTATTTTTAACGCGGCGACTGCAACAACTGCTCCATTTCCTCTACGCTCAACGCGCGCGTTTTTTCAAACACAATCGGCTGCGAATGGTCGTACACGAAAAAACTTTCGTCCGCAAAACCCCAATTCCAATCGCACGCGTCCGGCAGCAGCGCGTTGACGCGCGACGTATCCAACGGCAAACCCGCGAACGGGTCATCACAAATTGAAATCCCAAAAACATGGATATCATTACGCGCAGTCATGACCGCTTCAAAGCCCAATTCTCCGCTAAATAATTTTTCGTAATAGCGAGTTGTCATCGGATACCGCGCCGGGTTACGCGTGATACTGCCGTACAAACGCGGGCTTGCCAACACCACCGCGTCCGCTTGCGCCAACGCGTGCGCCAACGCCGCGCGTTTCGTGTCCGAATCGTCGTCGTACATACGTAACACAATCTGTGTGTATTCCGAACCGAAATGTTTTGCCTCATCCATTTGAATTTGCACCGGCAGCGCGTCGTCCCATTCTTCGACCGTCAAGGTTTTTCCGGCAGGAATGTTTTGATACATCCACCGCGAAGCAACGAGCCAGGGATGTTCGCGCGCATAGAGTTGCGTAAAACCCAGCGCATAGAGCAACGCCGCGCCCAACACGACAAAACCCAGTCCATACGCCCACGCGCGCTGCCTCTGCAAAACGCGCGCCCATGCGACTGCGGCGATAATGTACAGCACGGGCAGCATCGGTAACACATACCGCAGATATTTCGCGTGCTGAAACGCGATCGTGACAAAATAAAACAGCGCGAACGACAACAAGAATGTATCGCGCCACGCGCGCGATTTTCGCCACTGCCATACAAACAATGCGCCGCCGCCCCACGCGAAAATTCCCAACGGCAAGCCCATGCCCCACACTGCGCTTTGCGAAACCTGATACCACACCGGCGTTGTGCCAAGAAATTGGCGCGTGTACGGATAATCGAGCCAGCCGCGCGCGACCAGCGTTTCGCGGAATACATCGCGCCCGAAGGTGTACCAATCCAACAGCGCATACGGCTGCGTCAATACAAACACCAACAACCCAATACCAACGATTTGCAAGAACGGGCGGCGCAGCGCGCGCCCCATTTCCAAAAACTGCGCGCGCGAGAATTTTAAGGTTGGCGCATTCGTCGCGCGGGCGCACGCGTACAGCATCGGAATCAAGAGCGGCGCCGCCGTGACTTTGGTCGCCAATGCCAAACCAAATGCAGTGCCGCATCCAATCAACCACCTTTTCGACGCACGCGCGTTTTGTGTTTCCGCCACGCGCAATGCCGCATACATTGTCGCAAGCGTGAAAAACGTGAGCAGCGTATCTACCGCGTAAAAGTGCGCGAGTTGAATATGCAAAACAGTGAGCGCCACACACGCCGCCGCGAACAAACCAATGCGCGCACTGTACGCCCGTCGTCCCAACGCGTACGTCAACACAATCGTGCCGAGGTCAAACAGCCCCGACAGCCAACGCCCCAACAACACCCAGCGCGCGAGTTGGTCGTCGGACCACGGTCCGACGATATTTGTCGGCGGCGCAAACGGAATCACGGCGCGCAGCAAATAGATGGGCAACGAACCGTACGCGAAAAATTTCGGATTGAGTGAACTGTCAGAGGAAAAAAAATCGAGGACTGAAGCGGGCAATTTCAAACCGGAAACAATGAGCGCAATCTGGCGTTCGTCGGGATGGAACAAATAGCCATTGTCCCACACCAAACCCGTCCAACGAAAATACGCCGCAACCGCAAGGATGACGCCAAGTCCGAACCATGCCCATATGCGCGAATTATTCTGCATCACGCGCGATTCTATAAAGAGACCTCGCAGGTGTCCAACACCTGCGAGGTATCAACCGTTGCCATCGGGCGATACGGCGGCGATGTGTTCTTGCATAAACTGCGCCACCGCCGCGGCAAATTCTTCCGAACCGATTAATTGCAGCTGCGCGTATTCGGCGGCTTTGAGCGCCTGCGCCAACTGCGTGTCGAATGTGGCATTGATGAGTTTTTTGGAATGGGACAATGCTTTGAACGGCAGCTTGACGAATTGCTGCGCCCAATTGCGCGCAATCCCGGGCATGTCGCCGGGGTCGGCAACGCGATTTACCATACCGATACGTAACGCTTCCATTGCGCTGACGTTACGCGCGCGCAAAATCACTTCTTTTGCCCACGCCGGACCGACAAGCCGCGTCAAACGCGTAATGCCGCCGAGGTCGGGGATAATGCCGAATTTTACTTCAGATAGGGCAAATGTCGCGCGCGAAGAACTGATGCGAAAATCACATGCCACAATCATTTCCACCGCCATACCGAGGCAAACGCCATTTACCGCCGCAATCGTAATCTGCGGCAGGGCTTCGATTTTATTAAAGGCCTCTTGCCAACGTCGAATCAAGACGCGCAAATCGTCCTGCGTCCATTCGGACAGGACCTGCAAAAACAAGTTCAAGTCTAATCCGGAGGAAAACGCCTTGCCCGCGCCGGTGAAAATCACGACGCGAATCTCATCGCTCTCTTGCAATTCGTCGCACAGCGCGGACAAATCGTCCATCACTTCGGGCGTAAACGCATTGAGCGCTTGTGGGCGATTCAACGAGACCGTGAGAATCGTCTGGTCGCTTTGCAGTTTAAGATTTTTGTATTGATTCATGGATGCCTGTCATTCGGGTCCTTCCGAAATTCATTCGCTGACCAATTCAAAATCCGATGAAAGTTCGACGCCGTGTTTGAGGGTATTGTACACCGAACAATATTTTGTCTCTGAAAGTTCAATCGCGCGCCGCAGTTGTTCTGCCTTCAATCCGTGCGCGATGACGTGATAATGCACGTGAATTTTTTCAAAGGCGTAGGGCGGACGATTCTGCTGTCTGCTCGCCGCCGTCACGCGCAAGGAATGCAACCGATGCCGCTGCTTTTCAATAATCTTGACGACATCATACGCGGAACACGCGACCAACGACAACAACAGTAAATCAGAGGGCTTGACGCCTTTGAATTGAATTTCATCGCCGGGCGTCGAACCGATGACCAATGAATTGCCAAAACTATCGCGCCCCGTGAACATTTCACCGCGCACCCAATTGATTTCTACATTGTCGGACATAGATTTATTTCTTTATTGATTTTACCGCTTTTTCGTCCGGCACGTATTCGAGCAAGTCGCCAAGCGTACACTCGAAATAGCGACACAGTTTGTCGAGCGTGGCGAACTCAATACGGCCGGTTTTGCTTTCCGCAAGCCGGTTCAACGCATTTTTGGAAACGCCTACTTGTGCGGCAAGACTCTCGTAGGTGATTTTCTCCCCCGTCGAGACTTCACGCTGGGCAATCAATAGTTTTAACTTGGAGCGTATCATCAGAAATTCCTTCAGTTTCTTTTATCCCTCTTGGAGTTGACAAAAACAATCCTAAAGTATATAATATCACTGCAATACAGCAAGGTCCAATTCCGTGTGAGGTTGGATATGCACACCCAAGACATTCAATTGCCAAACGGAAGTATCATCTGTTGGTCTCGCAGGAACGGGAGACAAATTCCTGTCATTTGTGGCGCGTGTGGTCAGGAACGAATCGTTCTGAACCAGCTCGCTTCGCAAAAGGTCTTTACAGGGATTTTTTATGATTGTGCCTATGCCGCGCAAAGAAAATACATTGAGAATCAAGTATTAGAAAATGGGACAATCGTTTATTGGAGCGAGAGAAAGGGCGGCAGGCATGAAGAAATCCGTTTCCGCTGTGGCGTATGCGGAAAAGAACGAACTATGCCTGCCCTCAAAGTAGCCAATCCGAGTTTTACAGGATTATGCAATCCTTGCGCACGAGCCGGGCATCGCTCGCATTTTTGGAAAGGAGGACGCATCGAACACCCGAACGGATACATTCTCATTCGCGTAACCCCCGACCATCCCTTTTATTCAATGGCTGATAGTCACAATCTCATTCCAGAACATCGCCTCAAGATGGCGGAGCATATTGGTCGTGTACTCGAGTTTGACGAGATTGTACATCACAAAAACGGGCGAAAGGACGACAACCGAATTGAGAATCTAGAACTCCTCAAAAAGAATTTACATCACACGGGCTATTCCCCGGATGAAGCAGCATTGACCGAGGCGAACCTACTTGACGCCATCATCACCTTGTTGAAAAATGCGCTCCGAATATAGTACACCCCCTATCTAATCGCCCAATTTCAAAATTGCCATGAACGCGTCCTGCGGTAGTTCCACAACTCCGAACTGCTTCATACGCTTCTTTCCACGCTTCTGATTTTCGAGCAATTTTTTCTTCCTCGTGATATCGCCTCCGTAACATTTTGCCGTGACGTCACGCCTCAACGCTCGAATATCTTCACGCGCAATCACTTTACCATTCACAGCGGCCTGAATCGGAATCACAAACAAATGCGGTGGGATCACATTCTTTAACTTTTTCGTCAACGCCGCGCCGCGCGTATACGCGTAATCTACATGCACAATCAATGACAGCGCGTCCACCGGTTCACTGTTCAACAATATCGTCAACTTTTGCAGCGGCGCGGCGCGATAGCCGTCAAAGTGATAGTCCATCGAAGCATAGCCGCGCGTGCGCGATTTTAATTGGTCATAAAAATCAATAATCAATTCGGACAGCGGCAAGCGAAAATCCATGCGCACGCGTTCGGGGTCGAGATATTCCAATTTGCTTTGTTCGCCGCGGCGATTGCGCGCCAAATCCATCACTGTGCCAATGTACTGCGCGGGCGTAAAGACCGACACGGTCATCCACGGTTCTTCGATTTCTTCAATCGAGTCGGGTTCGGGCAGCGCGGCGGGATTGTCCACCGTAATAATTTCGCCGTCAGTTTTCAGCACATGATATTCCACGCTCGGCGCGGTCGCAATCAAATCCAAATCGTATTCGCGTTCGAGCCGCTCTTGAATAATTTCCATATGGAGCAAACCAAGAAAACCGATACGAAAACCAAAACCGAGCGCGGCGGACGTTTCGGGTTCATATGTCAACGCGGCATCGTTTAACTTTAGTTTGTCAAGCGCGTCGCGCAGCAAAGGATAATCATTGGTCGCGACAGGATAAAAACCTGCAAACACCATCGGCTTGGCGGGGCGAAAACCCGGCAGCGGCTCTTCCGACGGATTTGACGCAATCGTCAGTGTATCGCCGACCTGGATTTCGCGCACGCTTTTCAGACCCGTCGCCACATAACCCACTTCGCCCGCGCTCAAATTATCCGTCGAAATCAATTTTGGGCGAAAAATTCCCACCTCCAGCGCGTCAAGGTCCTGATGATTGGACATCATCCGCAATTTGTCGCCCTTGCGTAACTCGCCGTCCACCACGCGGACGTACGCCACAACGCCTTTGTACGCATCGTAATGCGAATCAAACACCAACGCGCGCGCGGGCGCGTT
>CAZXYP010000264.1:1059-8068 GCA_964644955.1 uncultured Anaerolineales bacterium | reverse complement strand
GCGCGTACCCGCTGGGACCGCGCTGCCCGCGCACATCGTTGTCTTGGATCAACACGTTCTTGGAATACATCGAATACATGCCGACTGAATTGTTCAGCACGCGATTGTTTTCAATGCGCGCATCGTCGCAATACATTAAATGCACGCCGTAGCGCCCGGTCTCGATGAGATTGTTTCGAATTTGCACGCCTGTCGAATACCAAATCACGATATCACGCGCGTTGTGGACGTGATTGTTTTCGACGAGCGTGCGCGGACTGTACCACAAACGAATGGCGTCGCCTTTGCGCCCGCTGTCGTATTCGTCTTTGCTGGTCACGTCATTGCCGCGCACGATAGAATCGGCGGCTTGCGCGACAAAGATGCCAAAAAGCACCTGACGCAGTGTATTGTTTTCGATGGTCGCGCGGGGCGCGTTGGCAGTGATGCCCGCGTGGTCCTGGTCCGGCTCGCTGCCGCTGTTGCGAATTTCAAAGCCGCGCAGTGTAATGTCCGGCGCGTCCAGTTTGACGACCGTGCCGCGTCCACCGGCATCCAATAGCGGTCGGTCAATGCCTTCGAGAGTCACCGATTTGTCAATGACGAGATTGCCGCGATACGTTCCGCCGCGCACCTCGATGGTGTCGCCGTTTTGGGCGTCACGCAGCGCGTCTGGAATCGTGGCGTAGGGTCCTTGCGGCGAAACGACGAGGCGCGTCGCGGCGGAAGCATTGGGCGCGAGGCACAATGCCAATGCCAACCAGAGTCCGCCGGTGAGTGCGAAGAAAAAATTTTTGCGCCGCATGTTGGGATATCCTGCCGCCGGTAAAACACGTTGGCGAACGCGTGCTATGCCTTGATCGCCGACGATGGAGCTTCCGCCTGTTTTTGTTCCAGCATTTTCTTGCGCGCATCGGCTACCGGTTTGTACGCGCGCCGATGAAAGTACAGACCAATCAAGCTGACCAGGACGGCGAGTAACGCGAGATAAAAACCGATTTCAAAGTTGGCATGGGTGCCGAATTGACCGACTTTGCCCATGCCGACGATGGGCGGTGTGAAGGGTTGAATCGCGCCGCCGAGCGCAGACTTGGGGTCAATGCTGTGTCCGAATTGGTAGAGGATGTACCACAAGTCGGCGATAAAGATGACGGGATACAATAAAACGGGCAGGACAAAAAGAATCGCCCATTTGGAATGGACAAAGACGCTGGCGGCGAGCAACAGCCCGATGGCCAAAATAGAGACGAGTGAAATCGAACGCTCGAGCTGCCCGCCCGAGTCCAACGGCGCCATGCCGAGATAATGATTCAGTGAATCAATTTCTTTCATGTCGCCTTCGAGACGATTGACATAGACATTGACGAACAAGCCCTTGGGATATTGCGGCGCGGTCATTTTCATGCTCCAGTACGGCATGAACGTTGACGCGACCAACAACAGCGCCGCAATCGTAAAAATCGCGTTCGGAAACATGAAATCGTTCAACGGGCGTTTGCTGCGATCAGGCAACTCTACGCTGAGGTCGGGACCCAAAATGGAAGAGAGAAAGTTTTTCATTACGGTAATCCGTCGTCAGGAATCAGTTATCGGTTCTCTGTTCTCAGTGGTCAGTAATCAGTGAGACGCGCTCACTGATTACTGATGTCTGTTTGCCGATTACCGATTTACGGTTCCACCATCATGTAGCCGAGCATTTCGAGATGCAGCGCCGAACAGAATTCGGTGCAGTAAAAGGCAAAGGTGCCGCTCATGTCGGCGTCAAATTCGATGGTTTCGGTCTTGCCGGGTTCGAGCGAAAGATTGATGTTGTAACCGGGGATGGCGAAACCGTGCGTGGCATCGCGCGTTTGTTCAAGATTGCTGAAATGCCAAACGACGTGGTCGCCCTTTTTGATTTTGACGTGTTCGGGCGTGTAATGCGAACGCACTACCGCGCTCCAGATTTCGACATTGTTGCCATTGCGAACAATTTTTGCCTGGTCGGGCGCCGTAATCGCGTTCGGGTCCGCCTGCATCGTTTCGGCGTTGGTGCCGAGCGGATAGACTTCAAACGGTTTCAATTTGTCGGCTTTGATGATTTGGGCGTAATGCGGTTCTGCCATGCCGATGGGCATGTCGTACAACACTTTCATCTGGTCGCCGGTTTTGCTCGTATCCACGAGTTGGAAATTTTGCGGGAGCAAGGGACCGATATTGGCAAAGCGGTCAATACTCCATTTGTTCAACGCGACGACATAATTGCCATCGGGCGAAGCGGTATCGCCTTCCGCCGCGGCAATGTGACCGATGTTGTACTGCACCGGCAATTTCTGCACGAGCGTCCACCCTTTTTCGGGGCTGAGTTTTTCGTACGGTCCGCCGAGTTTCCAGCGCGCGACGGCGGAATCGAGGAACAGCGAAGTGTACGCGTACCCCTTGTCGTCATAGACCGTGTGCAGTGGACCGAGACCGAGTTCGACCTGCGCTTCCATCGTCGAGTCGAGTGACAGCACCGGCACGCCGTACGCATCCTTGGCAACGGTGCCTTCATTGATGGCGGCGATGGCTTTTTGGATTTTGTCGAACGAATAAATCGTGACGTGCGGGTCGAGTTTGCCGCCGACGGTAATGTATTCACCGCCAGGGGTTACGTCCGCGCCGTGCGGCGATTTCGGTTCGGGCGTGAAATACAAGACGCCTTCTTTTGCCGCCGTGTCGAGACGAATCAGCGGCATGTCATTGATTTTTTCGGTCTTGCCCGCTTTGAACAGCTCTTCGGCTTTTTTCCAATTGACAATGTGCAAATAGTCCGTGTCGTTCTTGGTTGTGCCGGCTTCAAACGGCGGGTTGCCATTTTCGACGCCGCCCGTCGCGAGTTCGGTGTTGAACGAATTGCAGAACAACCAGCCCTCGCTCACCTTTTTGCCCGCATCGCACAGGTCCTGCCAGTACGGCGGCAGTTCAATCGAAAACGATTGCGCTTCGTCAATGCGTCCCTTTGTGCGGTCAAATTTCCACAGGGTCATGATGCCGCGATATTTTTCCTTGTATTCGGAAATGTCGGCGTATTCCCAACCGAGCGGCGCGGCGTACTGCGGACCTTCGATAATGTATTCGGTGTTGGGCGTGACGAACGAACCGCCGTGGTCGTTGATGGCGAGCGGATTCTTGACGATTTGTTTCGTCGCAAAATCGCGTAGGTCAATCACGGCAACGCGCGCGTTGGCTTTGTCATTGATAAACAAGAATTGACCGTCATATTCGCCGGCGGTTTCCGAAAGTCCGGGGTGATGCGTATCGCCCCACAAAATCTCCTTGTCCGCGACTTTGCCTTGCGCCAAAATTTCGTCGCCTGAACCGCCGAAACCATATCCCTGCCACGGTTCCGGCGTAAAGACGCCAATCACTTTCAAGATACGCATCGAGGGCACGCCAATGACGAGCACCTGCCCGCCTTGCCCGCCGGACGAAAACATAATGTACGGGTCCAATTGTCCTGACGGCGTGAAAGTTTTCAGCGCGGCATAAATATCATCGGGCGTCAAACCGCGTTCGGTGGCTACGGCAGCCGCGTCCGCCGGCAAACCGGCGGCGCCTGTATTTTCGCCGCTCGCGGGTTGTTGTCCGACCGGCGTGGGTACAGGATTGCCGCACGCGGTCATTACAAGCAAACTTGACACTGCGAACGCGATGAGCAAGAACAGCTTTTTCATAGGACACTCGCTTGAGGGTGCAGCGGTATGCTCAAGTCAACATACCGGAACACCTTTGCAACGCGCAACCTTCAAAACGTCTGTGGACGATTTGGGCGCTAGCGTTGTGAGAACAAAGATTGGGTTGGTAGGATTCGGGGCAGTGGGGAAATGGGAGCTTACGTGCGTGAGGCAAGCGCAGCAGCATCCAAAATCGTAATGTGCTGCCCGTGAATTTCGATGAGTCCGTCGCGTTCCAAACCTTTGAGCGCGCGCCATGCGACTTCACGCGCGGTGCCGACCATCGAAGCGAGTTCTTGGCGCGTCAGCGGACGCATCAACGCGGACGGATTGGATTCGGCATCCGCGCGGCTTTGCTCCAGGAGGACGCGACACACGCGCGCGGTCACATCCTTGAACGCGAGGTCATTTGCCAGCGCCGCCAATTTTCGCAGACGCATGCTGACAATATGCAGCAGTTGATTCAAGAGGATGGGATTTTCGGCGATGAGTTTGCGCACGACATCGGGTGGAAAGCAATAGATTTCGCACGGCGTCATGGCTTTGGCGGTCACGGCGTAAACACCATCGTCAAAAAGAGGAATCGGGTCAACGACATCCCCGGGGCCGATAATTTCCAGAATCTGTTCCTTGTCGCGGCTGCTGCGACAAAGTTTGAGATTGCCGGTTTTGACGACATGCAATCCCGCAAAGGGCGCGTCTTCTTGAATCAGCGCTTGGCGCGAGCGCAGCTGCTGCAAGCGAACCCGCCCGCGCAGTGACGCGCGTTCGGAATTCGTGAGAGATTCCGCAAAGGGGAGTGTATCCATCTCTTGCACGCAATGGCTCATTTTCCAACTGCCTTTCTACGGGTCATTGTAGAGACAAGTGTGACGCGCAACTAGGATGCAAGTCACGCGCGCTTGTGGATTTTGGAACAAAGGCAGTGGTGGGGCATCAAGCTCAATTCGCCGAGTGCACCATTTTTTCCAACGCGGTGATGTCGTACAACGTAATGTGCTTGCCTTGCGCTTCGAGGATGCCTTCGCGTTCAAATTGCAGTAACGTACGCGCGACGACGGCGCGGTCGGTGCCGATACATGAGGCAAGCATTTCCTGGGTCATGTCCAGCGTCATTTCGATCCCGCGCGCGGTTTGTTCGCCGCGCAATCCGGCTTGACACAAGAGCGCGTCCGCCACGCGCACGCGAATGCAGTGCAGTGCGAGCGCGCTCGTCAATTTCGTGAAATGGCGAAAGCGATCTGCCATCATTTTGCCAAACGCCATGCCCAAATGTACGTCCTCTGCCATGTGCTGTTCGACCACGCGCTTGTCCAGCAATTTGATGACGACCGGTTCGAGTGCTTGCGCGGACACGGGGCTGTAATTGCCGTCAAACAGCGGACACGTGCCGAGACAAAATTGGTCGGTCGTGCGCGCGATACAGACGGTGAGTTCGTGACCGTCGGGCGCGGTCTTGAAAAGACGCACGCGTCCGCGTTCCACAAACCACAAGTATTGACTGGGCGCGCCTTCTTGAAAAATGATTTCGCCGCTCTCGTACGCGCGCGTCAATGTCACCTCGCGCAGGATCGTGCGTTCGTGTTCCGACAAATGCGCGAGCGCAGGCGATCGGGTATCGAGCGTGGTGGGAATGGTTTTGGACATTACTGCGAGCTTATACGCGTGACCGATTACACGATAGGGTAAAGTGTACCGCCCAAAAGAGTACAGGAATCACGTCGCGTATCGAAATCAGACCGTGTTGTGACCGGATTGCGACTTGGGCGTGGTTTTCTTTCGGCGTAATCCGCGTGACCCGAAAGAAAAACGCGCCGCGCGCGGTTTCGTGATAAAATCAAATTGCATGGAACCGCAAAAAACCGGACGCGGCGCAAAAATTGCATGGGGCTGTGGCGGTGCTTTTCTAGTCGGCGCAGTGTTGTGCGTGGTCGGGTTGGTGTATTTTCACATGACTTGATGCTCGGTGAATAAACCGCTCGTCGCGTCCGATTTGGACCCCAATCGTTTTTGATGACGAATGGGGGGGTGGGTGAGTTGGAAGGAGTTTTGTGGTGTATAAAAAATTGCGCGACCCCGTAAGCGGGCTGATGCATCTCGGCGCGGCTGTCATCGCGGGCTTGGGTTTGTTGGCATTGGTGTATCTCGGACGCGATAGTGTGCCAAAGCAAATGTCGTTGTTTATCTATGGCGTGAGCTTGATTGCAATGTTTGCCGCGAGTGCGACCTATCATCTCGTCAACGCGCAGCCCGCGACAATGAAATTTCTGCGCAAGGTGGACCATTCGTCCATTTATTTGATAATCGCAGGAACGTACACGCCCATTTGTCTCTATTTTTTCACCGGCTTTTGGCAGTGGGGCATGATTGCGCTGATTTGGACGTTTGCGCTGGTCGGCATTCTGGTCAAGTTGGTGTTTATCAATGCGCCGCGTTGGTTGACGGTGGTCATTTATCTGGTGATGGGTTGGCTTGGCGTCTTTGCCATTCCCGAAATGTTGAACGCCATGCCGCCGGGCGCGATTTGGTGGTTGTTTGCGGGTGGCATATTCTTTACGCTCGGTGCGGTGGTCTATGCGCGCAAAAAGCCGGATTGGTATCCGAATGTCTTTGGCTTTCACGAGCTGTGGCACGTTTTTGTCATTCTCGGCTGTCTCTGTCATTTCATTGTCATTGCCGCGTATGTGGCGTCCGCGCCGGTTGTGAGTTGATTTTTTCTATAAAGTGCGAAATAAAAAAACACATCCAGCGATTTGTGGCGGCATGTGTTTTTTTGTTTTCTTGTCGGCGCGCGATTTTTTATTCACTGCACGCGCGCCCCAACACGTTTAGCCATTTGGGCAATTCGGTCGGGGTCATCAATTTCGACGCGTTTGCGGCGTGTGAAATCACGAGCGGCGCTGGCGGGCAAGGTGTGCGTCGGGCGAATCGAATTCGCGGCAACTCATAGCCAATTCGACCTCCGTCGAATGGCTTACCCAAAATCGTCACGCATACCCTTTTTGGAATTACTGCCTTGAGTGTGATTTTGTTTGGTGATAGAATAAACGGCAGGAGAATGATTTATGCCGTCACCGTTTCCGGGAATGGACCCATATATCGAAGACCCAGAGATATGGAGTGACTTTCATGGCGACCTTGCCGGTGAGATTCGAGCGCGTCTCAATGCGGCGATTCGCCCGCGTTACATTGCGCGCTTGACGCCTTACACGACATACGAAACGGTCGAGATTGAACGTCCGCAAAGCATCCGTCCCGATGTTGGCATTTGGGAACAACAGCGCGTTGACCGAACGCTGCGCGAAGCGAGCGCAGTCATCTCTCCCGCGCCTGTA
>CAZXYP010000264.1:0-1049 GCA_964644955.1 uncultured Anaerolineales bacterium | reverse complement strand
GTGATACGTTGGAATTGGTCACTGCGATTGAAATTCTCTCCCCCGTAAATAAAAAACGCGGACACCCCGCGTATGACGACTATCTCAAGAAACGCCGTGACCTTTTGTACTCGCGCGTGCATCTCATTGAAATTGATTTGTTGCGCGCGGGAACGCGCCCACCGCTGCTCAATCCAGTGCCAACTGCACCGTACTATGTGACGTTGGCGCGCGCAGAAGAGCGTCCCCAAGTCGCAGTGTGGCCCCTTCAGTTCCAAGACCGCTTGCCTGTCATTCCTGTTCCGCTCATCAACCCCGACCCCGATGTGCCACTCGATTTGCAAGCAGTTGTCGCGGCGGTGTACGAACGCGGCGGGTATGAAGATTTGATTGATTATCGCAAGGACGCACCGCCGCCTGCGCTTTCGGAATCAGAAAACGCGTGGTTTGCAGGACTCTTTGCTCCGCCGCGCGCAGGGTGAAGCAAAAAGTGCGACGGTTGAGAATTCATCCGCCGCACTTTCTTTTTCGCGGTCACACGGACCACTCGACCTCAATTCCTCATTCGTCACATTCGCAGTCCATCAAGCGCAGCCAACTTGAAATTTCGCTTGGCGCAATCAAACCGCCTGCGTTGGGCGCGTGTGAAAGCGCACGCGGCGCGCAGAACGAATCGAGAATCACCAACAGCGCGTCGGATGGATTCACGTTCAACAACGCCGCGTATTTTTGTTTCACGCCGCCGTCCGCGTCGGACAATGCCGCATAGCCGCGCGCAAATTCATGCGCCCATTGTTTCGTCGCATCCACAGCCGCGCGCACGATGGGCAACGGCAGCGCGTTGTATTCGTCATAAAGTTCGCGATGATTCGTCAATTGGCGCGCGTATCCTTGACCGGCGCGGTCACTTGCATCGTCCACAAAAAATAATACCGCGCGTTTTCGTCCGCGCAATTTGTAGAGTGTCACTGCGTCGCCGTGTGACGAAGCCAATGTGAAATTGGGCAGCCGCGCGTTTTTCAACGCGCCGCGCATTTCGATGGCGCGCGGTGGTTGAAATTCAAACCCCG
>CAZXYP010000263.1:0-8083 GCA_964644955.1 uncultured Anaerolineales bacterium | reverse complement strand
GCACAATCGTGAATGTCACATCGTCGTTCTGAATCGAAACATCGCGAATCATTTTGAGCGTGACCAAATCACGATGCAGTTCGGGTTCGATGACGGTGGAGAGCGCGCTGATAATTTGTTGTTCGGTAATCACAAAGTTTTTTCCTTTTGCGGTCTTAGCGGGTAGCGGGCATTAACGCGCGTTCCGCCTTTTCCGGCAATGCGATTTGCACAAACATTGACGCAGGATATAGATATCCATCCGACTCGCTGGTATCTTCGTCAATCACACGAATCATGTTGTGCTTATCCGCAGCGGCATCCTGCAGTTTACGATACACTTTACCTACGATTAGACTCGCGGGATTGCTATCGTTATTGATACAAATTACAAATTCATTCATTGGAGATACCTCTTGATTTTGAAATCCTTACGCCCGATGCCCTGCGCCTCGTACCAATAGATTTCAGCAGCACACACGGTTCCATCTTCCAGCTGAACCGTTGCCTTACCTTTCATTTTGCGCCATCGTCCTCTGCCATAAACGCGATCCAAATACCGTCGAATTTCTACACCTCGCCCACTTGCAATTGTTTCGATGTCTGTAATCGGAGTGAGGATTTCAAAACTCATTTCGGTCCGCCCAGCGCCGCGCCCAATTGCAATATCAGACTCATTGTATCCGACAAGCCGATTTCCTCGACGACTTGACGGTTGACGATGCGATACACGCTCACACCCGAAACCTCGACGCGTTTGCCCGACGGCGCAACGCCAAACAAAACATTGTTGCGATGCGTCGCGCGATACGTCCAACGCACCATCACCTTGTCACCCTCCGCCAATACCTCGTCCGCTTCGATTCGCATGTCGGGAAAACTGTCGTGCGTTTGCGCCAGCACTTGTTTCAGCAAACTCGCACCGCGCATCGGCTCTTGCAGACGGCTGTGCGAAAAAACAATGTCCGGCGCGGCAAGGTCATCCACCAACGCTTCACCGCCCGCGTTCCATATCTTCAAGAAACGGCGCGCAATGAGTTTGTTCAATTCTTGCGGCGAAAGGTCTTGCGACATGTGCGTACAAGATTATAACCGAAAAAGAATGGGCGTCCATTCAAAAAAAATTAGAGCGGCAATTTTCGCTGCCGCTCCTTACTTTATTTTTCGCCCCGCGCGATTTTCCACTGCGGCGATTCGGACATGATTTGCATAAACTCGATAGCGTTGCCGTCCGGGTCGTGCGTCCACGCCTGCCAATTGTGGTCCAACCCCATTTTTGGCTCCTGATCAATCGGAAGCCCCGCGCCGCGCAATCGTTCGACCATCCCATGCAAATCATCCGTCAACAAACACAAGTGCATGAAACTCGATTTGCGCTGCGCTTCGGGTTCGGGACCGCCCGGAAAAATTTCGATAAAGCGATCGCCGCCGACATGCATATAAATCAGCATCAACGAACCGTCGTCATGATTCAAGCGAAACGATTCGTGAATGCCCAGCGCGGCGTAAAACGCGAGCGTGCGTTCGATGTTTTGTACGGCGAACGCAGGATGTCCGAGGTCGGTAATCATAAAAGTAGGTTGACCGGATTCTCCAACAACTTTTTCAGCGCCTGCAAAAACTGTGCGCCGAGCGCGCCGTCCACGATGCGGTGGTCGGCGGACAGAGTCACTTTCATCATTTGTCCGACTTGAATCGAATCGTTGACGACGATGGGCGTTTTCTTGAGCGCGCCGACCGCGAGAATGCACGATTCCGGCGGATTGATGATGGCAGAAAATTCGTCAATGCCAAACATGCCGAGGTTGCTGATGGTGAACGTGCCGGGACCGAGGTCTTCGGGTTTCATTTTGTTGTTGCGCGCGCGCGCCGCGAGCTCTTTGGTCTCCACCGCGATTTGTTTCAATGATTTTTGGTCGGCGTTGCGCAGCACGGGCGTGAGCAACCCTTCGTCCACCGACACGGCGACGCCGACATTGATGGTATCGTTATACGCTACGCGGTCGCCTTTGAAGTACGCGTTTACGTTCGGGAATTTTTGCAGTATGCGCGCGGACGCCGCCACAATCAAATCGTTCACGGAAAGTTTTTCCGCATCGCTCGCCGCCATCGCGTTCAATTGTTCGCGCAGTTTCATTGCCTCGCCCATGTTGATTTCCATCGTGAGATAGAAATGCGGGATGGATGATTTCGACTCTTGCAAACGCCGCGCAATCGTCTGGCGCATTCTGCTGAGCGATTGTTCGCCGCTCATCAACGGCGCGGCAGGCGTGACCACGGACGCAGGTTTCGGGGTCGGCGTCGGCGCAATCGGCGCGGGCGCGACAGCAGGCGCGCCGGTTTGTTTCGCTTCAATGGCTCTTTGCACATCGCGTTCGATGATGCGTCCGCCGGGTCCGGTGCCTTGCAACGCATTGAGGTCTATGCCTTCCGTTTTTGCCATATTGCGCGCGAGCGGTGATACTTTGAGGCGTCCGTCGCTTTTCTTGGGCGCGGCAGATGCAGTCGCCGCCGGCGCAGGCATAACCGCTTCCGGTTTCGCGGACGCGGCATCCGGCATTGGCGCGGCAGTGTCGGCGGCAAGCGTTTCGCCGGGCGCCGTCACAATTGCAATCGGCGTATTGACCGGCACGGTCGTACCGGGTTCGATGAGAATTTTTGCAAACACGCCGTCAACCGGCGCAGCCAAATCCACCGTTGCCTTTTCCGTTTCGATTTCGCCAATCGTTTCGCCGCGCGTGACCGTATCGCCGATATTTTTCAGCCAGCGCGAAACTTTGCCTTCGGTCATATCAAAGCCCATCGAGGGCATCGTGACGTTTGTGGACATGAGAGACTAGAGACTGGAGACTGGAAACTGAAGAGACCCAGTCTCCAGTCTCCGGTTAACTTATGCGAGCATCGCTTTTACTTGTTCCACGACGCGCGCTTCGTCGGGGAATGCCAATTTTTCCAGATTCGGTGCGTAGGGGAGCGGCACTTCTTCTTGCGTCAGGCGTTCTACCGGCGCATCGAGATAGTCAAACACGTCGTGACTGATGCGTGCGGCAATTTCGCCGCTGACACCGAACGTCATCCAGTCTTCCGTCAGAACCAACGCGCGATGCGTCTTGCGCGCGGAACTCAGAATCGTGTCCCAATCTATCGGACGCAACGAGCGCACATCCACGACTTCGACTTCGATGCCTTGCTGCGCCAATTCCTTTGCCGCGTTCAATGCCACATGCACCATGCGCGAATACGTAACAATGGTCAAATCTTTGCCTTGCCGTTTTACATCCGCCACCCCAAACGGGACGCGGAATTCGCCCTTGGGCATTTCGCCCTTGTCGCCGTACAAGCGCGTATGCTCGATCAAGACCACCGGATTTTGCGAATACAACGCGGTCGTAAGCAAACCTTTGGCATCATACGGAGTCGAAGGCATCACCACAATCAACCCCGGCACGTGCGCGAACCAACCTTCAAAGGATTGCGAATGGGTCGCCGCGAGTTGTCCCCATCCGGCAGCCGTACGAATTACAACCGGCGCGCGCATGGTACCGCCGAACATGGAATGAATTTTCGCGGTATTGTTGATGATTTGGTCAATCGCCACGAGCGCGAAATTAATCGTCATGATTTCGGCAATCGGTTTCATACCGCCCATCGCCGCGCCCGTTGCCACGCCGATAATGCCCATTTCCGCAATCGGCGTATCAATCACGCGATGCCCGCCGAATTCATCATGCAGTCCGCGCGTCACCGAAAACGTGCCGCCCCACACACCGACTTCTTCGCCCATGATGACGACGGTTTCATCGCGCTTCATCGCTTCGCGCATCGCTTCCTTGAGCGCCTCGCGATACGTCAGTTGAATCAATTCTGCCATCGTCTTATTCCTCCACCAAAATGTCGGTGTACAATTCACCCGGTTCGGGGAACGGGCTGTCTTCGGCAAACTGCACGGCTTCATTCACCTGCCGGTCCACGCGCAAAAACATGGCTTTGATTTCGTCTTCGGTCGCCCAGCCGCGCTCCAAAATTTTCGTCTCCCAACGATTGATCGGGTCGCCGGGGCGACGATGTTCGACTTCATCTTTGCTGCGATAGCGCTGCGGGTCGCCCATCGAATGACCGCGAAAACGATACGTCATGGCTTCGACCATTTGCGGACCTTGGCCGCGCCGCGCCCGTTCGGCAAATTCATAAATCGTGTTGTACACGAGTTCAATGTCATTGCCGTCAATTTGCGTCGCGGGCATGTGATACGCCGCCGCCTTTTCGTAAATGTCCGCGACCGCGGACGCGCGTTCGACGGCGGTGCCCATGCCGTACTGATTGTTTTCCACCAAAAAGACGACGGGCAATTTCCACAATGCTGCCATGTTCAACGCTTCGTGAAACATGCCGATATTGGTCGCGCCTTCGCCCATGACACAAAACGCGATGCGGTCGCGTTTCAGATATTGATGCGAAAACGCCATGCCCGCCGCAAGCGGAATGTGTCCACCGACAATAGCGTAACCGCCCCACATGTGATGCTCCACACTCGCAAAGTGCATCGAGCCGCCTTTGCCTTTGACCAAGCCGGTGGCTTTGCCGTACAGTTCCGCCATCGAGGGATTCGGATGCACGCCGCGCGCGAGAACCCAGCCGTGGTCGCGATAATGCGTAAAAATATCATCGTCGGGACGCATTGCCGCGACGGAACCAACGGCGATGGATTCTTCGCCGATGTATAAATGCAAAAAGCCGCCAATCTTTTTTTGCGTATACGCGTATTCGGCGGCTTCTTCAAAGCGCCGAATCAACATCATTTGCTCGAGCCAGTGCAAACCCATTTCACGCGTAACGGGCGGCGCGGCATTGCCCGTAACCGTGAGCGTTGGACTTGGTGTTACCATAAACTCTCTCCTCGAAAAAATTGCGCGGGTATTTATCGTGTGCGGAACAAACCCTCGCCGCTTTGTGCCGCAGCCAATTTCATATCGTACACGCGCGTCCGACACAAAGAAAGCGTCGCATGTGCCATGACAACCGGGTCTGTGGCACAGCCGACGCTTGACAACAGCTCAAGACGCGGCAAACGCATGGGGCGTTTGAGCAAACGCACGAGCGTTTGAGCAAACGCACGGGGCGTTTGATTCGACAGCCGATACAGAATACGAAACACCCAAGCGCACAAAACGTTGCGTGTTCGCGACAAACGCGGCGATTTTAACACAAATCGGCGCGGCGTAAAGTTTGGAACACGTCAAAGAATTTTCGCGCGGACGCCGGCGGGCAGAAAAAACCACGCGTGGTCCTCCCGTGAATAGATACGGGTGCGCGGCGTGTATTGATTTCGCGCGAGTTTGGGGTCGAGCGCTTTCGATGCGACGGTGAACGTCCACCAATTGCCGGGATACATCGCCAGCGGCAGTGTCACCAATTCGGTGTAGGCAAACAAACCGCGCAGCGCGCGCAGCACACCTTCCACCGTGTCCGCGTGAAAATGCAGGGATTCGGTTTGCGCGCACAACATGCCGTCGGGCGCGAGATGTTTCGCGCACAATTTGTAAAACGGACGTTCAAACAACGGCTTTGCCGGGCCAATCGGATCGGTCAAATCCAAAAGGATGGCGTCCCACACTTGGCCGCTCTCGCGCAAAAATGTTTGCCCGTCCTCAAAACGCAGTTCGGCGCGCGTGTCCTTGTAACCCGACGCGACGTTTGGAAAAAATTCGCGCGCAATTTGCACGACCGTTTCATCCAATTCGCACTGGACAATTTTTTCCAATGCGCGATATTTCACCACCTCGCGCATTGTGCCGCCGTCGCCGCCGCCGATAATCAATACCTTGCGCGGGTTCGGGTGCGCTTGCAAAACAGGATGCACCAACATCTCGTGATAAAAATGTTCTTCGCGCGTGGTGAGCTGCACAATGTCGTCGAGCGCCAACACGCGCCCGTGAAACGGCGATTCGAACACGAGAATTTTTTGGTACTTGCTCTTGCCGCGATACAAAACGCGCGTCACTTGATAACGCGCGTTGATGGGAGACGTCGGTTCGTTTTCGGTAAAGAATTTCATTTCTTGAGATCCGCGTCAATCAGCCGCGCCATATCCTGTCCTAACCGCACCGAGTAACTCGTGCCGCGGTCTTCGGGATAGATTTGCGTCGTGTTGCCCAAATAAAAATTTCGCACGGGCGTACGCAGCGGCGGAATTTTTTGCGAATAGTGTAATGGAAACAGCGGCTGCGCGGCGGCTTCTTTGAAATGCCAAAATTCCTCGACCCAATCGGGCGAAAACTGCGGATTGATTTTTTGCAGGTGCGGCAAGTACGCGTTGAACAATTCGTCGCGCGACATTTGAAAATATGGCGACGACGCGTCGAGATAATTCGACACATACATAATGCGTTTGTTGTTGTACACTTCCGGCGGAATGAAATTGGTTTGTTCAATCGTCGCCACAAACGGAATGGAACGATCGGCAATGTTGAGCCAATACCACGGCGTCATTTGTTGTCTCAATTTCAAAATCAGCATGACCGCGCCCATGTATTTCGCCTCGTTCATTTTCGCAACGTAATCATTCGGCAGTTCGTTGATAAATTTTAACGTGGCGAACGAAGGCGCGCTGGAGTACACGCGGTCGAAGGAAATATAACCGCGTTCCTTCTGTAGGGGCGTTGAATTCAACGCCCCTACGCGCGCCAACGCTGCGCGCGTATTGTCATCCTCCGCAAGTTCGATGCCCACTGCGGTATTGTTTTCGACGACAACGCGTTTGACGGTCGCGCCTTTGAGAATCACCCCGCCCTGTTTGAGAATCGCCTGTTCGAGCGCATCAATCAAAACTTGGAACGAACCTCTTGGGTAACCCAATTCTTCTTGATTCAAACCGCGCCGCGAACCAATACGCAAGACAATTTTGAACCAGTGCCACACCATTGGCACTTGCTCTGCGCGCGCGCCGAATTTGCCGCGAAACATCGGTCCCCACACTTTATCCCACACCACATCGCCCGTGTATTTTTTCCACCAATCGTGCGCGGTGATGCTTTCGTATTTGTAAAGATTTTTTTTGTCGCGCTGCAAGTATGTGAGATAGCCCGTCGCCGCGCCGAGCCGAATGCGGTCAAACAATGGAATGGTGCCGAGTTTCATCAAGTCCATCGGCGAAACCATGCTCCAAATTTTGCCTTGCTCGAACCAACCTGTTTTGGATGGAATCCACTGCACGCGGTCGCCCAAACCAAGTTCTTGCATCAATGCAACCGCGTGCGTGTCGGATGTGAACCAGTGATGATAGCCGCGTTCCAGCGGAATACCCGGCTCGACTTGAAAGGTACTCGCCAACCCGCCCAATTCCGTCATGCGTTCAAAAATAACGGTCTTGTATCCGAGTTTGCCCAATTCATACGCGGCAGTCATTCCCGCAAACCCGCCGCCGATGATACCAATGTTCATGTTGCAAGTTACAGGTTGCAAGTTGCAAGCCACAATTCCGCGCGCTCTGAATCCTGCGACCTGCGACTATTTATAAATTCCTCTCCAATAATTTTTCGCGCGGTCAATATAAATTTGCGCGCCGTCGGTGATGCGTTTGATTTCTTCATCCGTCACCTCACGCACCACTTTTCCCGGAACACCCATTACAAGCGAACGCGGCGGAATGTCCGCGCCTTCGGTGACAATTGCGCCTGCGGCGATGATGGAATATTCGCCGACGCGCGCGCCGTTCAACACAATTGCGCCGATGCCAATCATGACATTGTCTGCAATCGTCGCGCCGTGTACGACCGCGCGATGTCCGATGACGACGCGTTTGCCAATCGTCGTCGGAAAATTTGCGTCGCAATGAATCACCGCGCCGTCTTGCACATTCGTCCCCTCGCCTATCACAATCCTATCCGCGTCGCCGCGAATCACCGCGCCGAACCAAATGGACGCGTCTTGATAAATTGTCACGTCACCAACGATTGTGGCAGTCTCGGCAACGAAAACGGTGGGATGAGTACGCATGAAACAAAGGATGAAGGCAGAAGGATGAAGGATAAAGTAGGATTTTTTTCATCCTTCATCCTTCATCCTTCATCCTTAGATATGTATCGCTTCTCCCATCGCGCCGAGC
>CAZXYP010000262.1:0-8090 GCA_964644955.1 uncultured Anaerolineales bacterium | reverse complement strand
GCGCGCGCGACATTGTTTTCTGTGCGGCGCGGCTTGAGGAACGCAAAAATACAGTCGGCTTGATTCGCGCGTGGCGCAATGAACAAGCGCCTTTGGTGCTGGCAGGACACGCGCCTGACGTGCGCTATTTGGACTTGTGCCGCGCCGAAGCGACAGGCAACATTCATTTCGTCGGCGCGCTGACGCCGGCACACGTCGCAGATGCGTTTGCCGCCGCGCGCGTGCATGTCATGGCGAGTTGGTGGGAAGAACAGGGACTCGCCGCGCTCGAAGCCGGGCTCAATAATCTAAATTTGGTCATGACGCAAAACGGACCGGGACGCGAATATTTTGGCGACGCGTGTTTTTCCTGCGACCCCGCCGACCCCATCTCGATTCGTGAGGCAATTCGACGCGCGCTTGCCGCGCCGCGTCCGCAAAATTTGCGCGCGCAGCTCGCGGAAAAATTTACGTGGGCACGCGCGGCGCAACAAACGCGCGCCGCGTATGACGCGGCATTGCAGACCGATGCATTGCGCGCGCCGTTTTTGGACACGAACGCGTTGGGCGACATTGGCGCGCGTTTGGCAGAGCTGATGTATTTGAAACAGACCGCTTACGAAACGCTCGAAACGCAGGCGCTTAAAACAACCGCGTGGGCGCACGAACTCGAAACCATTGTGCGTGCGCACGCACGCGCGCACGCGCGCTGGACGAAATCGGCTCTCGTGCGGACGTTACAAGCATGGCGCAAACGCGATTAACCGTTCTAGTTTTTCCGCCAACCCACGCGAGCGGTTTGGGCGAACATTATCGTTTGACCACAGACGCGCTGCGCGCGCACGGCGTCGAAATTGTGGTGTCCTCCGACGCGCCCGCGTCTTTCAAACCGGATCTCGTGCATCTGTTTGACGCGCCGGATATTTTTACCGCGCTGCCAAGTTTAATCCGCGCGCGCGCGTATGATGCTCCTATTTTCATTACGCCGATTTATTGGAACACCGAGCGGTTTTATCGCGAAGGTTTGCCGCAAGCCGACCCGCCGCAGGGACCCAATGCCGATGCGGAACAAAACATCCGCGACGCGTTTCAGCGCGCCGAACGCGCCGCGCAGCGCGCACTTTTTTTGCACGCCGCCATGCTGAACCCGAGTTCCGATGCCGAAACCGCTTTGCTCGTGCGCGACTTTGGCATTGCGCCCGAACGGCTGGCGGTTGCGTGGAGCGGCGTCAAACCATTGTTTGCGCGGGCAACGGCGGAATTGTTTGCAAAAAAATATGGGCTGCGCGATTTCGTCTTGTGCGCCGCGCGTTTTGAAATTCGCAAGAATCAACTCGCGCTCGTACGCGCGCTGCGCGACGAACCGCTGACGCTGGTGTTTGCCGGCGGCACGTTGGCGCCCGGCTATCGTGCCTTGTGCGAACAAGTCGCGCGCGGCGGACGCGTGAAATTGGTTTTTCTGCCCTTTTTGCCGCCGGACGAGCTCGCCTCGGCGGGCGCTGCCGCGCGCGTTCACGCGTTACTGAGCTGGTACGATTGCGCGCCGCAAGCGGTGTTGGAAGCCGCCGTCACGCGCTGCCGCATTGTCGTGACCACCGAATCCGGCATCCGCGATTATTTGAATGCCGACGCGCAGTTCTGCGACCCCGCGGACACGGCTGCCATTCGCCGCGCGGTTTTGACCGCAATGGACGCTGCGCCTACCGATACACTGCGCGAACACATTTTGCAAAATTATTCGTGGGAACGTTCCGGCAAACAGACGTTGGGGGCATATCAACGCGCACTGGCGTTGGGCAATCCCACCGACATCGCCGCACAAACCAACGCGCTGGAGCAAGCGCTCGCATCCATGTCACAATTGGCGGGCTTACAAGAACGCGCGCGCGCGCGTTTGTGGCAAGAAAAGGAATCGCTCGCGCGCGTGGTGGATGGCTACGCGAACGGACGCGTGATGCGCGCGCTGAACGCGCTGCGCGGGATAGTGCGATAGTACAATCGTGCGATAGTGGCGATTTGCGATACGCGAACCATGGATTTTGTTTTTCTTTCAACACAAGGTTGGGATGAGATGGGCGGCGCGGGACGTCCGCTCCATTATTTCGCGCGCGAATTGCCGCAGCGCGGCGAACGCGTTTTGTTTGTTCAAGTCGTCCCCTTACAAAAACCAATTTCGCAAAACAATTTGACGGTCGTGGATTTTAACGCGTTGGGTTTCAACGAGACGGCGTTACGCCGCGCGTGGTTTGGGCTCGACCCGCGTATCGAATTTGAAAACGCGTTTCTCCGCGCGCTTGACGCCTTTGAAACGCCAAACGCCGAACGCGCGGTGGTGTACGGCGACCCGTTCGTGCCATTCGCTGCGTGGTATCCACTGTTTCGCGCGCGCGGCTATAAAATCGTGTACGACGCGCTGGACGATTTTGAAGCGTTTCCCGAAATCGGTTTATATTTTGCCAATCGCGACGCCGAAAAGTTTTTGGTCGCGCACTGTGACCTCGTCGTCGCGGTTTCAACCACACTGGTTGAAAAATTGTCGCAATGGCAGCCGCGCGCGCCGATTCAGTTACTGCGTCAAGGATACGATGCCGCGCTGTTTCGCCCCCCCCCCTCACCCCCCCCTCGCGCCGCCAAGCCAATCACGTTGGGCTTTTGGGGACACGTCAACGCCTTTAATCTCGACATCGCGTTGATTGAATTCATCGCGCGCGCGCGTCCGCAGTGGCACATTCAGCTTATCGGACCCGTTGACCAAGACACAACCTTGCCGCGCGTGCAAGAGAAATTGCGCGCCCTGTCCAATGTGCAATTGCTTGGACCCGTCGCGCATTCGGAACTGCCAAAGCATTTGGAAAATTTCAATGTCGCGCTCGTGCCCTTTCCCGATAACGCTTTTAACCGTGCGCGTGACCCGTTAAAAGTCTTCGAGTACCTGAGCGGCTACAAACCGGTCGTCGCGTCGCACACGCCGCAGCTCGCGGGAATGCCGTATGTTTTGCTTGCCGATACTCCCGAAACATTTCTCGCCGCGA
Source organism: uncultured Anaerolineales bacterium (assembly GCA_964644955.1). Taxonomy (GTDB): domain Bacteria; phylum Chloroflexota; class Anaerolineae; order UBA4142; family SHND01; genus SHND01. The sequence continues at coordinate 5,079 of CAZXYP010000262.1, read as the reverse complement.
TTGAACATGCGTTGACGCTGCAAATAGACCGCGCGCAGATAGACGCGTATTTGCGCGATTGCACGTGGAGCAAACGGCTCGACCAACTTACATCCTTGCTCGCGTCAACGCGCGCCGCTTCCGATGCCAATGCGCCGGAGATTCCATCTTGGTACGCCGACGCGGCGCTGCCGGATAACGCGCGTCAATACCTCGCGCGCACCGAGCAGCTGCTGGATGAACGCACACAGTACATTGCCGCGCTGGAGCGCGATGCCCAAGCCAAGCAAGCGCACATTCAACGCTTGCAACAGACCAATCCTTTTTGGAAACTAAAATCACTGCTTGATTGATATTATTTTTTTTACACCATTATTTCACAATAAACTACTTATTACAGCATCCACAATCCGTTGTTTTGCGCGCTAAATTGACAATTTACTTTATTTTACACGCAATGCACATTTTTATCACTTTTGTTACATGAACGTTGTTTTTATCAGTCCCATCGCATGGGACAATTCCGGCGGCGCGCATCGCCCCGTCCAATTCGCGCAAGAGCTGGCGCGGCGCGGGCATGTTGTCGCGTACCTCGAAATCGAAAAAAGCCGCACGCCCGTTCCCGACACGAACCCGCGCGTTTTGAATTTCGAGCGGCTCGGTTGGGACGACGTGAATTTTTTGCGCGCGTGGTACGGCTTGGAGTACGCCGCGCCCGCGGATGCCGTGACGCGCTTGCGCGCGCACTTGCCGTCGTCCGCTGAACAAAACCTTGTCATTTGTCTCGCGCCGTTTCGTCCCGCGTTGGAACTGCTGCCCGCGTTGTGTGCGCGCGGGTATGGGTTGGTGTACGATGTGCTGGACGACATTTCGGAAATGCGCGCGCTCGGTTCCTTTTGTTATGACGATTTGGCGGAGCAGTATCTCGCGGAACAGTCCGATTTGATTGTCACGCTCTCGCCGCGCCTCACTGAAAAATTTCGCGCGCAAAAAAATGTACAGATGATTCGTGACGGGGTTGACCTCGCACCGTTTCGTTCCCCCGGCGAGAGGAACGTGGCGGCGAGCGTTTCCTCCGAGTTGACGCGCGGTGAAATCACGGTCGGCTTTTGGGGCACGATGTGGGAATACAATTTCGATATCCCACTGTTACAATCCATCACGCGCGCGCGTCCGAATTGGCAGTGGCATTTCATCGGCGCGTACGACCTCGACCCTACGCGCCCTTCGTTGAAAAACATGTTGGACGCGCCGAATGCGCATTTTCATCCGAGCGTCGCGCGCAATGTGTTGGCGCAATACGCGCAAAGTTTTGACGTGTGCATTTTGCCCACCCCCGTGACGCCGTTCAATCGCGCGCGCGACCCGTTGAAGGTGTATGAATATCTCGCGTGTTACAAACCGGTGGTCTCGACAAATTTGGAACAACTTGCGGACATGCCGTATGTGTATCTGGCGCGCGATGCGAATGAATTTTTGCGGCACATGGAACACGCCGCGCGCGAATTGATTGACCGCGCAAAACTCGACGCGTATTTGCAGGAACAAACGTGGGCGAAACGCACGGACGCCTTACTCGGCGCGTTGGAGACGTTACAGCCGCGCGCGCGCGACCTCCCCCCCCCCTTGCGCGGCGCAATGCCCAACGCGGACAGCGAACTCGACCGCGTGCAAGCATACGCGCAGCATCTTGAACGCGTTATCCAAGCCCGCGACGCGCACATCCGTGAGCTGGAAAACGCGCTGCAGCAATCAAGCATTGCAAACAAATTCAAATCTCTACTCTCCAATCTCTAGTCGCTAATTTCCATGAAGGTTCTCCACGTCATCCAACGCTACTATCCGTACATTGGCGGCGCCGAGCAAGTGTTTCAAGAAATCGGAGCACGGCTCGCGCGCGACGGCGAAAGCGTTACCGTGTACACGACCGACGCGTGGGACCTCGAACGCTTTTGGCGCGCCGACAAACGCGCGGTCGAGTTGGAAAACGAAACTCTAGACCGCGTGTATATTCAACGTTACCCGATTGAGTACTTGCCGTTTTCCGCTCTTGCTTTCCCTGCCATCAAACGGGGCATGTCCATTCTCGCGTCGCTGCCATTCAACACACTCTCGCTGTTGTTTCGGCTCGCGCGTTTTGTGCCGTATGTTCCCGCGTTGGACGACGCGCTCGCAACCACGGCGGAACATTTCGACCTCGTGCATACGGCAAACATTTCGCTCGATTCATCCGTCGTCGCGGCGTTTCAATTTGCGCGGCGCAAACACATTCCGTTCGTTCTTACGCCGTTTCTGCATCTCGGCGAGAGCGACGACGAAAAAGTTGTACGGTTTTATACGCTGCCGCATCAAATCGAAATGTTACAACGCGCGGATGCCGTGATTGTAATGACTGAACGCGAAGGGAATGCACTCCACGAACGCGGCGTTGCGCGCGAAAAAATTCATCGCATCGGCGCGGGTGTGGAACCAAAAGAGATTCTCGGCGGCGACGGCGCGCGTTTTCGTCAGGCGCACAATTTGCGCGCGCCGATTGTGGCATACATCGGTACGGCGGCATACGACAAAGGCACGGTGCATTTGGTGCAGGCAATGCAAAAAGTGTGGCAAACGCGCGACGCGGTGTTGGTGCTGGCGGGTTCGCACCTGTCCGATTTCGATAAATATTTTGTGACCGTGCCTGCCGATGCGCAGAAACGCGTGCGCCGTCTCGGCTTTATCAACGCGCAAGAAAAACGCGATTTGCTCGCCGCGTGCGACGTGTTGGCAATGCCTTCGCGCACCGACTCATTCGGCATTGTGTATCTGGAAGCGTGGTTGTATAACAAACCTGTCATTGGCGCGCGCGCGGGCGGTGTGCCGGATGTGATTGCCGACGGACAAAACGGTTTTTTGGTAAAATTCGGAGACACGGACGCCATCGCCGCGCACATTCTGGAGCTGCTTGACAATCGCGCGCTGGCAGAACGTCTGGGCAAAAACGGACAGCGGCAAGTCATGCGTGAAATGACGTGGGAACAACAGTACGCGAAAATCAAGGCGTTGTATGGAGCGTTAGTGCGGCGGATATAAGAGTAGAGATTGGAGCCCGGAGACTCTCGTCTTGAACTTCCTTTCTTTTAGTACTCTTGCCTTTGACGAAGCGGGCGGCGCGCACAACCCGACGCAAATTGCGCGCGCCTTGGCGCGACGCGGGCATCGCGTGTTGTTTGTCGAACCACAACCGTCGGCGACGCGCAACGCAGAACATTTGCCGTTTGAAATTGTCGCGTTGACCGAACTCGGCTTGACGCCGACACAATTGCGCCGCGCATGGTTTGGGTTGGAGACAGAAGAACCGGAGACGGTTGGTCACGCGTTGTTGGAACGCTTTGCGAAATTCTTGCCGAACGAAACGCGCATCGCGATTTTTTCTGCGCCGTTCGACCCGTTCGTGCGGCTCGTGCCGTTTTTGCGCGCGCACGAATTTTTGATTGTCTATTATGCGATGGATGATTTCGCCGCCGCGCCCGCGTTGGGACATACACAGTTTGCGCCCGCCGCTGAAGACTATCTGGTACGCGACGCGGATGTGTTGTGCGCGGTGACGCCGCATACCGCGCACACGCTGGAACGATTTGGCAAAACCGCGCACGTGATTCCGAACGGAATTGCATTGGAGACGTTTCAAACGAGAAAAAATGCAAGACCCGCCCAAATCGAACGCGGCGAATTGACGCTCGGGTTTTGGGGCACATTGATTGATTCCATGTTTGACGCCGGGTTGGTCGCGCACGTCGCGCAAATGCGTCCGCAATGGAACATTCATTTGCTGGGCGCGCGTGATCCGGAACCGCATCGCCCATCCATCGTCGCGCGCTTGAAACAATTCGAGAATATTTTTTTTCACGGCGCGGCGCCGCATGAGGAATTGCCGCGTTACGCCGCTGCGTGCGATGTGATGCTCGCGCCGTTTCCGGATAACGCGTTCACGCGCGGGCGCGACCCGCTAAAAATTTACGAATATCTCGCCGCGCACAAACCTGTCGCCGCGAGCTATGCGCCGCAGCTCACAGCGCTGCCGTATGTGTTTGTCGCGCAAACGCCGGATGAATTTCTCGCGACGATTGAACGCGCCGCGCAGACGCGCGTGGAGGAACACGCGCTGGACGTTTTTCTTGAGCAACAATCTTGGGACGCGCGCGCGGGCGCGCTGCTCGAAACAGTGCGCGACATCACACCACAAGCGCGCAGCGGCGGCGAAATTTTGCCGACATTTGCAGACCCCGACGCGCAAACCATCATGCGTTACGCCGAAATGTTGGAACGCGAACTGGAACAGACACAGCGCTGGGCGCGCGAATTGGAACGCGGCGCGCAAATGCGCGGCGGCTTGAAACGTTTCTTGCCGTCACGCGCGAAACGAAATTGAGGCATTGGCATGGCACAAGACATTGATGTGGCGCACGAATTGGCAGAACTGCGCGAGCGCGTGCGGCGCGCTCCCGCGCCGGCGTCGGACGCAGACCTCACGCCATTGCAAAAAGCGATTGCGAATCTGAATGCGAATTGGTACATTTCCGCCACGCTCCCCCCCCCCGCGCCGAATGCGCCGTTGACGTGGCGCGTCGTCTATTTTTTCAAACGCGTCGCGCGCCGCGTGATGGTCGAATTGCTCAACACCATTGTGCAGCAGCAAAACGCATTCAATCTCCAGGTCGCGCGCGCGTTGACCGAGCTCGCGTCGCAAGAAACGCGCGTGGCAGAATTGGAAAAACGGCTCGCCGCGCTCGAAGAAAAACGCGACGTATGAATATCTTGGTTTGTTCTCCGCAGGTGCCATTCGTGCGCGGCGGCGCGGAAATGTTGGCGGAAGGGCTGCGCGACGCATTGAATCGGATGGGACACCGCGCGGAGCTCGTCAGTTTGCCGTTTCAATGGCTCCCGCACGCGCAATTGTTTCAATCCGCGCTCGCCTGGCGCTTGCTCGATGTAACCACCGCGAACGGTGTCAAGATTGACCGCATCATCACCACAAAATTTCCCTCGTACGCCGCGCAGCATCCGCACAAAATCGTGTGGCTCGTGCATCAATATCGTCAGGCGTATGATTGGTACGGC
>CAZXYP010000261.1:0-8099 GCA_964644955.1 uncultured Anaerolineales bacterium | reverse complement strand
CTCCAAGCCGCGCAAGCCCAAATCATTGAAAAGGAAAAACTCGAACGCGAATTGCAGTTGGCGGCGGAAATTCAATTGAGCATTCTGCCGCGCACACTGCCCAACCTCAAAGGATTTCAATTCGGCGCCCACATGGTCCCCGCGCGACAGGTGGGCGGCGACTTGTACGATTTCATTCCCTTGAGCGAGGATGCGCTTGCCATCGTGATTGGCGATGTCAGTGACAAGGGCGTGCCTGCCGCGATTTTTATGGCGCAGACGCACGCGTTGATTCGCGCGGAAGCGCGCCAGAATCGTTCGCCGCGCGAAACGCTCGCACGCGTCAACCAATATCTGTTGGAGATGAATGCCTCCGGCTTGTTTGTCACTGTCCTGTACGGCATTCTCGTTCGCAGCACACGCGAGTTTCAATACGCCCGCGCGGGACACGAACTCCCGATTCTGCGTTTGCCGGATGGAACGGTGTGGATGCCGCCGCAGCGCGAAGGCGCGCCACTAGGCATTTTCGATTTTGTCCTCTTGGATGAAGGAACGCTGACGCTGCCGCACGGAACAACCATGTTGTTGGTCACCGACGGCGTGACCGAAGCATTCAATACGGAACGTGAACAGTTTGGCGCAGAACGGATTCATACATTTCTCCGCGACGCGCCGCAGTTGGACACGCAAGCGTTGTGCGACACTCTGCTTGCGCAAATCGCCGCGTTTCGCGGCCCCGCGCCGGTCCATGACGACATTACATTGGTCGCCGTGCGCGCCACCTAAAACCACACCGCGCTGCCGCAATTCAAAAACAGCATTGTCGTTCACGAACCATGCTGTTTTTTATTTGCGTTACGGGCAGACGGTGAAATTCAAATAATAGATACTGCCATCGGGCTGCAAAAACGGCGTGCGCGCTTTGGCAAGGTCTTCGGAAATGGCGCGCGCCAGATATTGCGTGCAGGAACCTTCGCGCACATTCCAGCCGGTCGAAGAAAATTCATTCGTACCCGGCGCGACCGAAACCGGACGGCATGTACTGATACCGACGGATTTGGAAACATCTTGTCCGCGGAAAATTTCGACACAATAGTTGTACTGCTGCTCTTCCCGCGTATTCAGGAGCGTCGTATAAAATGTGATTTCGTCACCCGAGCGCGGTTCGGGCGGATCCACGCGCACATTCGTCACGTACACGCCGGGTGGAAGGTTGGGCGTGGGGGAAACGTTCGGCGTGGGGGTCGAAGGCACACGCGTCGGCGGAATGCGCGTGTTGGTCGGTGGGATGTCAGTTGGCACAGGCGCCGTTGCCGTCGGCGGCGGATTCGTCGGCTCTGTGGTGGCAGTCGGGACAACGACCTGAATCGTCACCGTTTGCGTCGTTTTGCCGCCGCACCCTTCTGCGGTCAGTGTATAGCGCGTCGTTTCGGTCGGCTGCACCACTTGCGTACCGGTCACGCTCACTTTGCCCAAACCGGGTTCAATCGTCACGTCCGTCACGCGGCGCGCGTCGCTCCACTGCAAATACACACTGTCGCCCGGCGCGACGCGTGCTTGTGACGAAGTGAAGGTAATCACGGGCGCGCCTTGACACGTCACCGCGGCCGCGCTCGTGCCGACCGCCGCCGCGGTCTCGCGCAATGCCACAAACGTCGGCGGCGCGTTTGCGGCGCCCGTTGGCTGGGTCGTGAGAATTGCTTGGCTCAACGCTTGCGCCTCTTGCGCCTTTTGTTCCAATGCTTGTTGGCTCTGCCGTAAATTCAACCACAACAAACCCACCAACACGACGACGCCCAACACGACCGCGCCGAGCGCAAAATAAATGATGCGATTGCGCCGCTGTTGATAATACCGCCGCCGCCAATCCAACATCGCGGGTGCCAAGACATCGTGAAAAATTTCATAGCGCGTCGGCGCGTCCATTTGGTCCGGCGGCGGAGCGACGGGACGTAAAATGCGAATCCCCGATGCGGACATTTTTTCCAACACAGGCACCAAATCTTTTTCTTGATTGCCCGTGTATTCCGCCAAATCGCGCGCGGTGTGCGCGATTTTGGTGCCGGAGGGCGTGACGAGATAATGAAACATTGCCGCCGCCATCGCGCGTTCGCGCGCGGGCAGCATATTCATCGTCTTGTCCAAATGCGTTCGCACAATGCGTTCCGCGCCGCCCAAACGGCGCAGTGTTTCCAAACGCAGCACATGCGAACCCGCGCGCAATTCCTCATCCCACAACCGCGTCATCACCAACTGCAAAAACGGCGTCTCGATGCGCGACGACGCGGTTTCCTCTTCGCCCAACTCTAGCTCGTCTTTGACGATACCGACGCCGGTATCGCCCAACGACACGCGTCCGGTTTTCGTTTCATCCAGCACCGCTTCGACCAGCGCGGGTTCGATGCTGACGCGAAAGCCCTGGTCGCCGATGCTCTTGTTGTATTGTTCAATCGGTTTGACAATCGCGTCGCGCGCCGCAGTCCGGTCGAGATGGTCCACACGAATGTAATTGTCAAAGAGCGTGGGGATGCGTCCTTCAAAGCGGTCGAGTTTTGCCAGCGCATCTTCGCGAATCGAAATGACAAAATTGACGTGCGCTTGCGAATCCGTGACGACGAGCGGAAATTCGTACGCAAACGTGCCGGGGCCGTCTTCGTTCGGATGATACAAAAAGTAATCTTCGAATTGGTCGAGCAAAATCAACAGCGCGCCGTTGACGCGTTCCGCCCAGACTTTGAGCTGCTCGTCCAGCGATTTGTTTTGAAACGCTTCATCGTCCGGAAACGTTTTGCCCAAAAGTTTTTCCACCGTTTCGCGCACCGCGCGCAGCAAATCCGCAATCGGATTGTCGCGCCACTGATTGAAATACACGACCGCGAATTCGGGCGTGCCGCGTTTTTGCAAATTTTGTTTCGCGCGTTCGCGCAAAAAATGCACCACGCCCGCGCCGACGACGGAACTTTTGCCGACGCCGCTCGGTCCGTACAGCAGCGTAAAACGCGACGAACGCACATTCGCGACAATGATGGCGCGTTCGGCATCGCGTCCGAAAAAGAGCGCGTAATCATTGTCCGTGTAGGGAACCAAACCTTTGTACGGCGCGGGGGGAATACTGCGCGCGCTCGCAGGCGCGTTGACATTGGAAGAGGCGGCGGTCATTCGTCACCCCCCCCTTGCGGCAGCGCTTCAAAATGGGTTTGCAGGGATTCCACGTAATCGTCGAGCGGCATCTTGATAATGTCCACGTCGCGCAAGCGCCAAAATTCCTGTTCCAACGCTTGCGGCTTTTCGCCGGGCAGCGCGGAATCGGACACTGCCCACGCTTTGTATTTGAATTTTTGTTCGCCCCAAATGCGATGCAAAATCACGCGCAGATTCCAGTCCTTGAGCGAATAGCCCAAAAAGAGAAAATGACTCCAACTCATTTTTTCGAGCAGCTGCGCGGGCAGCTGTTGGGCAATGTCTTTGTGCGCGAGATAATCAATGTAGTGGTCTTCGGTAATGACGTAACTGTCGCGCGCGCGATTTTGACGGTCCACCACGCCGTGAATTTTGAGAATCGTGGTACGTTCTTCGATACTCAAACCGAGATACTTGTTCGGTTTGTCAATCGGGCGCGCTTTGCCGTCCGGCGCAACGTGCATAAATTTACCGCGCGCCTCGCCTTCGGCAACGTAGGTGACCAAATCGAACGGTTCGTTCGCCGCGCGAAACGCGCGTTCCAGCGCGTCGTCGTAATTGGTCGTCACCAGCATCAACTGCGGCGCGTACCCCTGCTTGCGCATGAGCGCGGGCAGCGCGGCAAAAAACTGATGCAGCGGCGTGGGCGGGTAATCGCTTTTGTAAATTTTCCGCAGTTCGTCATACAGCGGACCGATGCCGGATTTGACCGCCGCGAACTGTGACACGCGCACGAGGTCGCGCGGTTCGTTGGGCGGATAATCAAACACGCGCGCGAGATGTTCCGCCACTTCCGAACCGACGGGCAAAAAATCGGTTTGTCCGAACTGCCACGTCTTGTCCGGCGGGCGTCCCACCAAATTAACGCTTGCGCCCAAAAACGGCACGACAATGTTTTCGCTCAGCGCGCGCGCGACGGTATCAAAATGCAAGCGATACGATTCCAACACATTGAGCGGCGGAAACTCGGACGGCAAATCGGGGACGACGAGTTGAAAGAGATGTTCGGGAATTTTCAAACCTTTGAGGCGGTGCTTGCCCATGTCGCGCAGGGTTGCCGTTTCGGGCAAACGTTCGTTCAACAATTCTACCGTATCGCCCGAGACCAAGATTTCGCCGCCGTGTCCTGCCGACATGATGCGTGCGACGCGATTGAGCGTGTGACTGACCGCGTAATCGGTGCCGAGCCATTCTTCGGGTCCGGTGTGAATGCCCATCCGCACGCGCAACATTCCTGTTTCTCCCCACGCGGCATCGCGCAGCGCGCGCTGCGCGGCGAGACTCGCCAGCAGCGCGTCCTGCGGCGCAACAAACGCGGCTTGGAACGCGTCGCCGATTTGTTTGAAAACGAAACCGTTGTGCTTGGCAATTGCCAGATGCAAGAGCTGGTCATGCTGCGCCAGCGCGCGTTTCATCGCATCGGGCATCCGTTCCCACAAGGCAGTGCTGCCTTCGATATCGGTAAATAAAAATGTGACAATTCCACTCGGCGGCGTCGCGTTTAACCCGTTCGTCATGTACCAGTCTCCATCCGTGATGGCTCGGCTGCTCGCCGTACAAAAAACAACCTCACCACGATATTTAACATGCGGGGAAAAATTGGGTGGCGGGAAAATGAAACAAGCTGACGTATTTTTTCACGCGCGCCGTGATTTGTCAAATACGGTTTGAGTGATGAGCGATGGGTGTGGACATGTTTTGGGTGATGCTATCGGGCGAATGGAATTCGCGGCAACACATCGCGAATTCGACCTCCGTCGAATGGATTACCCATTCTCAATTCCTCGGGACAGGTGCTGCGTCGAATGAGTCACCCAATGAAACCTATTCGGAGCGCGAATGACATTCACGGAACAAGAAAGCGAAAAACGGGGATACCGCGCAAACGGCATCCCCGTTGGATGGCTATTCAGTTGGAACGGACCGCGCCGCGTGCGGCTCATGCGACATGGGCGATGCGGCGAGCGGCGTCGGTTTGCGCGCGGGACGCGACGGCGGCGACGCGTTCAAACCGCAGCACCCACGCGCTGAGCGCGGCGAGCGCTTGATTGCGTGTTTGCGTCGCGCGTTCCGCTTCCGCCCGTGTCGTATCGAGCGCGGACAGCGCGGCGGACAGCGTATCGAGCAGCGCATTGGCGTTTGCCAAAACGTCCGCAGGATAGCCGTGCGCGGACAGCGTTTCGGCGAATTGCGGTTCGCTCTGCACGGCGGTGTACCCGGCACGCGCAACGCTCACGAACGTTTGCTTGTCCTGCGGTATCGGCGTGTCGGCGGCGAGCGCGGTGCGAACGGCGGGGTCGGCGATGACAGACAGCGCCACCGAACGCAGGTTGCGATACGCCCACAGCGCTTCCAGAAACGCGGTGTGCGCTTGCGCCGTGGCGAGCGCACGCGCGGTCAACGCCTGTTGACGCGCATGGTACGCTTCCTGCGCGGCGGTTTGGAGCGCCAGCCCTTGCGCGAGTTTGGCGTCGTCATAGCCGAACTGCGCGAGTTGCGTGCGCAGCGCGCTGTCGTTCTGAACTTGTTGCAGCCGTTCCGCAATGTTTTCGAGTCGTTCGGAAATGCGGCGTGCTTGCAGCGCCGGTTGGCGGCGCGTGCCCGTTGCCGTTTCCGGCGCAGGGGTTGTGAGTTGGTTCATTGTTTCAGACATTTTTTGTGCCCTCCTCAAAAGGCAGTGAGTGTTTGGTTTGAGGCACAAGGTGTTCAGACCTTGGTCCGCTGTCGGGTTGCGGCTGAACCCGGAACCCGACAGACCGTTAACGAACGGTGAATCCAGTGTGCAACAGGTTCTGGCGGGATGGAATAGCCCAAGGGTACCAAAATGGGCATGAAATGGTTATGCGAAAGGATTATGTAAAATGTGCGTAATATAGTTATTTTTTGCAAAAAATGGGGTGTGCAAGACGGGCGGGAAGGAACATTATACGCCGTTTTGTGGAGAAATCGGGGTTGAAAAGGGAAAAAGGTCGTTCGACACCTCGTCGCGGGCGTTCGACAGGGCGTCGCAGTCGTTCGACAGGGCGTCGCAGTCGTTCGACACCCCGTCGCGGTCATTCGACAGGGCGTTGGAGTCGTTCGACACCCCGTCGCGGGCGTTCGACACCCCGTTGGAGTCATTCGACAGGGCGTCGCGGTCGTTCGGCAGGGCGTTGCAGTCGTTCGACACCCCGTCGCGGGCGTTCGACAGGGTGTCCAAGGCGCTCAACACCCAATAAAGGCCAAAAGTTATACCAAATCTATTCAAATTCATTACTTTTCCTGAACCTTGGTTTGGTATAATGGGTTTGCTCAGGCGCGGGGATAGTTTGCTGCGTTGGGCATATTTGTTAAACATTACAATCCGGCTCGAACGATGAAACGAGCGGCTGCGCCGTTTCACGGCGCAGCCGCTCGAATTTTTTTGCGCGTTTATTTCGCGGTAGGGGGGAAGCATTTGCACCCGCAGATGCGACTCGATTCGCGGTCGCGTCTGCAAATGCTTCGCCCTTACATTTTTTTGGGAGGTCGCCATGCTTCGCACCGCTTCGGCTCGCTTTTGGCAAATTGGTTTGTATTTGATTTTGTTGGGCGCGCTCGTGACCGCCAGTGTGGGCGGGGCGGAGGCACAAATGAATGGTGAGGGCGCGCACAAGGCAGTGCCCCAACAAGTAGAAGCGGTCTCGTCCGCGCCTGCCAAGAAAACTGTAACCCCGACGCGAAAACCCAAGAAAACCAAAACACCCACTTCGCCGACAGCCACCGCGACGGCAGAACCCACAGAAACGGGCGCGCCAACCGAAACCCCGTTGATGTCGGAAACCCCGACCGAAACGGTCGAAGCCAGCGCAACGCCCACAGCGGAATAATCGGCAACGGCGGAACCTTCCCCCACGCGCAAGCGGAAAAAGACGCGCACGCCTACGCCGACGGTTCAGCCAACCGTCACGGTGACGCCAACCGATACGGGCAACGAAGCATTTGTTTCTGCCGCGGAGGGCGGTGATTTTTCGTTTGAAGCGGGCGCGGTGCGCGTTCATATCCCCGCCGGTGCGTTCGCGCAAGACGCGCGGCTCAAGTTCAAACGCCCCGTCAAGGATTCACGCAAGCAGCGCAAAAACGCGCGGCTCGTCGTCAATCGTTTTTCGCTCCGCGCCGTCACCGATACCAAGACTGCGACCAAAAAGAAAAAACTCAAACCCGAACTGCTCACCTCCTTTGACGAAAACCTCACCATCGAAATCCAATACGACCCCGCGCAATTGGGCAGTTGGTTGGAACGCAATCTGCTCGTCGTCTATTGGGATACGGACGCACAAGCTTGGCTGCCCTTGCCGACGATTGTGGACGATGTAAATCATGTCATCACCGCCGAGACGAATCACTTTACCGACTTTGGTTTGGCGGATGCGCCGGATGTGCAATCGTATCTGCCGAATCTGGAAGGATTCCAAACCGATTTATTCACGGGCGCGGCAGGATATTCGTATCCGATTCAAGTTCCCCCCGGACGCGGCGGACTCGCGCCCAAAATCGCCTTGTCCTATTCCAGCACCGCAATGGATATGCTCAACTCGAACGCGCAAGTGTCGTATGTCGGTTCCGGTTGGGGCTTTGATACGGGTTATGTCGCGCGCGATACGCGCAATACTTTTAGCACCAGCGACGATGTTTTCTCGCTCGTGTTGAACGGCGCGGGCTACGACCTCGTGCTTGGCGCGGACAACTATTATCACACCAACAAAGAACAGTATTGGAAGATTACGTTTCAAAACAACAAGTGGACGGTCGTGACCAACGACGGCACAACCTATGTGTTTGGCGACTCAACCGCCACGCGCGCGCTGGAATGGCGGCGCGACCAATGGGAAAATGTGGCGAAGGACACGTATATGTGGTGGCTGGCGTCCGTCACGGACGTTCACGCCAACAACATCGCCTACACCTACAAGCAAGAGACG
>CAZXYP010000260.1:0-8114 GCA_964644955.1 uncultured Anaerolineales bacterium | reverse complement strand
CAGCATCCGTTATTGGCAGATTTTTCGCGGGAACGATTAAGGGAACAGGTGACGGGGGACGGGGAAAATCAGAAATCAGAAATCACAAATCAGAAATCCTACGCCCGTCTCTCGGAATACTATTTGCAATTCGCAACGACGCATCGGAAAAATTTTCTCGCGCTCGAAGACGAATGGGACAATTTGAATGTGGGCATTGAAATCGCGCACGCGCAGGAAATGTGGCAAACGGTGATTGATTACGGCGACGTTCTGACCGACGCGTGGTTTGCGCGCGGACGTTTCACCGACGCGCGCAAAAATTATTCGTACGTGATGCGCGGCGCGCAAGAGTTGGAAGAGCAAGACCCGTACATTGCGGCGACGCTGCATTGGGGCAAGGCGTGCATTGACCAAGGCGATTACGCGGAAGCGCAAGAACATTTACAGCACGGCTTGCAAACGAGCCGCGAAGTGAACGACGAATACAATATTGCGAACGCGTTGTTTTTGCTCGGACGCGTTTCGGTGGAACGTTCAGAATATGACGCGGCGCAAAAATTTTTGGAGAGAAGCCAAGCGATACGCGAACAGATTGGAGACCGCGCGGGCGTGGCAGAGACGCTGTATATGCAGGCACGGATTCATTCTCGGCTGACGGAGGACGAAAAAGCGTTACAAATTGGGACGGAAGCATTGAAAATCCACGAAAAGATTGCGCCTAACCATGCTCATATTGTAACACTAAGGTTAGTAGCAGAAGCAAGTGGATACCTGAATCAATTTGATGCAGCGGAACAGTATATGAATCATGTTTTCGCACTTTGTGACCAGCTAAATGATGAGAGCGAAAGGAGTGTGGCATTTTATGACATGGCTACCATCCTTCGCCGAAGCGGCAGACTTGATATGGCACTTGAATATGCAAAAAAGAGTCTTCACGCATTGGAGAGAATGGGTGATAGAAAAATTCAAGCGCATGCACTGAATCAGCTAAGCAGAATTGCAAATGCGCTAGAAGATTATGTAAGTGCGCTCGCGTATGGTTATAAAAGTCTTAAACTGTACCAAGAACTAGAGGATATATTAGGGCAGGCAAATATTGCGCTTCACATCGGCGATGTTCTCAAACAAACCGGGGCGGTAGGTCAGGCGTGTCAAATATGGGAGCAAGGGTTAGGGTTGGCAGAAGAGATAAAATATCCGCTCGCCGAAACCTTGCGCGAACGGCTTGAGCAAAATTGCGGCGAGAATTTTCAAAAAGCCATTGACACGCTGCTTTAAAAGTCGGATGATGCGCCCAATTCCAAAAAGTGGAAAGGAGAATTGTATGTTGAGCGCATTTGACTCGGTCCGGGTTTTGCTCGCACGGCAAGACAGACGAACGCTGCTTTTGATTTTGACAATTCTCATCCTCGCACTCTTTGTCCTCGCTGCTGGTGCGCCTTGTTTGCATCCACCACCATAGGAGGGTCAGCATGCAGAAATTTTCAACTCCTTTGACGTCACAGTTCGCGAGAATAGACAAGCGGACACTCTTGCTCATCGTGACCGTCCTGCTTATGGCACTCTTAGTTTTGGCGGCGGGTGCTCCCTGTCACGTTCCGCCCGGTTAAGGCGCAAGTGAATCCGTGATTCTTCTTGCGGCGGTTCTGGCAGGCGTTGTTGCGGGCGCACTGTGCGCACGACGGGGCAGGCGGCAGCTTCAACCACCCAACTTGAAATATGTCTGGATTGTGCCGTTGGCGTTCTTGCCACAGTTGATGGTCATTCGCTTGCCCGGCATTCGCATTGATGTGCCATCCGAATGGGCATCCGCCGCGCTGGTCAGCACGCAATTCGCTTTGCTGGTCTTTGTTTGGTTTAATCGCCGCCAGGCAGGATTCTGGCTCTTGGGGTTGGGGTTGGCAGCGAACCTGCTCGTCATTTTGTTGAACGGCGGGTTCATGCCCATCACGCCCGAACAAGCGGCGCGCTTGTGGATTGATGCGCCGCCTGATTTTATTCAGGTGGGACAGCGTTTGGGGAGAGGCAAAGACATTGTTCTCCCTGTAGAGCAGACGCGCCTCTGGCTGCTGTCGGATATTTTCTTTTTTGGATTCGACTCGCCCGAATTCCGCGCCGCATTCAGCATCGGCGATGTGTTGATTGGGGTGGGCGCATTTTGGTTCTTTTGGGCGATGGGTGGTGAACCTGTGGCGCACGCGGCGTAGGGGCAGAGCAGCGCGCTTTGCCCCTATTTGGTATAAAAGAGCTGCGCATGACATCGTACATTTTATTCCGTCGAATCCTCATTCTCGGCGCGCCGCTTGCGCTTGGAATTGTCGAAGTGTTTCATCCTCCCGTCAGCGGCTCGAATCTCTATGTCGAGATAGCCGCGCAGCAGCAGACATGGCTCGTCGTTCATTTGCTCCAACTGCCGCTGGCGGGACTCGTGGCGCTGGCGGTACTGGAACTGCTGCGGACGCCTGGGAATGCTGATAATCACGAGAGCACTCCAACAATCATTTCCGTTCGGGCGAGTCTGATTGGCGTTTGGTTATTTTTGATTTTTTTCAGCGCGCTCGATGCCGTCAACGGAATCGCCAGCGGGCTTGCCGTTGGATTCTCACGCGACCTCCCACTGGAACAGCAGCAAGCATTTTCGGCATTCGTGAACGAATTGTTTTACGCGCCCATTGTGGTTGTCATCGGACGGCTTGCAATGCTGGGCTGGATTCTCGCCGTTACGTGTGCTGCCATCGCGCTGGCACAATGAAAAGCGCCGCGTTTAGCAGTCGCTTTTCTGGCGTTCTCTCTTATTTTTGCAATGCATGTCCCACCGACGGGTCCGTTGGGAATGCTTTTTTTTTTGTTAGCGCATTGCTTCTTGAATTTCGCGCGGACATTCAAAAGGAGCCGCGATAGTATTCTATCGCGGCGGATTAGCACACGGTCCTTCCGTCGTCCAACCGCCCGCGCCAAAGACAGGGAGCCAACTTTGTCCAGGACGATTTTTGGGGTCCATGGCAGTTTCATATTCCCCGGCATAGATTTCTTTTTCAGGAAACTCTTCGAAATATCCTTTGCCGTTTGTTGTTACCCACTCCTGCCAAAGTTTCGGCGGTATGTCATGCGCGTCATTCTCTTTGTAGCGTTCGGTAGAGACCTCATCAAAAGTCGGCCCGGTGATTTCTGTAGTTTGGTTAATCTGTGCGAGGACCATTTCTCCTCCGCCGGTTTCCAGTCCCTTTGCATCACTCCAGTCGCGGAATTTTTTACTCGACCAGCCCCACGGGTCGCCGTAATTTTCTTCCAAACCACCATACGCATAAACTAAAGCTCTTACCGCTGTATCCACGAGAGCATTAACCTCGCGCTCTTGCGGCGTCAAACTGAAATCCTGCGCGCTCAATTTTTGACCTTGAAAAGCCGTCACATGGCGTTCTTGTAATTTGTCTTGCCACAATGCAAAGAGTTCATCCGCGATTCGACGCACCTTCTCAGGAGAGAGTTCATCCGCAATTCGCCGCACATCCTCAGAAGATTGAATTTTGGAGAAGCGACCAAATCTGCCCGCGCTCTGCGCGTTCAATTTCAAGAGCGCTTGCATCATCAATACGGGACGAATTAACGGCGTCGGGTGTGTATCGTTTGAATCGAAATCTTGAAACGCATCCGTCGAATGTTCCAGTGCCACATCCATCGCCGTCAAAATCGCGAGCGGTCCGCCGACGAGTACACTGTACACATCGGCAAAAATTTCTTCTGCCCACGCAGGTTTGGATGGTTTCTTGCTAAAGGCGTAAAACAACTCGCGCACATTGAGCAGATTGCCTGCATGACCCTCCCAATTTCCTTCACGCCTCTGCAAATTGTCAGCCGTCTGCCGGAACGAGTACCAAAATAAAAAGTGTCCCACTTCGTGCGGAATCGCCAGTAACTGTCGCACATCGTTCTTGCAACTATACGGAATGCCCAACAGCAGCACTCTCGAATACGGCACCACGCGCACCTTGACCGAATCGGTTAGATAGGTGAGAACCGTCTTGAAGCCCCAATCATCGGCTCTGTCCGCCTTGGCAGGCGACCAAAATGCGTTCGTGCCGAGGCGGTCGCCGACTTTTAGCAAGTCCAGCTTTGGCTCTGTGCCTTGAACAATCAACGGGGGCTGTTGTATCGGCAGAGACACCAAGCGCCGCTGCTCGGCGGCAAGTTGAATCACAGTAATGTCCGCCGCAATTTGGTCCAGAATGCTCGTCAGCACGTGCTCGGGCGGAAATTCAACCGAACTGTTACTTGCCGAGATTTGTGGGTTGAGTCTCGGATATTTACCATTGCCGCCGTTAAAGCCGTGATAGAAAAAGAAAAACTGCCCCTCTGCAAATTGGCGCAACGTGCGAATCAAATTCAGAATTGTATCTTGACGGTAATGCAATTCGGCATTCGGTAGCTCGGCATATCGCTCATCCATTCTGTTCAACACCGACATAAGCGCATCGAACCGGTCTTTGTAACGACTGTAATCTGCCATAGCACTCCTTTCGCGCAAGACAAAGAATTTTTGATTGCGCGAGTCTATCACAAAAAGCGATAGTTGAACCGATACAAAAAAATCTCTTTCCTCCACGCGGCGAAAATGTTTCGCCGCGTTTTTTTATTTCCCCGCGTTTTATCACCGATATATCGGCAATTGTATCGGCGCGGTTTGATATGCTCGACGCATCATGACAAGACCCTTGAGGTTTCCAACGCCAAGATGCCATTGGAACGGTATCGCTCAAAACCTCGAGGGTCTCGAACAAGGGAGGAAAAAATGAACGCACTTGCAGTCCTCGTTCCGGTCGGCTTGGTCAGCGCGGTCTTGTATTTCGGAAATCCCGACATCACGAAACCCCCGCCCCCGACACCCAAGCCGCCTCCGGCGCCCCAATGCCAGCAAAACGGCAATGAAAAAATCGCGGCGCGTCTTTTGCTCGCCCGCGAAGGCGACCACTATACCCATGTCGTGAAAAACGGCTCGAACACAATGCCACTCATCAGCGACGGCGTGTTCGCGGCAAATTCTTTCGAGGACACGGGCCCCGTCGTGTTCCGGCGCGACGGCGAACGCTTTGCCTTTATCGGCGTCAGCGGCGGCGCGACCTATATTCTGGAATATACGAGCGGCGCGCTGTATCCGAACATTGCCGAACGCATTGACGGCGTGCCGGAGGACAAATGGGTGTGTTACAGCCCGAGCGGAAAATATCTGGTCACGCTCGCGCGCCAAAACAAAACGTGGTTTCTCTTTGTCCACGACCGCGATATGCCGCCCGACGCCAACCCGCAATTCAAAAAAATTCCGCTTGCCGCCAAACCGTCGCATCTGGAACTCGAACCCGCGAACGGAAACGGACAAGAAGGATTTCGTTACGAGATTGATTTGGGCGACATGAAACAAGAAATTCGCAGCCGTTTCAAAAACAACTGACCACTGATTACGGCTTACCGCTTACCGATTACCGATTACCGACTACCGATTCCCGATTCCCGGAGGCAATCATGTCCGACACATCCTTTGGCAAATGGCTCAAGTCGCGCCGCTATGCGCTCGGTTTGACGCAAGACGAATTGGCACGCCAGGTGTACTGCGCCGAAATCACCATCCGCAAAATTGAATCCGACCAACTGCGCCCGTCCAAAGAACTCGCCGCGCTGCTCGTGAACGCGCTCGAGGCGCAGGCAGAAGACCGCGCGCTGCTGGTGCAATTGGCGCGGCGGCGCGGAAATTTTTTGCCGTGGCAATAACCGCTATCGCAATTTGTATCGGTTTTCCTATCGCGCCGCGCGCGCCGTTTCCGCTTATCATGCGACAAAACAGTACCGCAAATTAGGTGGCTCATGAAACAATCACCCTCGCAAACGTTTGGTAATTGGCTACGCCTGCGTCGCCGCGCGCACGACCTGACGCAAAAAGAATTGGCGCAGCGCGCGGGCTGCGCCGAAATCACGATTCGCAAAATCGAAGCCGACCAGCTGCGCCCGTCGAAACATCTCGCCGGTGTCTTGCTGGGAACACTCCAAGTCGCGCGCGGCGAACAGCCCGCATTGATGCAGTTGGCGCGGCGGAATCATCATGCGATAGAGTGACGCGCGAAATTGTATCTTCAACTGTATCGTTTTTTGTATCGTCAAATCTATTTACTTGAGTGCGCGTTTCTGATTTAATGCGAGTGAATTTGAGCAAGAAAATTTTTGATTGAACAAGCGTCTGCTGGTATTTGGAGATTGGAACATCACGGTCACTCGCGAACAAGGAAAATGCTCGATGTCAACAACCAAACTTGGTGGAATTGTCATAATAGGCATTTGGGGACGCGCAGGCGGCGACGGCATCCCCGGACTGGTGAAGGAATTGTCCTTCCGGCTGACAGCTCTCGGTGTGCCTTCCGATAACAGTTTTAGCATGAGCTGGAATCCCGACCACAATGACAGTCCATTCGAGACGCCGGATACTGAGCGCCACCTCGCCGAAATCAAAGCGCGTGCAATGACACCATCCTATCTTGCAATCATCGGTCACAGTTATGGCGGCTGGGCAGCATCTCGTCTTTCGCGCGAATTACAATCTCCACCTGACTTTGTTGGATTGATTGATCCCGTCTTTGGTCCAAACGGCGACGCAGAGCAAATCGTTCAACCAAACGGAAACACTATCCACAACTGGTATCAGCGCAATTCAATTACCGAGCCGACGGTAATTGAAGACTGTCTCGGCACAGTCGTCGGTTGTCCCGGTGGAATTTCCTGTGGGCGTTCGATACCGAGCATCACGAATGAAGAGGTCAAGTGGCGGCGCGATTGGGATGGCAATCGCTTGCGTCGTAATTGCCTCGGTGGGCGCAAGCCCCGACACAGTTTCCACCTCAATATTGACTCAGACCGTCATGTCTGGCGGCAGATTATTGAGCAGATTGAGGCAGACGTTCGAGCTCAAGCTTAGCACTGCTCGTCGCCTGAGGGAACGAATCAAAGGAGGTCAAATCGTCTCGAAAAATATCGCAGCGTCAATGACCAGCCCACCTTTGGGCGGCACAAGAGTAGGTACGCGGCTTGCGACCTACGTAAACTCTCAATTCTCAAGATAAGGAGACAGTTTAAGATGTGTAATATGCCACCCGAGTATCCATGCAGCGACGAGTTTGACCCCGATTCCATTCGATCCTATGTGGCACGATGGAGCTTTCATAGACCGCCGGGAGCTGGCGGAGCGAACATGTCAACCAACCTATTTCCCGCAGATGACGGTGTCTGTATTGTGGATTATGAGATTCAGGTGGATTCTGAATACCACACAAAAGGATCGCCAGTCTATGCAATAGCCAACAAAACCGTCGGGCCCATGAATGTTCCGGCAGGTGTCGGAGTTGGTCATCGCCTTACCCCAGGAGGTATAACGGGTGCTGGCGCAGGGTTCACGGGGAAAATCACTATGAAGTACGTCTCCCAAGTGGACTGGATGAATGCGTTCCTCAAAAAATACAAACAGCCCGTATAGGTGGTCGTGAATTGTCCATTCATCGCACGCAACTTTTTCATCTAGGAGAAGTGAACTGGATTCGGCGCTAGCGAGCCAAGTATCCTTCGACTTTGCAAGGTCGTCTGCGAACCTAAAATCAGCCAATATCACGCAGGCGACCTCTACTAAATCCACAAACCAACTTTGCTTTGGATTCCCAATGAAACCCCATTCGAGAGGAGAATCACTTCAGCAAGGTCAAGTTTCCCGAGGTATGTCCATCAAATTTACCGCAGGAAAAAGGAGTGAGCAACATGAGCAAGTGGATAACCGGCAGACTTACCATTGACCAACTCCTCGCCTTTGTCTTTGGCGCTTTGTTTGTTCTGGTATTGCTTGCCATTGCGATTGTGTTTCCCAACCCGCAAGGACTTTTGCCAACTGCCTTTCGCATCATTCTGGCATTGGCTGCGGCAGGGGTCGGCGCAGTGATACCCGGTCTCTTGAATATCCGCATACAAACGGGAAACCAATTGTTTATTCGAGCTGCCGGTGCGCTGGCACTCTTTGTTCTCGTGCTCTTCGCCACTCAATAACTCGCGTTACGGACCATCTGTCATCGTGATTCCAGCATCCGCCAATATTCAGAGGCGCC
>CAZXYP010000259.1:0-8168 GCA_964644955.1 uncultured Anaerolineales bacterium | reverse complement strand
TGTGGGCGTTGGCGGGGAATCCGAAACTCTTGCGCAAAAGTTTAGGACTGGCAAAAGAGATGCTGTTCGCGCGCGCCAAGTGATGCTATAATTTTACGCGTATGAAAAAGGAAACATCCCGCACGTCCAATCGCCGCGTCACAAAACGCCAAATCGCCGCCGCCGCGCGCCACATTGCAGAAAAATTCGACCCCGAAAAAATTATTTTGTTCGGGTCGTATGCGTATGGCAAGCCGCGTCCGGAAAGTGATGTGGATTTCCTTATCATTATGCTAGAAACGATGCCGCGTTGGAAACAAGTAGGAGCAATCTACAGTTCATTCAAGCCGTATCCTTTTTCAATGGATATTCATGTCTTGACACCGGAACGCTTGCACGAACGACTTGCGTTGGGGGACTCGTTTATTCACACTATCACGGACCGGGGTACAACTCTATATGAACGAGGTTCAGGAATGGATCGCCTTCGCGGACAGAGATCTGGAGACGGCGCAAAGAGAAGCGCGCGTGCGCGTGCATCCAAATTTTAATGCCGCATGTTTCTACGCACATCAATGCGCAGAAAAATATCTAAAAGGGTTCATGCTCTCACAAGCATTGCCTTTTGAAAAAATTCACGACCTGCTGAGGTTATCCGCGCAGATTCAACAGGACTTTCCCGAGTTTGTTTTCATAAATGAGTGGCTGGGGCTACTCAACCAATACCCCGTCGCGGCGCGGTATCCGGGACTCGAGGCAACACGGCAAGAGGCAAAAGATGCAGTCAATGCCGCAAAACACGTCCGCGATTTTGTGCGCCCGCGCATCGAAATCTGAGTACACAAAGACTGCGCCGCACATGCGGCGCAGTTTTTTTATTCAACGCGTTCCTCTTAGAAAAATCGCTTGCCACGGGTCATAGTGACTGGTAAATTTTTCACTCGTCACCAACTGCCCGTTTTGATAAATCTCGCGATACAGCGTCACGTCTTCGCCATCCACCGCAAAATCAATTTGTTTTGTCGTGCCGCGCGGAAGCGTCGGGTCGTCAATGTATTTGGCGGGCGGATGCGGCACCTTGTTGCTCACCACCGGCTCGGTCATTTTCACCTCGCGCCCGTTCGGTTTCGTGCCATAAAAATTGAACGTGAGCCGCAAATTTTTTTCATCCAACACCGGCTCTATCAAAATGTAATGCGGCGTGTCATTCACAAATTTCATGTCCGCGCTCGGCACGAATACTGCCGCATCCAGACCTTTCGGCGGCTCATAATAGCCCACGCGGTACGCGTGTTCCCAACGTTCCGTAATCGGAAACCCCGCAAAGAACGCCGCGCGAAACATGGTCGTCGAAACCTGACACACGCCGCCGCCCGGTCCCAACACCGTCTTGTTGCCAAAAATCACGTACGCGTCCGCGTAGCCGTTCGCTTCGACGATTTCACTCAAGTACTTGATAAAGGAAAACGTCGCGCCCGGCGGAATCACCACACCGTCAAAGGATGCTTGCGCGGTCTTGATATTCTGTATGCGATTCGGAATCGAACCCTTGAACTGACTCGTGCCGGACGACACCAATTCCGTGATGCCGAATGAATCCTTGTCGCGCGCGTCAATCGCCGGTTTCGTAATCGTTACTGCAAGGTCAACGGTGTTGTTTCGCAACGTGTTGATAGGCGAATTGTCGGGCGACGCATTCCCCTGCACGCGCGACATGGCAGTCGCTTGTTGAAAACGCTGTATCACGGCTTGCACCGTCGCGTCCACATGCAACTCGCGTCCTTCCTGGCTCATCACAATCGGCGTGAGCACGCCATTGTCAAAATGAAAACGCGCGTCGCGCGGCGCCTGATTGATTTCACGCGCCAACGCTTCGATTTGCAAACGCAGCGCCGCGTCGTTCAAATGCACCTGATACGTCAGCGAACCGTCCGCGTTAGAAACGGGCTGAAGTGTCAATAAACGCGCGAGCGCGGCTTGGTCAATCGCCCACGCGCGCTCTTGAAATTTCAACACCAGCGGCACTTGCAAGAACGCGTTGATTTGGGCTTGCGCTTTTTTCGCATCCACCGCGTGCGGCGCAAGGTCTTGAATCGGCAGCGCAATTTCGCCGATCGGCGACTCGGCAAATTTCTTGATGCGCGCCAACGTTTCGTCGCCATCCAAACTGCGTCCCGCCAGCGCGGGCGTTTCCAGCAGCTGCATTCCTTCGAGCCGATAGGACGCATCGCGCGGCGGGCGGTCAATTTGCGCGGCAAGCACACTGACATATTGCTGCGCCATCGTTTCATCAAATGCCGACGACGCGCTAATGTCCGCGCCCAGGACCAGCGCGCGCCCTTGCTCAATCAACGACAAAAACCAATCCTCGCGATGTCCGATTTGAAACGCCACATCGAGCGCGGGTTTCAAATCACTGCGGAAACCGAGTTCCCAGGGCCAGGCGCGATACACATTCGAACCGTCACGCAAAATGATTTGTTCACCGCCAAAACGCGACAACAGCACATTCGGGTCGCCCAATTTTTCGCGGATGCGTTCGTCCGCTTGCGCGCGCGTCATACCGCCGATTTCTTCGCCCAACACGCGCACGCCCGGCACCGCGCGGTCGTGAATATAGATTTGGTATGCCGCGACCGCGCCGACGACCAGCACCGCGCCGAGCAGCAAAATCAACAACGGCGCGCCAAAGCGCGGCGCACGCTTGCGTTTCGCGCGCCGCTGCGCCCGTCGCAAATCCACGCGCGCTTCGGGCGTCATGTCAGGCGGCGGAGGGGGGGGGGCAGCAGGACGCGCATCCGTCACAGGCGCATTGTGCTTGCGCGTCTGCGGCAGGGATTTAAAGGGTTGAAAATTCGAATCGTTCGGGTCCGACATTTTTTTATTTGCGTTTGCGGAAACGTGACAACAGTATATTCATTTCGCGCGCGTGTGACAAACACACATCATTTTATAATCAACGCGGGATTCGTTTCCGCGATGTGTGGTTTTAGATAATGCAGCGTTTCATTAAACACGGTTACGGCGAAATTCATATCCTCTTGCGTCAAAACGGTTGACGTGTTGAATTCTCCGCGCACCGCGCAAAAAATGCCGCGATTCGCGAGTTCAAGATGCAGCAGGTACGGCAAATCACCCGCCGCTTTGTGACCGCGCGCCACATCCTGCATGTTGGCAATTTCACCGCGCTGCCAATGCACCTGCACCAACGAACCGTACGAGGTCGTTTGTCCCGCGATGCCCGCTTCTTGGAACGCGTCGTCGAAACCGCGCGCGAGCGCTTGTCCCAACGCATTGATACGATCAATCGCGGTCTGGTCCAACAAACGCAACGACGCAAGTCCCGCCGCCATTGTCGCATTGTTGCCATTGAATGTGCCGGAATGAAGGATGCGATTTTTGTCGCGCGGGTCAAACATTTGCATAATCTCGCGCGTGCCGCCGAACGCGCCGACCGGAAAACCGCCGCCGATAATTTTGCCCATCGCCGTCAGGTCCGGCGTCACGCCCGCGATTTTTTGATAACCGCCCTCGCTCAAGCGCAGCGTTATCACTTCGTCAAATATCAAAAGCACATTGTATTTGTCCGCGAGCGCGCGCAAGCCGGACAAATAATTCTCGCGCGGCAGCGGCAAACCACCCGCGTTCGGTATCGGCTCGACCAAAATGCCCGCAATGTCGCGCGCGTGTTCGCGCAGAATATTTTCAACGCTGTCCAAATCATTGAACGTGGCAAAATAAATTTCGCGCCGCAATCCTTCCGCAATTCCGCGGTCTGCTTCGGGGTCCACCGTCGCGGCGGCAAAATCGTGCGAGCCGTGATAGCCGCCGATCATTTTTATCATGCCGCTGCGGCGCGTAAATGCGCGCGCCGCGCGTAACGCCAACATCGTCGCTTCGGTACCGGAATTGCAAAAGCGCACCATTTCGACGCCCGGCACGCGTGACACAATGGTTTCCGCAAGTTCCAACTGCGGCAGCATCGGCGACGCAAAGGCGGTGCCGCGCGGAATTTTTCCCAACGCCGCGTCCACCAACGCGGGATGCGCGTGTCCATGCACCAGCGACGTGAAATTATTCAACAAATCCAAATACCGATTGCCGTCCATATCGGTCAGATACTTTCCATTTCCCTCCACCATGTACACCGGATAGGGCGCATAATAGACGCCCGTGCGCGTGTCGCCGCCGGGCATGACCCGCCGCGCCCGTTCGTCCAGCGCTTGCGATTTGCGCGTGCGCGCGACAAAGCGCGCGAAAATTTCATGATACAGATTCATCACAGCACCAACTTTTTTCTTGTCCGCATCGGGCGGTCAAGTCGAAACAGATTTTCTTGTTCTGTCAATTCGCCCGTCATGATTTGAATCAAATGCCGCGCGGCTTGCGGCGCGGACTCGATCCCGAACCCATTGTCGCCCGTGAGAAAATACAAACCGCGCACCGACGACTCGCCAATCAATGGTTTGGAATCCGGCGTCATCGAATACTGCCCCGCCGCGACAGATACATCACTCTTGCGTAAATGCGGCGCGACCTCATTCCAAAACGGAGTGAGGCGCGCGCACGCGTCCAACGCAACCGCCGCGAAATCCGCGTCGGGCGCAACGTCATCAAGCGGCGGCTGCGCGGGTTCGTCTTGCGCCCAACCCAAAAACGCGCCGCCTGATTCGGGACGCCAATACGCGCCCGTGTCATCGTCCGCCACCATCGGCGCATCCGACGGCGCGGCGCGCGTCGCCACAAACGCGCGCTGCCGCCGCGCCAACGTTATCGGCAAATCCACTCCGCATTGCGCGCCAAACTGCGCGGAATGGGGCCCCGCGCACACAGCCACACACGGCGCGGAAAAATTCCCGCGCGTCGTCTCGACACCCACCGCGCGTTCGCCGTCCAACACGATACGCGTCACGCGCGTATCCAAAAACAATTTGCCGCTGCCGCTCAATTCTGCCGCGCGCACAAAACCCGACGCGGCCTCATTCGGCGAAAGCCATCCGTCGCGCGCGCGAAACGTCGCGCCTGTCACTTGTTCCGATAGAAACGGAAAGCGTTTGCGCGCGTCCGCGCCGTCGAGGTATTCGCTGTCGTCCACACCCAACGCGCGCTGTCCGTACCACCAATTTTGTAAACGCGTCGCGCCTTCTTGCGTTGCGCTCGCAAACAACCAACCCTGTTGGTGCATTCCAATATCGTACGCGCCCAATCCGATCACCGCGCCGAAATTTTCATAGACCGCGATCGAATGTTTCATCAAGTAAAAAAAATCGGGCTCGTCCCACTGCTTGCGAAAACACGAAACGGCTTTGGCAGTCGTATGCGCGGCGAGCGACGCGCGCTGTTCCAACAGCGCGGTTTTCAACCCCGCGCGCGTTGCAAAAAAAGTTGCCGCGCTTCCGAGAATTCCGCCGCCGATGATGAGGAGGTCGAAGGTTTGCATGATTGTATTGTAAAGCTGTTGAGCGAATTTATTGCGGCGTAAATTTCACGGCGTCCCACACGATTTTCGTACAGCCAAAACATTCATACGTTACATCGGACAATGCCACATACTCGCCGCCCTGCCCCGCGAACGCAAACGCGCCGAGCGAGACCCATTGGTCGCGATATTGCGCTTGCGGCAGTGTGACCGAATCGGTCTGCCCATTGTGATAAATCGTATAGCGCGCGTTTTGGGTCGTTGCCACATTCGCCGGAATAAACACCTCGACTTGATAATTGCGCGCGTGCGTCAATGGCGGATACCAGCGCCCCCAATTGTAGAACGGCTGCAAGAACGCGTTGTTGTTGGTCCACAATGCGCTGCCGCCGTGTCCGTTCGACGCCGTGTGCCATGCCGCATCACTGCCGCCCTGCGTCCACCCCGCGCCCTGTGCGTCCACAACAATTTCGCGCGTGGGGGGGGGTGAGGGGGGGGTGACAGCCGCCACGCCCGGTGCAAGGTCGAGCGCGATTTGAGCGCCGCCCGCGCCTTGAAAATATTCCACGCGCCATTCGTGCGCGCCTTGCTCCAAATACACAGTCGTCGAATACGCCGTCGGCGCTTGTTCGCGCCACGCGTCGAGAATCAACGCGTCGTCTATGAAAACACGCGCGCCGTCATCCGTCAATACATGCACCGTGTAAAATCCGGCGGTGGTTGTCTCGCGCGTCGCGTCCCAACGCGCGGAAAAAAATTGTCCGCCGATGCCGCACGCAGGCGAATTGCCGTTCCAATTGAATTGCAGCTGCGCCGCGTTTTCCTCGCACACGGCGGGAGGCGTGAGCGTGGCGTTGTTGTACCACGTGCCGCGCCATGTTTCATCACCGGGCGCGTCGGGCGCTTGCGTCGCGGGTTTGATGAAAAAGTTGACGACCGCGTTGCCGCCTTGCTCAAAATATTCCACGCGCAGCGGCACGCTGCCGTTCACATACAAGGTGCGTTCGTAGGTTTGCGGCTGCTGCGGCACCCACGCGTCAATCGCCAGCGTATCGCCGACCCAAACGCGAATCCCATCGTCCGCCGTTGCGGTGAACGTGTAATTGCCGGGCGCGAAATTGTAAAGGCGCGTCCAGCGCGCGGAAAAATTGTCGGCGGGAAGGCGCGCATCGGGACTTGCTTCGCCCCAATTGAAATTGATTTCGGCGTCATTTACGCGCGCACGCGGCGCGCCGAGCAAATACGGATTGTCAAAGTATTCGCCCATCCAATCGGGAAACGCGCCCGGCGGCGCGAATTGGAGCTGCGCGGTCATGCCGCCGCCGCCTTGATAATATTCCACGCGCACGAGATGATAGCCCGCCGCAAATTGTTTTGTCTTGGCGCGCGTCATGGGCGCGTGGTCGTACCACAAGTCCACAACGAGTTCGTTATCAATCCACACGCGTCCGCCGTCATCCGAAGTAAAAAAAATCGTCCACGCGCCGGATTCCGGCATGTTGTACCAACCTTCCCAGCGCGTTGAAAATTCTGTTGCAGGCACCGTGCCGGGCGCGGGCGATTCACCTGCCGGGTACGACCAATTCACCACAGGTTCGATGCGCGACAAAAGCGGCGCGCCTTGCAAATTGCGCCCGTTGTAATACGCAGCGAGAAATCCGTCGGTGGGAGTTTGCGCGTGCGCGGTCCGGATGCCAATCAACAGCGCGCTCAACAAAAACGCGGTGAATCCGACCGCGCGCAAAATTCGCGTCATAGAGTCATAAAAAAACGGGTGAAGGAGAATGCGGTGTGCGTCAATGTGAAATTGACGCTGTGGCGCGAGGTTTCGTTCCAAGTGTAACACGCGCGCGCGGGCAAGCCAAATCGCGCCCATAAAAAAAACCTGACGGGCGGCGTCACCCGTCAGGTTTTGCTTGTTCAGAACGGACACACTCGAATGACCATGCCCGCGTAAATCATGTTCGGATTCGTAATGTTGTTCCACTGTGTAAGCTGCCACACGGTCACGCCATGTTTCCACGCAATGCTGTAGAGCGTGTCACCATAACGAATGACGTACCAACACGATGGTTGTGGCTGCGGCTGCGGCTGGGGCTGTGGTTGGGGCCACGGCTGCGGATTGCTGCAGGGCCATTGACACGGCTGCGGTGGAACACAGGGCCAGACACAAGGTGGCGGCGTGGGCCAGTACGGCGGTGGTACGACCGTGGGTTGAACCGGCGGAGGAGCGGGCGGATACGGACATTTCCAGGTATAGGGCTGACCTTTCAGCGCCCACGAAACACAGGCGACCCCGGCATTGGGCGCATTATAGTATTTGACCATGAACGGGTACCAACCCGGCGCGGGAATTGTGAAATCGCCTTGATGCCACGTCGGACCTTGATTGTACCACGCGTTCATGGCAATCGCGCCGTTCACCCACACATTCATTCCGTCATCATTCAGCGTGTACACGGTGTATGTTCCCGCTGCCGGGAAATAGACCGTGCCATTCCAACAACCCATGTAATTCGTTGGGTTGATGACGCCCGGCGCGGGGGAACTCCCCTCGGGCCAGTATTTGAAAATCTCGGTATCGGTCGTCGCAAACGACGGATTGTCCGGGCAATTCATTCCGCCCGCATCATAATAGTTGTAATAACGCGTTTGGAAATTGCCGGTCTGCGCTGTCGGAGAGGCGTTCGCTTGCGGCGCCAGCGCAAAGGCAGTCAGCAGCGAGATGGCAGCCAGCGCCATGGAAACGATTGCTCGTCGGTACATACAA
>CAZXYP010000258.1:0-8173 GCA_964644955.1 uncultured Anaerolineales bacterium | reverse complement strand
GTTTTGGAGCGTCTGAATCTCAAGCCCGAAGACCGTCTCAAGCCCACCGTCGCGTCCGTGCAAATGATTACGCACGTCAACACGTATCAGGTGCAATTGCTCAATCGTTTTCGACGCGGCGCGATGTTGGTCGCGGGCGAAACGCTCTTTATCATGGAAGTCGCGCCGGCGGCGTATATCAATCTTGCGGCGAACGAAGCGGAAAAATATGCGAGCGTGAAATTGATTCATGTGTCGTCGGTCGGACGTTTCGGACGCATGTGGATGTCCGGCACCGAAGCCGAAATGATGGCGGCGCAGCGCGCGGCGATTGCGGCGATTGAAAATTTGCAGGGCAAATAATGATTCTGTCATTGCGAGCGGAGCGAAGCAATCTTTCCTGCGCCTGTAGGAAGATTCCTCACTGCGTTCGGAATGACGTGTAAAACAAATGGCACGCATTTTTTACACCGAACGCGATATCGAAGATTTGGCAAAACGCGGCGTCACCGAAATCGAGGTGAATGATTCGGTCTATCTCACCGACCTTGCGCGCGAAACGATGGACAAGCTTGGTATCAAGCGTCGAGTGAGCGGTGGTCAGACCGCGTCGAGCAGTGTATTGGCGTCGCCCGATGTGGCGAATTTGCACGCGCAATCTGCGTCCGCCGCAAGCGCGTCGCACAACGCGCCCGCGTCCGGCGGACTGTCTGTGGCGGAAAAACAAGAAGTTATGGACAAGGTGAAAAGCGGCGTCCTTGCGCGACTCGCTTCCGGCGTGGACGCGACGGTGGTGGAACAGATTGTGAAACGTGTGGTGGAAAAATTGTAGAGATTAGAGACTGGAGACTCACTCTCTAGTCTCCGGTCTCGAATCTCCATTCTCTATGATTCTTGGTCAGGTTGTCGGAAATGTCGTCGCCACCATCAAAGACGAACAGCTCGCCGGCGAGAAATTGCTGCTCGTGCAACTGATGAATCGCAAGCGCGAAAAAATCGGGCGTCCGCAAGCGGCGATTGATGTGGTGCACGCGGGCGACGGTGATTTTGTGTTTCTCGTGCGCGCGCGCGAAGCCGCGTTGGCGACGTATCCCGTCGTCGGCCCGGTAGATTTAGCCATCGTCGGTATTGTCGAAACGGCGGACGCATTGGAAAATGTAGAATTGGAACTGCCGGACGGTGAAAACTATTTTGCGTGAGGTTATGACATGGCAGTCGAAAATGTAGTGGTTCAGCACATTGAGAAAACGCCGGGTGTCGTTGGCGGCAAAGCGCGGATTGTGGGGACGCGGATAACAGTGCAGAACATTGTTATTTGGCATGAACGAATGGGCATGAGCGCGGACGAAATTGCAGCAGAATTTGATTTGTCGCTGGCAGATGTATTCGCCGCCCTCGCATACTATTTTGATAATCGTCAAGCGATTGATGAGACGATTCGCTCGGATGCAGAATTTATCGAGGCGCTTAAACAAAAAACTCCTTGGTTGCTAAAACGATAATGCCAATAAGATTCTACATGGACGTTCACGTCAAGAACGCCGTTACAAAGGGTCTGCGTCAGCGTGGGGTGGATGTATTGACTGCGCAAGAGGCGGGAATGGGTTTGGCTGAAGATGATGAGCCTGTTGAATTTGCCTTGGCGCAGAGACGGGTGATTTTCACGAATGATGCGGATTTTTTGCGGTTGCATGCAAACGGAATTCATCACGCGGGGATTTTGTATTGTCAACAAACCGATTCGATTGGGAAAATGATTCAGGGGTTGATGCTTGTGTACGAATTACTTGATGAATCGCAAATGGAAAACAAAGTGGAATTCATTTGAATCATGATTCTCGCCAAAGTTGTCGGAAACGTCGTTTCGACGATAAAGCATCCCGCGTTCGCAGGACGCAAGTTGTTGCTCGTGCGCCCGATGCATCTTGCCGGCGAAAAACCGGAAGATGATTTTATTGCTGTTGACGCGGCGCAGGCGGGCATCGGCGATACGGTGTTGGTGTGTCAAGAAGGCAATTCGACGCGTCAAGTGATTGGGATTCCCAACGCGCCGGTGCGTTCTTCGATAGTGGGTATCATTGATTCCATTTCACTCACGTCCTAATCTCCCGTCGCCAGTCTCCAATCTCGAATCTCTAATCTCCAATTTCCAATTTCCAATGCTCTCTTTTCCCAAACATTTCCTCTGGGGCGCTGCCACCGCCGCACATCAAGTCGAAGGGCAAAATTACGACAGCGATTGGGCGGTGTGGGAAAAGCAGCCCGGGAGAATCAAGAACAACGATTCCTCGCGCGTGGCATGCAATTGGTGGGGCGGAAGTTGGCGCGAGGATTTTGACCGCGCCCGCGCGTTGGGCATGAACGCGCAGCGCATCAGCATCGAATGGGCGCGCATGGAACCGCGTCAAGGCGAATGGGACGCGTTCGCGTTTGCGCGATATCGCGAAATGATTCAGGGCTTGCGCGCACGCGGCATGGAACCATTTGTCACGCTGCATCATTTCACCAGTCCGCAGTGGGTTGCGGAACGCGGCGGCTTTGAAAATCCGAACATCGCGCAATGGATGGCGCGTTATGCTGACCGCGCCGCGCGCGAATTTGGCGACCTCGTCAATTTTTGGATGACCGTCAATGAGCCGAATGTGTATGCGTATCAATCCTACATGTCCGGCGCATGGCTCGCGCAAAAACGCGACCCGCGCGCGTATTTGAATGTGATTGCAAATATGGTGCGCGCACACGCGGCAATGTTTCATGCCATCAAACGTGTTGCGCCGGAGACGCAGGTCGGGTACGCGCAGCACTGGCGCGCGTTTGAACCGCTGCATGAAAATTCGCTGCCGGACCGCGCGGCGACCGCTTTGCGCGCGCGTCTGCTGAACGATTTGTTTTATCGCACGATTGAAGACGGACATTCACCACTGCCGCGCGGTTTACGTCAGTCTATCCCCGAAGCGTATGGCACGCGCGATTTTATCGGCGTCAATTATTATTATCACGAGCATACGGCGTTCGATGTAACGAATGCGGCGCAAGTATTTGGGCGCAGCGTGTTTCACCCGGATGTCAAGCGCCTGAGTCATTTCTTTGAAGCCACCGGCAATGTGAATCCGCACGGGTTTCGAAATATCCTGAGGCAGTTGAGCGCGTACGAGGTTCCCATGTACATTACCGAAAACGGTTTGTACGAAACGGACCGCGACGACCAACTGCGTTATTTGGTGACGCATTTGCGCGCGCTGCATGAAGCAATGCAGGCGGGCGCGGATGTGCGCGGCTATTTTTGGTGGTCGCTGCTCGACAATTTTGAATGGTCGGAAGGATTCACCCCGCGCTTTGGTTTGTATCGCACCGATTACGCCACACAAACGCGCGCGTTGAAACCCGTCGGTGAAGCGTACGCCCAAATCATTCGCGCCAACGGCATCCCCGACGAGCTGCTCGAAACGTTTGGAAATTAGGACATGAATTCGAGTCGCTAGTCTCCAATCTCCAATTTTATGGACGCGAGAAGTGAATACGCCTTGCGCGACGAAATTGTGCGCATCGGCAAATTGATGTGGGAGAAAAATTTTATCGCGGCGGGCGACGGCAATTTGAGCGTGCGACTCGGCAGTGAGCGCTTGCTTTGCACGCCTAGCGGTTTGAGCAAAGGATTTCTCAATGCCGAACAGCTTATCGTGATTGATATGGATGGCAACAAGGTCGGCGCGAATTTGGGCGCGGCGCGCGATTTGGTTCCCTCATCGGAAATTCGTTTGCATTTGGAATGTTATCGTCAACGCGCGGATATTCGCGCCGTCGTGCACGCGCATCCGCCGTCGGCGATTTCCTGTACGCTTGTCGGTATCTCGCTCGCTAAATGTATCTTGCCCGAAGTCGTGTACGACCTCGGCACGATTCCAACCCTGCCGTATGCAACGCCGACGAGTTTGGAAGGACCGGAGCGCATTCGTGAATTGATTCCGCGTTACGACGCATTGATGTTGGAGCGTCACGGCTCGGTCACGGTCGGCAAAACATTGTGGGACGCGTACATGCGGCTGGAGCGCTTGGAACATTCCGCGCTCATTGCCCTGCAAGCCAATGCGGTACAGCCCGTGATGCCGCTGACCGACGCGCAAATTCAAAAACTCGCGGGCTTGCGCCGCAGCGTCTTTGCGCAGCGCGGACGCGATGTGTGCGCGGAATGTAATGCGTGTCTGGTGAGCGAACGACATACGGCGAGACTGGAGACCCGAGACTAGAAACACACGGCGAGTCCCCAATCTCTAGTCCCCAATCTCCGGTCTCTAAGCTCCAATGATTGTCGGCATCTGTACCGTCCAACTCGAAATTTTCAGCGACGATTCGTTGAAAGGCAAGCGGCACGTGGTCAAGCCGATTTTGGCGCGCGTGCGTAACACGTTCAACGTGTCGGCGGCGGAAGTGGATGACCTCGACGCGCATGACCGCGCGACGATTGCGTTTGCGTGCGTGTCGAACGATTCCGCGTACGCGCACGGCTTGCTCGAAAAAGTGATTGACTATATCGAACGCAATCGCTTTGACGCCAACATTCTCGATTACCAAATCGAATTGTGGTAGGACAAATTTCAAATTTGTTCTACAATGCGCCGCGTGTTTGTGCGTCTCGTTGCTTTCAATCTCACCGCGCTCGAATTTTCCCGCCCGCCGCCGCTTGCGCGCGTTGAAACCTATCTCTTGCTCGCGTGTCACGCGTTTGGCATGCTTGCGCTCGCGCAACTGATGCGCGCCCCGCTCTGGATTCCCGCGCTCGTCATCACATTCTTTTTGATGGTCTCTTTTGTCCCGCGTTGGCGCAACATGGTTTCGCCTGCGCTGCTCGCGCCGTTCGGGTTCGTCTATGCGGCAATGGCAATCCGTTTTGTGTGGATTCGATTGGCACGCGGCGACGTGCCGGGGTATTTTGACTATGCGCTTCCCGACGCGCGTGTATTACTGCGGTTTGAGTTTTTGATTGGGGCGGCAGTGTTGTACGGCGGGTTGATTGCGGCGGCGCTGTTTTTTTCGCGCGCGCGCGGCTTGCGTTTTGCGGCGGCAGCAGGCGCGGGCGCGTTCCTGCTTTGGGCAGGCGCAGAATATTTCGGGCATCGCACGTTTGGCGCGACGGGCAGTGACCCGTACGCGTATGTCCAGATGGGCGTTGATTTCGCAACGCGCGGGACGTTTGCCCATCGCTTTGATTTATTTCCGCTGCTTGCGACCGGACGATTGGAATGGTTTCCGATTTTACATTTCGGTTACCACTTGCCATACAATACATTGGGCGACGCGATTACGGTATGGTCGCCGGGCGGCGCGGTCGCATTCGCGGCGGCATTTGCATTGGGCGGCGAACGCGCGTTGTATGTGGTCAATCCGTTGTTTTCGATTTTGGGCGCGTTGGTGTCGGCGCTGCTGGCGTGGGAGTTGACGCGGCGTGAGACGCAAACGCGGCGCATCGTCGTTGCCTCGTCTGTTTGGGCGCTCATGTTGACCTCACACGAAATTGTGAATTGGGCGGGCGTGACGATGGTGGACACGCAGGCGTTGGTCTTTTCCACGCTCGCGTTTTATGCAGCACTGCGCGTGTATCGCGGCGGAGTGTGGTATTGGGCAATGCTCGCGGGCATTCTGTGGGGCGCGGCGTATCAGGTGCGGCATACGCAGTTGGTGATTGTGTTTGGCATGCTGCCGCTGTTTGTGCGCGCGCCCTTTTCCAATTTCACGCGCGCGCGCAACCTGACGTTTTTGTTTTTGTCCGCGTTTGTCGTTGCCGTTCCTGACTTGTGGTATCATCACGCGTACCTGGGCAGTTGGCTCACGCCCGAATCGGAAGAACTCGCGTTGTTTTCGGTGAACGCGATGCTGCCGACGCTAATTTCGATAGGGCAGAGCGCCTCTGTTGCGGCGGAATTTGGTTGGCTGATTTTTTTTGTGCTCGCGGGAATCTTTTTTTATGCGCGGCGCGCGCGCGTCGAGAATTTCACGTTGTTGCTGTGGCTGGCGGCTGTGTTGATTTTGCAATTGCCATATCCCGCGCTGCGGCTGCGCGATTTGATTCCGCAATTTCTCATTCTCGCGTTTTACATTGCGTTCGGCGTGGTGTCTGTCGTGGTCGCGTTGTGGGCACGCCGAAGCGTGTGGGCAAGTTTCGCGGCCGCGTGTTTGATTTTTCTCGCGTTGGAATTGAGTCTCGCGCGCGTTTGGAATACGTTGCCGCGCGTTGTTCTGCCCGCGCCGCCGCGTTTTGGAGCAATGACGCAAGCGCAGCGTGCGTCGTTCGAGACGATCGCGCAGTTGACTCCATCCGACGCCGTGATTGGCGCGTCGCTGAATTCGGGCGCGATTGATTTGTACGCGCGGCGGCGCGCGTTTCGTCCTACGGACTGGTCGCCGCAAGCCCTGCGTGATTTCCAATTGGTTACACAAGGCAACAATTACGAAATGTATGTGCTGGAAGACAATGGTTCACTCGCGCGCGTATTGGATGCATTGGGCGATACGTATCGGATTGAACGCGTGACGACGTTGGATGTGCCGTTGTTTGGGGATATGCCGATTGCAAATCCCGGCGCGCTGTGGAAGGTGGAATTTGCAAAGTAGAAATTCAAAATTCGTGCAGGGTGCATCGAACATCCGAACCTGGCATACGTAAATTATCAATCCGCAATCCGAAATCCAAAATGTCTGTCAAACCTATTCTTGCGATTGTCGGACGCCCCAATGTGGGCAAGTCCACTCTGTTCAATCGGCTCATCGGCGAACGTATGGCGATTGTGACCGATATTGCCGGCACGACGCGTGACCGTTTGTATGCCGACGGTGATTTTGCCGGACGCGAATTTACGGTGGTGGATACGGGCGGCATTGTGGGCGAACGCGAAGCGGTTGCCGAAAACGATACGGCAAAATTTTTCGCGTTGGCGCGCGCGCAGGCAGAATTGGCGATTGATGAAGCGGACGCGATTTTATTTTTGACGGATGCGGAAGCGGGAGTGCTGCCGGGCGATTATGAAATTGCGGACATTTTGCGCAAGGCGGACGCGCCCGTCTATCTTGCCGTCAACAAGGCGGACAATGAAAAACGCGCGGCGGACGCGGTGGAATTTTATGCGCTTGGCGTTGGCGAGCCGCATCCCATTTCGGCGCTGCATGGTCTCGGCACGGGCGATTTGTTGGATGAAATCATTGCAAATTTTCCGCCCGCACGCGACGAGTCCGAAAGCGAGATTCCACAAATTGCGATTGTGGGGCGTCCCAATGTCGGCAAGTCTTCACTGCTCAATGCCATTCTCGGACAGGAACGCGCGATTGTCAGCGAAATTCCCGGGACGACGCGCGACGCGATTGATACCCAAGTGCTGTGGCGCGACCAACCAGTGACATTGATTGACACGGCGGGCATTCGGCGGCGCGGCAAAATCGAAGCGGGGATTGAAAAATTCAGCAGCTTGCGCGCGCTCAAGGCGATTCAACGCGCGGATGTGGTACTGTTGGTGCTAGATGCAAAAGACGGACCGACCATGCAAGACATGCACGTGGCGTCGTATGTGTTGGAAGAAAACAAAGGGATTGTGCTTGTCGTCAACAAATGGGATACGGTCGAAAAAGAAACCGATACCCTGCGCAAATATGAAGAACGCGTGCGCGCCGCGTTCGATTTTATCCCCTACGCGCCGGTTCTGTTTTGTTCTGCGAAATTTCGGCAGCGCATTCCGGCGGTGATGGATACGGCGCTGCGGGTGCGCGCGGAATTGCGGACGCGGCTGACGACGGCAGACCTGAATGAAATTTTGCGCGAAGCGGTGATACAGCATTCGCCGCCGGTGCACGGGAGACGCACGCTAAAATTTTATTATGCGACGCAGGTGGCGGTGAATCCGCCGACGATTGTGTTTTTTGTGAATCACCGCGACATGGTGCATTTTTCGTACGAACGATTTTTGGAAAACAAGATTCGCGAAAAATTCAAATTGACCGGCGTTCCCATCCGCATGATTTTTCGCGCGCATGACAAGAAGCAGGGCAAGCCCAAATAAAACACGCGGCATAAAAATGCCGCGTGTAGTTTTTTACCGCCCTCAATTTTTGTTCGCGCTGATGCCGCGTCCGCGTTTCCACTGCGGGTCCGGGCGAGAAATGGTTTTGCCGCGTTCGACCTTGATTTTTTTACGTTTTGGTTTTTCCT
>CAZXYP010000257.1:6913-8193 GCA_964644955.1 uncultured Anaerolineales bacterium | reverse complement strand
CGTATCATTTCATCGGCGGCGTGTTGAAACATTTGCCCGCGCTGCTTGCCATCACCGCGCCGACGGTCAACTCGTTCCGCCGCTTGCAGCCGCATTTTTGGAGTTCCGCGTTTGCAGTGTGGGGTTTGGAAAATCGCGAAGCCGCCGTGCGCGTGCCGACGCGGTATTGGGGACACGAAATCGAAACAACGAATTTGGAATTGAAAGCGAGCGACCCGGGCAACAACCCGTATCTCGCGCTCGGCGCGCTCATTGCCGCAGGACTCGACGGCATCGAGAATAAAATTCACCCCGGCGCGTCCATTGAAGTGGACCCTGCAAATTGGAGTGATAACGAACGCGCGGCGCGCCACATTCAACGTTTTCCCACCACGCTTTCCGCCGCGCTCGACGCGTTGGAACAAGACAGCGTGTTGTGTGATGCGCTCGGCGCGCCGCTTGCAAAAGAATATCTCGTCGTCAAACGCGCGGAAGCGGAACACTTTGAAGGCAAAGGCGACGGCTACGAGTTGACGCAGTATCGGTTCAAGTTTTGAGATTGGGGATTGGAGACCGGAGATTGGAGACTGGAGATTGGAGACGGGATGCTCGACCTCTCCTCTATTCCTCTCATTGACAATCACTGTCATTCGCTTTTGCGAAATCAACCGCAGAGCGTTTTGGAATGGCGCGCGTGTTTCACGGAATCATATTTTTCGGAAATTCCGCGCGAACATGTGCCGCACACCATTTTTTATCAATGGGCGCTGCGCGAGTTGGGCGCATTGTACGAATGCGACGCTGACGAAAACGCGGTGTTGGAAAAATGCAACGCGCTCGATTTGAAAACGCGCGTGCAGCATATCAATCGCGCGGCGAATATCGAAGCGTGGCTCGTGGATTACGGCTATTCGACCACGCACACGTTCGCGCATGAGGAATTGCAAAACCTTGCAGGAATTCGCGTAGAAAAAATCTTGCGGGTTGAACCACTCATCGAACAACTCGTCTTGCAAGTCGCGACGTTCGACCAATTGCACGACGCGTTCGTGAATGAATTGCAGAATCTACGCGCGCAAAAATATGCGGCGTTAAAATCCATTCTCGCGTATCGCGTGGGTTTGAATTTGAGTCCCGCCACACGCGACGACGCGCGCGCCGCGTTCCCCGCGCTCAAGGAGCGCGCGACGCGCGACGGAACATTGCGCGTGGATTCCAAACCGTTTCTCGACTACATGATTTCGCGCGCCGTCGAAATCGCCGCGCAGCAAGAATTTCCGATTCAGTTTCACACGGGCTTT
>CAZXYP010000257.1:0-6903 GCA_964644955.1 uncultured Anaerolineales bacterium | reverse complement strand
GCGGAAAAATATCGCGGCGCGAAAATTATTTTGCTGCACGCGGGTTATCCATACACGCGTTCGCTCGGCTATCTCGCGTCCGTCTATCCGAACGTGTACGCGGATTTCGGTTTAGCGATTCCCTTTGTCACAAGCGAGGCGCGCACCATTTTGCGCGAACTCTTGGGACTTGCGCCCGCGTCGAAAATTTTATACAGCTCGGACGCGTTCCACATACCGGAATTGTATTATCTCGGCGCGGTGTTGGGACGCCGCGCGCTGGGCGACGTTTTGGAACAGTTTGTGCGCGAGGACTTGATTACCGCAACCGTCGCGGAAACTTTTGGAGAGATGATTTTGAGGGGAAATGCGCGGCGCTTGTATGAATCAGAATAGATTCAGCATCCGCAACACAAGAAACGCCAACGCAACGAATGCAACCACAAACAACACCGCCGCCCCATACTGCATCATTGTCGCGCGCCACACGCGCTGTCCGTGTGCTTGATGCTGTGCAGTGCCTGCCTCCATCACCGCGCGGTTGGCATTCTCGACACCTTGCACATGTCCCAACCACCACGCGCGATTGCAATGCACATATTCTCCGACTTCACTCGCGCGAATCACATCATCGTGCCCGAATTGATTGGTTGATGTTGACATTGGACTCTCCCTTTAGACGTTTCACCGAAACGTCTCTACGTCACCCCGTCACCCGTTCACCCGTTCACCCGTTCACCCCATCACCCTGTCACCGTTCACCCCTTCACGCTCTTTTCAAACTCTCTCAACCTTCCCTCCAGCTTCTCCTGCCGCCACGCCACCGTCAAATCGCCGCGCGTTTTTTCCAACACCCCGCGCACAATGTCGGTTTGCCGCCTTAAGCCGCCCGTCAGCGCGTCGGGAAAATCCATCGTCACGAGCATCGAATAAATATCGTCCATTGCTTGCAGCATCGCTTCACTGCGCTCCAATTGCTCGTGCCGAATAATGTCCAAAATGTAGCGACGCATTTCGGTTGCCGCTTCGCCGAGTCCGTTCAAATACGCGGCATAATCCACGCCCAACGCGTCGGGATCGGGAATCGGTTGATTCGTCAACAAGGCGTGGACAATGTGCGCCTCCGCGACTTCTTTCAACGCGTCCTGCACATAGCCCGTATAGTGCAAATCGGGATACGGCGCGACATCCGCTTTCATCGCGTCGGCGACGCTGCGCGCGGTTTCCAAAATCTGCGCGGCATTTTCATATTCCGCGCGATGCGATGCGCGAATCGAAAGCGAACAATGCCGAATCACTTCCCGCGATTTGGCGAGCGCCGCGTCGCGCGCGGCATTTTTTGCCACAAATGCTTGTCGAATCTTTTCTTCGATTTGTTCAAGACCTTGCATGAAACTCCTTGTGCGTCGGGCGTAAAAATGAGAGAGAACGCGACGGTGTGAATGTTATAACATGAGCAAATTTATTCGCCAAGTGACGAAGCGGGCGAGCCGTAGGCGCGCAAATGCTTTGTGGAAAGATTTTGGAGCGCGCGTTCGCGTCCCAAATAGCGTACAAGCAAATCAAGAAAATCGTTGGCGGTCAAGGTCAAAAGTTCGGTCGGTTCGGTGGCGCGCACGGACGCGGTGCGCGGGATGTGGTACAAAAGTGCGATTTCACCGAACGTTTCGCCCGCGCCGTGTGAGGCGATGAAACGCCCATCCTTTGTAATTTCGACGCGCCCCCGACGGATTATATAAAAGTGTTCTCCCGGCTCGCCCTGCCGAATAATCATTGCGCCCGCGTCCACCGCCTGCGCCTGCAATTTTGTCAGAACCAAATCCAATTCGCTCGGCGTCAATTCCTGGAACAATGGCAGCGCGGCAATTTCTGCGCGATACATCATCGCCGATTCCAATTGGCGCATGGTTTGAAGGTCGCGCGCCAACAACGCGTTGAACGTTTTCGCATCCAATGCAAGCACGCGGCTTGGCTCTAACGCAATCACGGACGCGTTGCGCGGCGCGTGCGTGAGCAGCGCAATTTCTCCAAAATAATCTCCCGCCGCAAGCCGTTCCACAAACACGTCATCTATCGTTACCTCAAACGCGCCGCGCGCAATCACATAAAACGTATCGCCGCGTTCGCCTTGCCGCACCACCGCCGTGCCTGCCGAAACATTTTGCGCGCGCATCGCCCGCGCGATTTCTACGCGGCGCGCCTCGGGCAAATCTTGCCACAACGGAATCGCGCGCAGCGCTTCGATGGCTTCGCGATGCACCAATTTGTCTTTGCGCGTATTCAAGGTAGACAGCCGCGTCATCATTTGTTCAACGAGTTCGCGTCCCCACGCGTACAGCGCGAGCGCGAGCGGAATCGTGAGCAGCGTGCCAATCAGCAGCATCGCGCTTTGCGCGAGCAGGTTTGTGCTTGCAAAGGCTTCCCCCGCCATACTGACGAGACGCAGCTGCCAAAATTGCGCCGCGAGCAAAAGCGCAAACATCGAATAGCCCAGTGAGGCAATGCCAAAGAGCGCAAAAAAGATTTCTTCACTTGAAAATTTGGCGCGCTGTCGAATTTTTTTCCACATTTCGC
Source organism: uncultured Anaerolineales bacterium (assembly GCA_964644955.1). Lineage (GTDB taxonomy): Bacteria > Chloroflexota > Anaerolineae > UBA4142 > SHND01 > SHND01. Next base: position 4,350 of record CAZXYP010000257.1, on the reverse strand, counting down.
CGCGCACAAAACTCAACGCCCGCGCGCGCAGCAACGGTTTCTCCAACCAATCCATCAATAAATAATAACCGTCGAGTTCGAGCAAGGGATTGAAATTGAACAGCGAATTGATGAGCAGGAGAAAACCCCACGCAAAGCAAAACGCGCCGAGCGCGCTGGGCGGCAAAAAAAACGCGCCCACCGCACACAAACCGCCCAACACCAAACCGGTATAAGGACCTGCAAAGGAAGTAATCAATCGGGCGCGGCGCGGCGCCATCCAAATATCCGTCGTATCCACAAATCCCGCCGGAAAACCGTAATACAACATCAAGCCCCCGCGCGCGACGGTGCGCCCCGCGTGCTTGACCGCCATCGCATGTCCAAGTTCGTGGATGACGAGCGTAATAAACTGCAAAACAAAAAACAATCCAAACGCGGCGAGATACGAACCCCCGGCTTGCAGCAGCGGATAACGCCCGCGCGTAAATTCCAGAATAAACAAGAGCGGTCCCGCCACCGCCAGCGTTACTCCAACCCAAATCGCGGGGCGCGTAAAAAAGAGCCAGCCGACGGCGTGATACAGTCGCGCAAGAAATGCGTCAACGTTCGAGAAGGCAAAATCAGAAAACACAAACCCGCGCGCCAGACGCGTCGCCCACTCGCTTGCGCTGCGCCCGCGCAATTTTTGGCGCAGTTCCGCATAGACATCGCGCGCCGGTTCCGCGAGAAATTGCCGCGCGGCTAAAAGTTGAATGAGCGCCGTGATACGCGGCACTGCCAGCACGCCGGTGCGCGTAAAATATTCCACCACCAACTGCTGCACGGAGCGCGTGCCGTCCATCAAACCCACGAGTTCGTATTCGCGCGGTTCCAATTTGAGGTATGTGTTCGCCGCCGTATTCCGCAAGACCACATACGGCTTGGCGCGCGTCGTCAGGTGATGCGACGCTTCAAGGGTGGAGACCACGCGCGGGCGCGCGTGAATCGGGGCGAGCGCGTAATGCAGACGCTTCCATACGCCGGCGTCAGGGCAATCGGCTTGTGTTTGCAGCGCCGTTGTGGTTTCATCCCAAAGCAGAGACGATGGGTGTGTGCCGGACATTTCGAGGAATTGGCATTTATTGATGCCGCGCGGCTTTGGCGGCGAGATGGTCAAGCATCAAACCAGCGACATCCACACCGCCAAATTCTTGCGCGTGCATAAAGTAACAGGGGAAATTCGCTTCCAGCAAAAAAAATTTTCCGTCCGGCTGTTCCAAAAGATCTATGCCCGCAAATTCCAAATTCAATGCTTGCGTTGCGCGCGCCGCGACCGCTTGCATCGCCGCGCTTGGCACCGGCGTAAATTCAATTTGCCGCCCCGTCACCTGCGCGCGAAAATCATTCGCAAGCGGCGATTTGCAGTACCACGCAATCACACGCTCGCCCAAAACAATCAACCGCCAATTCGCGGCGTCTGGAATATATTGAATCAGCAGCGGATTCGCGCCTTGCCGCAACTCATAGTCCAACAGCGAAAGCAGCGCGGGCATCGAATCTACGCGCATAACCCCGATGCCGTTCGAATAGCCCAACATTTTTACAATCACGGGGAAACCGCCGACGCGTTCCACATATTGCGCAATGCGTTTGCGACTGGTGGTCGAACAAGCTACGGTGCGCGGAATGGGCAGCCCTGCGCGTTCAAAGCGCAGCGGCGGCGTGTGCGCCGTAAAGAATACACCATCGTGCCGCGTATGAAAGGTAATGACGCCGTCATTCCACAAAAATTGTTCCACGCGCACTGCCACATGGGAAGCCGCGGTTCGATACATCAAATCGCCCGCGCGCAATTGGCGTTCGGGCGCGTAATCAAACGAACGCGCGTCAATATCCAAAAATTCAATCTCCCGCGCGCGACATGCCGCTTCCAGAGAGGCGGTGGTTTGCGGCGGCACCGAATCATTCACACAGGCAAAACGCATTTCATTTTCTCCGAACGATTCATTGGCGAAATCCAAACACAACACCCGATTCTGTATGGCTGCCCATTTCCAGAATCGGGTGCAAGCGCCCGACACAAAAACTCAACTGTTGATACCCCACACCTCGCCGTCACCCGAATGCAATTTCGAAACGCGTTGGTCCAATTGCCCCGACATTGCGTTAAAATTTTCCGGCGTCAATCCGTACAGCATTGCCTTTTCGGCGTCGTCCAGTTCATATCCCGCCAGCGCCTTGCCCGGGTCATTAAACAGCAGGTTCATAAATTCCGGTTCGGCTGCCGCGCGCCCGATAATTTCGGATACTGTTTTTTGCGACATTTATTTCACCTCCTTTCGTTGTGAATTTTGTTAGGAATTGTTCGTGCGTAAAAAATCTACCTCCAACGGCGTATCCCGCACCTGACAAACGCCGCACCACAAGGCGTCTTGCACCGCCAGCGCGCGCAAATGTTTGTCATCCTCCCACGTCTCGAACAAAAACGGGCGCGTCCGCGCATGTTTTTTACAGACCGCCCGCCCACAAAAACGGCACACCCCTTCCGCTTCTTCACCGCCAACCCAGCAGCGCATCGCCTGTGCCTCTGACAAAATCCGAAAACGGTTATCCGTGACGGATTACGGACAACGGATTACCGATTGCGGATTACGATTACTTGGGGATGAATTTGATATTGCCCCAATCGCCAACCTTTACATATACAATCCCTTTGTTGAAAACCTGCGTAATGTACTGTTCGCCGTTGTAGGTGAAAGGAATCTCATCCGTCTGTTGGTCTTGCAAACCGTTCGCTTGCGCGAATTTCCACAACGCCGCCGTATTGTTCACCGGCATCCACGGCTGCGCCGCATTCGCGCGGTCCAACACCGCTTGCTCCAAACCGCTCAATTGTTTGACGACCACCGCGGGGTCCACAAATCCTTTGAACCCGTTCGAAAGATTGATGGGGTTGCCGTTCGGGTCGGTAATGCGCAAACCGAGATGCAAATGCGCGCCGCGCGTGTTGCCCGTATCGCCCATCAAACCAATGGGCTGCCCGCGCAAAACCTTGTCGCCCTTTTTTACAAAATTTTCGGCAAGATGCGCGTACGTCCACAAGCGCCGATTCACCGGCACATAAATCACAACATTAATGCCGTACGCTTTGCCTTGCACCGGGTCGTCCACGTCTTGCGTAACAATGCCGCTTTCGACGGCGTACACTTTTTTGTCGTCGCCCTTGGGAATGAAATCGAGCCCTTCGTGTCCCTTCAAGCCGAATGACGCATAATCCTGCGGATTCGCGGCAAAGGACTGCGTAAGAGTTGCGCCGCCGGAAAATGGAATTTGCATGAGTGCCTCGGGAAAGTAGAGAGTCGAGATTGGAGACCAGAGATTAGGGACTGACGTTTGACGTTTGTCGTCGCGCCCACATTTTTTTTCGTCCGCGCCACGCGTCCACTCGCCCGCGCCATGCTTCTTGAAAAAAGCCGCGCCGCGCCGCTTGGACAAGCGAAACAGCATCGAGCATAAACAGAATCGGCAGGGCAAAATAAAACTGCGGCGTCGGATAATTTTTGAAAATCGTCCACCAGCGATTGCGCGCGAGCAGATACGTTTTGCGCGAGCTTGATTTACCAAAACTTGCGCTGTGCATGTGAAAAACGCGTGCTTGCGGCACAAACATTGTTATCCATCCCGCGTGATGCGCGCGCCACGCCAAATCCGCGTCTTCGTAAAAACCAAAATACGCGTCATCAAAAAAACCGACTTGGTCGAGCATCGCCCGCCGGTACAGCGCCGCCCCCGCGCACGCGCCATACACCTCGCCCATCGTCGCAAATTTGTTCGCCGAATCCCCCGCGCCAATGTTCCACGCAAAACCGAAAAAGTCCACCCGAATCCCCGCCGCGTCCACAATCGCGGGACGTTCCATTTCGAGCATCAGCGGCGCGCACGCGCCCACACGCGCGTCATGCAGCGGTGCGGACAATTTTTCCAAATAATCCGGTTCGACACGCGTGTCCGTATTCAATGTCGCAATCAGATGTTCATGCCCTTTGTGAATATCTGACAATTCGTCGCGCGCGTTTTGCAAACCCAAATTGTTACCCGCCGCAAACCCGACATTTGTTTCACTGCGTATCAATTTGACGTTCGGAAAATTTTTTTCCACGAACGCGCACGAGTCATCGGACGAAGCATTGTCCACCAAAATAATTTCGTACGGCGAATACGTTTGCGCGGAAAGCGACGACAAACATCCTTGCAAAAACCGCGCGCCGTTGTAATTCACTATCACGACCGATATAAAAAGGGGCGTCACCTCACCTATCGTCCCTTTTCTGCGTGGTGTGCCTCTGTAAAATCATAAATCGAAAATCTGAAATCGAAAATTCGTCACTT
>CAZXYP010000256.1:1419-8202 GCA_964644955.1 uncultured Anaerolineales bacterium | reverse complement strand
TCAAGCCCGCGTTGGCGATTCCAATGCATTGGGACACGATTGTTGGAACGTGGGAGGATGCCAATGCCTTTAAGCAAAACGCCGGTGTGCCAGTCGAAATACTTGGCAAGACCTCATGAAAAAAAATCGCCGCAATGAATGCGGCGATTTTTTTTCGTTGGAATTTTGAACTTGGCAGAGGTTATGCGCTCGTCGTGCCGGATTTGCGCGGCGGCACGTTGCCGCGAGTGCCCGAGCCGCGCGGCGCGCTTTGCGGACCGGTGTGCCGATACAAGAACCAGATGGCACAAATGACGAACGTGACGACCGAAATCACTTGCGCGGTGGGAACGCCCGTGTTGGCAAGCAGCCACGCATCCGGACGCTGCATTTCGGTAAAAAAGCGTACGAGCGGATAAAAAATCCCGTACAGCAAAAGCATGTCGCCGGGTTTCAAGGTTTTGTCCCACCGACGCGCAATATACAGCAACAGTCCCGTCACGATAAACATTCCGATGGATTCGTACAAAAACGTCGGATGAAAACGCGCAGTGTCCGGTAGGGAGGCAAACTGTGGCAAGCGATGCGCCGCCGTAATGGGAATGCCCCACGGCAAGTCTGTCGGATACCCGTACAATTCCTGATTCATGAAATTACCCCAACGCCCGATGGCTTGCGCCAATGCCAGCCCGGGAATTGCGATATCTACGAGGCCCCAAAATTTGACTTTGGCGAATCGCGTATAAACCCAGATACCAAAAATCCCGCCCACGACGGCACCAAAAATGCCCAAGCCGCCGCTGCGCGGATTCAGAACGTTAATGAGGTTGGTGCCGAAATCATTCGCAAAATAACCGTTCGGGTCACCGACTGCCACATCCGAAAGGACGTGATACAGCCGCGCGCCCAAGACGCCAAAGAGCAGGGCAAAGAGCAACCCGTTCCAAACATGGTCGGGATCAATGCCTTTGCGTTTGGCTTCCGAAGCCGCCAGAAATGCGCCGGCGATGGTGCCCGCGACAATGATAATGCCGTACCAATAAATCGGAAGACTCGTTTGCCCGAAGAGACCAAAGGGCAAGGGGATGACAAATGCTACAGGGTCCGGAGTAAAATTCATGACTTCCTCGTGCGAATGGATTTGGAGCGGCGGAAATTATAGCACACACAAATCAAAGCGAAAAAAAAAGCGTTTGCGCATATTTGAAATCGCGGTCCTGCGGCAAGGGGCGGCGCTTACATGACCACACGACGCGGCGTAATTTCGATTACGGTATCATAACTCGAATCGTCGTGAATGCGCCATTGATATTTTGTTTCAAACGCCGCGACAACTGCCTCCGGCGCGGTGTCGAGGATTTTCGCATCGGCTTCTACCACGACCGGGTCATTGCCATCTTCCAATGCAAAAACGACGCGCGCATTCGCGGCAATATTGCGCGCCTTGACCGAATGACGTCCCGTGCAGACATACACTTTGTCGTCAACCCAGACAAACCAAATCGGGACGAGATGCGGCGTGTGATTCCGGCGCACGGTAGCAAGCCAGATGTTGGGCGCTTTCGCCATTCGTGCGCGGTCTTGATTCAATAGCATCCCTGCTCCAAAAAGAAAAGCGCACGGTATGTATCCGTGCGCTCTTCAATTAATGATTTAGCCCATCTCGCCGCTGTCGGCACTGCCGCCGCCGTTGCCGGCATTGCCGCCGCCGCCGCTGCCGGTGATCGCGTCTTTGGCTGCTTTGGCAACCGTGAATTTGACTTTCTTTTTCGCGGGAACCATATACTTTTCGCCCTTGCGTGGACCGAAAGGCATGGTGGCTTCACGCGCGGCGCTTTCTTTGAGTGAGAGTTTGCCGATGCCGGGGATCACAAATGTGTTCTTGGCTTCTTGATACGCGAGCTCCGCCAGCGCTTCAAGATAAGCATCACTCTGTTTTTTCGTGATGCCGACCTTGTCGGCAAGATGGCGAGAGATTTCACTTTTTGTCATGGACATGCGAATTGCCTCCTTGGCATATCTAGTGGGTAATGCGTCTCATTCCCACATATCTAATAATATACCCCTATTATAGAGTGAAAAATGCCTATATGTCAAGCCAAAAAAAGAGTTGGAGTTCGACACCTAATGAAATCTAAATGATTCTTCAATTGGGCTTTGACATAATGATTTGCTCGCCAAGTTGAGAATTTCAATCGGATCGAGGTGCCGCGTGGCTCGAGAAAATTCATGAAAAAAAGTATTGACATTTGAATCATCGCGCTTTATAATGGGAGCGTTCCCAATTTGCAGACAAATTTTCCCAAATCAATCGGGTCGGCGTGTTCGGATCCAACGTTTTCGATGATTTTGATTCAATCTTTGGTTTTTTTGAGTGTATTCGATTCGAGTTCCGTGTAAGCCGAGTGTTTTCGGGTGTTTTTTTTTCGATTGTATTGGGAGCGTTCCCAAATCCTGCCATGCTGACAGAACGAATCACCATTATCGAAATCGCCAAACACGCCGGAGTTTCGCGCTCCACCGTCTCGCGCGTCATTAACAATGACCCGAACGTAAATGCCGAAACCCGTCAGCGGGTGCGCAGCGTGATGCAAAAGATGAATTTTCATCCCAATGCAGCCGCGCGCGGTCTGGCAGCAGGCAAGACCCGTATTCTCGGTTTGGTCATCCCCATGGGGGTCGCAACCCTTTTTGCCGACCCATATTTTCCTCAACTCATTCAAGGCATTTCCACCGCTTGCAATCAATTCGATTATTCCACCATGTTGTGGCTGGCTGAACCGGAATATGAACGGCGCATGATTCAGCAGATTGTGTCGTCGGGTTTGATTGATGGCGTCATTGTCGCTTCGGCGCTGAATAACGATCCGGTGGTGGAAGCTCTGCGCGCGCGTCGGATTCCTTTTGTATTGGTCGGACGACATCCGGTGCATTCGGACATTACGTATGTGGATGTGGACAATCGGATGGCTGCGCGTGATGCCGTGCTTTATTTGTTGCGGCTCGGCTATGAACGCGTGGCGACCATCACCGGTCCGCACAATATGATTGCGGGTGTGGACCGTCTGGATGGGTATAAAGATGCGCTCAAGGCGCGCGGTTTGGTCCCGGATGCTTCCCTCATCGTCGAAGGTGATTTTACCGAAAGCGGCGGCTATGAGGCAATGCAGCGGCTCTTGAAACAAAATCCGAATGCCGTATTTGTGGCGAGCGATGCCATGGCGGTCGGCGCGCTGCGTGCCTTGCGTGATGCGGGTAAAAAAGTGCCGGACGAAATTGCGTTGATTGGTTTTGACGATTTGCCGGTCGCGGCGCGGACGGACCCGCCGCTGACGACAGTTCGTCAGCCCATTCAGCGCGCGGGTTTTGTTGCTGCCGAAACATTGATTGATTTGCTTTCCGATAAAGAAAAAGCGCCGCGCCATTTGATTTTGCCGACGGAATTGGTGATTCGCGAATCGTGTGGCTCGACGTGACGCACTTGCGCGACCTTTGATTCCCCGGTTGAAAATTATCCGCAGCCAATTGTTGCACAAGGAGGTGTATGGTCATTGAGGGTTGACCCCCGCCACAGCGTTTCCCAAAGAAAACACCTATCCGTGAAAGAGGAGAAGAAAAATGAATAAAAAGTTGTTGGCGCTTATCGGCGTCATTGCAACCTTGACGGTTCTGTTTGCAGCCTGCGGCACGCCCGCGACTCCGGCAGCCCCGCAAGTGATCAAAGAAACGGTTGTCGTACCCGTGCAACAGACGGTTGTGAGCACCATCAAAGAAACCGTGACGGTCAAGGAAACGGTTCAGGTTGAAGCGCCGCAAGCGACGCCCGCACCCGACAAAGTCCAAATCTATTGGTACATTGGTCTCGGCGCCGGTGCGCAGCCCGCGCAAATTCCGTTGGAAAAAGCATGGGTCGAAAAATTCAACAAATCCCAGGACCGCATTCAACTGATTCCGGTCATTGTGGATAACAAATACGCGCGCGACAATCTGACCGCGCAGCTTGCGGCGGATAATGCCCCCGACATTGTTGGTCCTGTCGGCACTGCCGGACGCGCCGCGTTCCCCGGACAATTCCTCGACCTCGCGCCGCTCGTCAAAGAAACCAACTATGACATGACCGGCGTGGATCCCGCCTTTTTGGAATTCTACAAGGGCGAAGGCGGCGATTTGGAAGGTTTGCCGTTTGCGATTTTCCCGTCGGCAGTGTATGTCAACAAGGATATTTTCAAAGAAGCCGGACTGAACCTGCCGCCGCAAAAATTGGGCGAGAAATACAAATGGCCAGATGGCACGGAAGAAGAATGGAATTTTGATACGATTGCCAAAGTCGCGCGCAAATTGACGGTGGACAAAGCCGGCAATGACGCGACCAGTCCCAACTTTGACCGCAACAACATCGTGCAGTGGGGTTACAACATGCAGTGGAATGATGACCCCCGCGCGTTCGGTACGTATTTCTGCGCGCACTATCCGGTCAAAGACGGCAAAGCCGATATTCCCGAATGCTGGACTGAAGCGTTCAAATGGTATTATGACGCGATTTGGGGTAAACAACCGTTCATGCCCAACCAAGCCGCCATTGACAGTGATTTGCTCAAAGGCAACGCCTTTAGCTCGGGCAAAGTCGGTATGGCAGAAACCCATTTGTGGTACACGTGCTGCATTGATAAAAAGAATGTGCCGAATTGGGACGTCGCGGTGGTGCCTTCGTATAACGGCAAAGTGACTTCGAAAATGCACGGGGATACGTTCGCCATCATGAAGGGCACCAAGCACCCCAAGGAAGCATTCGAAGTGTACAAGTACATGTTGGGCGAAGGTTCCGCGGACCTGTACACCATCTACGGTGGTCTGCCCGCGCGCACCTCACAGCAAGCCGATTTCTTCAAGAAACTCGACGAGAACTTTGCCCCGAACAAAGCGAATTGGCAAGTGTTTCTCGACATGATTCCGTTTCTGGATGCGCCGAATCATGAACTCGGTTTGCCCAACAATTCGAAAGCGAACGATGCGTTCAACAAACTCGGCAGTGATTTCCGCAGCAACGGCAAACTCGATGTAGAAAAGCGCATTCAGGAATTCATTGACGAATTGAACAAGATTTACTCAGAACAGGCGGGGGCGAGCAACTAGACCCACCTGCAAGGAATGGCAGATTGGCGCGCCGGAGCCGTGCGCCAATCTGTCAGCGGCTACAGCGCCGGACGCCGCGCTCTCATTTTTGGGCGGCGTCGCGCTTCTCCTCCGGTGGCAAGTCTCTGTAACGCTCTCGTGTTGCATCGCACGAAAGCGTGAGTCGCCTCCAGCGCGAGACTTGCCACTCTAACGCATCGGTTCGAAAGGATTTTGCCATGTCCATGTTCAACGTCCAAATGGAAAAGAGCACCAAGTTCGGACACATGTCGCGCCTCGAACGCCGCGAAATGTGGATTGGGCTTGCCTTTATCAGTCCGTGGCTCATTGGTTTTTTGCTCTTTACCATTCTTCCGATGATTGCGGCGATGGTTTTCTCCGTGAGCCAATTTAACCTTTTGGAGATGAATCAGTTTCGCTTTGTCGGCTTGGACAATTATGCGCGTGTGCTTACTGACCCGCAAGTTTGGTCCTCCTTGTGGATTACCGTGCGCTTTGCCGTGTTTGCCATTCCGCTGGCGATTTTGCTGCCCATGGGCTTGGCGGTCCTGGTTAACTCGAAATATCTGTTGGGCAAAAACATATTTCGCACCCTGTTTTATATGCCGATGATGATTCCGATTGTGGCGGTGACGGTCATTTTCGGCGGCGTGTTGAACAGTGAATCGGGTTGGATTAATCGCGCGCTCGAGGTCTTTGGGATTGAGGGACCACGTTGGTTTCAAGATGAAAATTGGGTGCTGCCGGCGTTGGCGTTGATGGGTTTTTGGACGGTTGGCAATACGATGCTGATTATGTTGGCGGGGATGCAAAATGTGCCGACGGAGCTGTACGAAGCGGCGCGCGTCGAAGGCGCCGGTGCGTTGGTGATGTTCCGCCACATTACACTGCCGATGATTTCCCCCATTATTTTTTACAATCTCGTGCTTGCGCTGATTGGCACGTTTCAATATTTCACGCAGGCGTTCATTATCAGCAATGGGCGCGGTGACCCGAATGGGGCGACGATGTTTTACAACCTGTACCTGTACAAAACTGCCTTTGCCTTTTTGGATATGGGGTACGGCTCGGCGCTCGCCTGGTTCTTGTTTGTCATTGTCTTGTTCCTGACCATAGCGCTCTTTCGCACTTCCTCGCGCTGGGTCTATTACGCGACGGGAGAATAATCATGTCGGCTACGACTCGAGTGACCGCGACGACCAATCCCCGCGCAAATTATGTCGCGCGCAAGCGCTGGCGTAGGTTCACCTCCTATGCCGTCATCACGCTTGTGGGACTGCTCGTATTGACCACCTTCCTTGCGCCGCTGGGCTATATGGGTTTGACTGCAACCAAAGACTTGCAGCAAATTCAAGACCCCAATGCACCGTTTTTGCCGTCACGTCCGACGACCTTTCATTATCAAGGCAAGGACTATACCCTTTATCGTGTGCCTACCGAAAACGGCATCAAGGAATGGGCGCTCGTCGAACCGTTTCGCGAGGAAAGTAATTTCGTGGACCCGCAAAATCCTGACGCGGGGCTAATCAATTGGAAGGGGCGCTGGCGCACGCTCACCCCCATTTATCACATCGAATTCTATTTCGACAATTTTGGCAAAGCGGCGCAGCAAATCAACTTTCCGCGCTTGTTTCTCAATCTGCTCCGTGATCTTCTCGTTCAGGTCCCATT
>CAZXYP010000256.1:0-1409 GCA_964644955.1 uncultured Anaerolineales bacterium | reverse complement strand
TCTCGGAACTATCGGCACTTTGATGGCTTCCACTGCCGTTGCGTACGGGTTCGCGCGGTTTCGTTTTCCGTTCAAGAATGTATTGTTCCTCATTTTGATTGCGACCATCATTTTGCCCGGACAGGTCACGCTCATTCCGCAGTATGTATTTTTCCGCAGCATCGGTTGGGGCGGCACGTGGTGGCCCCTTATCATTCCGCATTTTTTTGGCAACGCCTATAACGTCTTTTTGCTGCGCCAATATTTCATGTCCATTCCCAAAGAATTGGACGAAGCCGCGTGGATTGATGGCGCAAATCCGTTGCAGACCTTGCTTTTTGTCATTGTGCCGCAGTCGTGGCCCGCGCTGACCGCTGTCGGCATGTTTCACTTTTTCTTTGCGTGGAACGATTTCTTTGCGCCGTTGGTGTATCTCTCCGGCAACGAAGAGCTCTATACCATTTCGGTCGGGCTGACACAATTCAACAATGCCTTTGGTTCTCAGCCGGGGCAGTTGATGGCGGCGGCGATGATGGCGCTGGGCTTACCGGTCATTATCTTTTTCCTCGCCCAGCGTCAATTCATGCAAGGCGTCGTGGTCACGGGGGTGGATAAATAAAACGGGTCCGGAAAATTGGCGGCGCAAACCGCCAATTTTTTGAATCCGCTGCCCTGTCATGCGCGGCTTGATGCTTGCAATGCTTTTGGGATTGACCGCGTGTGTGTCGAATCCGCCGCCGCCGGCCCCGGCGCCAACCTTGCCCGCGCCGACGCGCGCCCCCGACACGTTATATGTGGACGCCGCGCAAGCGCTCGGCAACGCGAGTCCGTACGTTCTCGGCACCAATTACGGTCCGTACATGTACATCTTGCCCGAAGTCAAACCGCAGTTCGAGCAATCGGGCTTGACCTTTTTTCGTTTCCCCGGCGGCGCGTGGGGCGACCAGCGCGATTTGGAAGAATACGAGATTGACCAATTCATCGCGCTCGCGCGGCGCATGAACATCGAGCCGTTAATTAGTGTGCGCTTGTTGGGCGGTTCGCCCGAACAAGCTGCCGCGCTCGTCAAATTGGCGCGCGACAAGAATTACAACGTGCGCTATTGGAGCATCGGCAACGAACCCGATTTGTACGCGCGCGGCGCGAACGCGGATACGCGTTGGAATACGGAATTTTACAATCGGCAGTGGCGCGCGTTCGCCGACGCCATGAAACAAGCGGACCCGCAGATTCAACTCGTCGGACCGGACACGAGTCAATTCACGGGCAACGAAAACACCGACCCGAAAGACCCACAGGGTAAAAATTGGCTGCGCGAATTTTTGCGCGCGAACGGCGATTTGGTCAGCGTCGTCGCCGTGCATCGCTATCCCTTCCCCAAGAGCCCGAGTGACCCGGTACCCGCCGCTCAAGAATTGTTTGACGATGCT
>CAZXYP010000255.1:3747-8267 GCA_964644955.1 uncultured Anaerolineales bacterium | reverse complement strand
AGTAAGCATTTGTTTGTCCTTTTGTTTTGGCAAGTAATCGGTAATCGGTTATCAGTAACGGTTCACCGATTACTGATTACTGTTCGCCGATTACCGTCCACCCTTCACTTGATTTTGATCCATTCACCACTCGCCGCCGATTCGTACACCGCCAGCACATCCGCGAGCGCGGTGCGCCCGTCAACACCCGTCACACTCGGCGCGCGTTTTTCACGCACGGCATTCACCATCTCGGTCAGTTCCGCAATCATGCCCATCATCGAACGCTCCGCAAGTCCTGAATCGGGTTTGTAAAAATGCGTGACGGTGCGTTTTTCGCCAATCATCAATTCGACGGAATCCCACGAGCGCACATGCACCATGCCTTCATCGCCAAAAATTTGCAATTCGCATTGCAGGGTGCGGTATGGTCCCCAATGCTGAAAAAAATTACCTTGCGCGCCGCCGTCGAATTTTGCAAGCGCCGCGCCGTAATCTTCCGCGCGCGTTCCCGTCGTCGGTTCCACAATCGCGCACACGCTCGCCACGCGCTGTCCGATGACCCACGCCGCGCGGTCAAAGCCGTGCACCGCGTTGCACATGAAAACACCCCCCCCCGCAATCTCTTTGTCGCGATACCACGGCAGCACAAAACTGTACGTGATGCTCATGTTGTCAAGAGCGATGAGCGGTTTGCCAATCGCGCCGCTCTGCACCAATCGTTTCGCTTCGAGCATCTCCGGATAAAAATGATGCGTAAAGCCCGTCATCAAATTCACGCCTGCCTTGTCACACGCCGCAATCATTTCGTCCGCTTCTTGCAATGTTCGCGTCAACGGTTTTTCCATCAACACATGGGTTTCCGCATTCGCGGCGGCAAGCGCGGCAGGCAAATGTAACGCAGGCGGCAAGCACACATTCAAGACATCAATCCCTTCGCGCAACAATGCGTCGTAATCAGGAAACACGCGGCTGTTGGTTGCTTTGGCGATGGGTTCTGCTTTTTCGGTTATCGGGTCCGCGACGCCGACAAATTCAATGTCCGGCACATGCAGGTACGCGTTCGCATGCACCGCGCCGATGAATCCCGCGCCCGCAATGCCCACGCGAATTTTTTGGGTCATTGTTGCTCCTCGCGCAATTGGAATGGGCAAGCACAAGGCATTGCCCTTAGATTTTTTCGGTACTCATTGCTTGTATCGCATCGCGATACGCGAAATTCGCGGGCAGTCCACCCGTGTGCACAAAAATCACCACATCGTCGCGCGTCAATTCCCCTTTGCGCGTCGCATCTATCAAGCCCGCCATGGCTTTGCTCGTATATACGGGGTCGAGCAGCAGAGCGTCGGTACGCGCGGCGAGCCGCATGGCATCCAATCCTTCGCGCGTGGGAATCGCATAACCGTCGCCGATATAGGCATCGCGATTATCAATGCCGACGGCATTGACACGCACATCGGTTTGCAACAATTCTGCTGCTTGATTTGCAATGCGCGCCGTATGTTCTTGCATCGTCGCATCCGTCCAACGCAATGGCGCGACGCCCGTGATGTGAATTTTCCAATCCAACATGCGCGCACCCAATTCAATGCCCGCTTGCGTCGGACCTGCGGCGGCGAGCCACAACCGCGTCGGTTGAATGTACATTTGCTGACACTGTTCGTACAGTTCGACCATCATGTTCACGTATGCCACCGCCGTCAGCGGCGACCATGAATCGAGTTTGACGGCGCGTTTGCCTTGCGCGCGCAATTCCGCCACCACATCGTCAATGTGTTGTTTCATGCGCGTCATGTCGGGTTCATTGACAAAATGCACCTCCGCGCCCATCCACAAATCGAGCAGCACATTGCCTTGAATTTCCTGCATGTCCGTGTTGCGCAAAACCAACACAATCGGAATGCCCATCTTGACCGCTGCTGCCGTCGCCTGCCGCGACCAATTCGATTGAATGTTCGCGCCCGTGACCAACACGTCGGGTTTCTCGCGCAAAACGTCTGCCATTACAAATTCCAACTGGCGCGTTTTGTTGCCGCCGAATGCGAGACCCGTTAAATCATCGCGTTTGACAAACAAATGCGGACCGCCGAGCGCGGCGGTCAAACGGGGCAGCGGTTCCAACGGCGTCGGCAGATTTGCCAAATGTACGCGCGGCAGGCGCGCAAGTTTTTCTTGAATTTGTGCGGGTGTCATAGGCAGCACGTAGGAACAAATCTATTCGTGCCGCAAATTGCGCGACGAACGAATAAATTCGTTACCACAAATTGTCCAACGGAAATATCGGGCGCCGCACATTGTGGTACGGCAGTGTTTTCAAATTCGCGGTGCAAATGCCCGGCGTGTCCACATAAAAAACCGCGCGCGCCATATCGCCGTACGCGGCTTGCCACGCCAGCGCGGATTTTACCACAATGATTTTTTGATCAGCAGGTTCGATGCCCAGCGAACGCAATTGCTGCGCGTCGAACGGCATCGTCTTGCGTTCCATCAAAACCACATCCACGCCGTCGCAATTCAAAACGACGGTGCGCCCCATTCGCATCACCATGCCCGTCATGTACGAACCTTTGTGCATGTATTCGCCGGTCGAAATCAAGCGCACGCGCCCACGCAGTTCGACGGGTTCGCCGTGAAAGAAATCCGTTTTGCCGCCGACGCACAGCGAAACAAAATTATCAATCCCCGCATCAATCGCCTGCGCCGCCGCTTCCGCGTCCGCAATCGTCACGACCGCGTGTCGCGCGTGCGCGTCGCGCAATGCCTTGAGCAAGACGGTTCCGTCGCCCGGCGCGCCGCCGCCGATATTGTCGGCAACGTCCACCAAAATCACGGGCGCATTCTCGCTCGCGACGGCGCGCGACACGGCATCCTCTACGCGCATGTTTTGCACCCCGAACGCGTCACGCCGCGCCCAAATCATTTCGCGCAATGCGCGCGCAGAATCACGCGCCAAACCCGTATCGCCGTTCGTCGTCACCACAACGCTCATGCCCGCACATTCCACATCCGCGTATGGAAAACCCACCGCGACGCTTGCGGCAATTACGCGCGTATCCTTTTCCATTTCGGCAACGCGCGCCATGATTTCGCGCATCGGACCGGATGCCGTGTACTGCGCTTGCGGTACGCTCAGCAGCGGCAGTTGTTCCAATGCCATCGTCGGACGAATTTCGCCGCGCAGCATTTTGGCAATAACGTTTGCCGCTTCAATGCCGCGTTCGTACGGGTCCACATGCGGATAGGTGTCATAGCCAATCAACACGTCCGCGTATTGCCGCATCGCCGCGCTCAAATTCGCGTGCATGTCAAAGGTGGCGACGATGGGTTTGTTTCCGACCAACGCGCGCACGCGGCGCAACAAATCACCTTCGACATCGGGAACGCCTTCAGCGACCATCGCGCCATGCAGTGCGAGCAGCACGCCATCGAAATCAATGCGCGCTAAATCATCCAAAACCCACGCGGCAAGTTGTTGATACGTTTCGCGCGTGACCATGCCGGACGGGACGGCAAACGAAAAAATTGTTGGGATGAGCGTTACATCATTTTCGCGCGCGCCCGCCATCATGCCGCCGATTTCGCTGCGCACATTCGCATAGCGCGCCAACATTTCATCCCCGCGCGCAAATTGATACGCGCGAAAATCGTCCGGCGTCGTGCGCGTTTTCGCAAACGTATTCGTCTCGTGCATCAACCCGCCGATGGCAACGCGAAAACTCAATGGGCAATCTCCAGTCTCCGGTCTCTACAAAAGATTCTTTGGCACCATCAAGCCGCGAAACGCCTCAATCGCCATGTCAATATGTTTCTGTCCGTTGCGTAACGGCAAAACCCAATGCCCGCTCAAAAGCGCGTTGATGTTTGCGCCGTCCAATTTTTCCACACTCGCCGCATAGTCTTGAATCGAGCAATCGGGAATGTTTTGCAGAATCACCGCGCCGTTGAAAAACACCAAATCGCCGCCGAACAATAATTTGCGTTCCGCGTTTTCGACCACATAACTGCAATGCCCGCGACAATGCCCCGGCGTTTCAATCACGCGCATTTGCAAATCGCCGACGCGAATCGTGTCGCCATCGCGCAGTTCCACATCCACCGCGCTGGGTTTCAACCGATAGTCATTGGGATAATAGCCCGCGCGTTTTGCCAATTCCAAACTCACAGCGGTTTCGTCCGCATTGCGAATCCAATTTGCCGCTTCGGCAGGCGCGCACACTTGCGCGTCGAGCGCCGCGCGCAATTCGCCCGCGCCGCCCATGTGGTCGGAATGCGCGTGCGTCAAAATAATTTTTGTAATTTTCTTTTCGAGATCCGTGGCGCGAATATTTTCCAAAATTTTTTCCGTGTCGAGACCCACACCGGAATCAATCAACGCCGCTTCGCTGCCGCCGTCGAGCAAAAACACATGGCAATCAAAGTCGTTGCTCAATTCAAAACCGAGCCGACCGCTGCCGACGAGATGAACGTTGGGAGTAAGCTGCATGGCAAAGGATAAAGGGTGAAGGACGAAGGATGAAACCTTCGTCTCTTAGCCCTTGATA
>CAZXYP010000255.1:0-3737 GCA_964644955.1 uncultured Anaerolineales bacterium | reverse complement strand
TTCCGCCGCTTGCATCACTTGAGAAATCTCAACCCATTCATCTGCCGTATGTGCCTGAGCAATGTCACCGGGACCGAGAACGATGCTCGGAATGTGCGCGAGTTCGGAAAGTTTGCTCGCGTCGGAACCGTAACCGACTGCGCCGAATTCGGTTTCACCGCGAATCATTTCACATGCCGCGCGCGCCGTACGCGCAATTTTTGTGCCGCGCGGCGTATCGAGCGGAAAATCCGCAAGGTCGGGCGCGAGGCGTTCGATTTTGAATGTGGGTTCTTGCGCGCGCAATTCATCCAATACCGCGTCAATTTCATGCAAGACTTGCGCGTGCGTTTCACCCGGGACCATACGGCGGTCAATTTCAATGACACATTCGTCCGGCACCATGTTCACTTGAATGCCGCCGCGAATCGTGCTGACACAGAACGTCGGCGCGCCGAGGCGCGGAATGGCGCGCGCGGGCAGACGCGGTTCGATATTGACGCGCAGCGCGTTGATGACGCGCGTCATTTGATAAATCGCGTTGTTGCCTTGCTCCATGTGCGCGGTGTGAACGGCGTGACCAATCGTGCGAATGCGACAGCGCAAAACGCCTTTGGTGGTGATGACGGGAATCAAATTCGTCGGCTCGCCGACGATTGCGGCTTGCGCGTTCGGATTCGCTTCGACCAGTTTCAATACGCCGCGATACGCGACTTCTTCATCCACCACCGCCGCGAGCAAAATATCCGCGTGTTGTCCGTTCGCATGTTCGCGCAAGAGTTTCAACGCATACAACATTGCCGCGAGCGATGCTTTGTCGTCGCACGCGCCGCGTCCGTACAATTTTCCGTCGCGCAATTTCGGTGTCAACGCGTCGGGCATCGGGTCAAGCGCGACCGTGTCCATGTGCGCCTCCAAAATCAATGTCCCCTGTCCATTGCCGCGCAAACGTCCCAACACATTCGCGCGCTGCGGCAGCACGTTTTGAAATTCGGGTTCGATGCCGATGGCGCGCAAATACTGCGCCACGTATTCTGCCACCGCGCTCTCGCCGCGCGTTCCGCCTGGATACGCGGGATTCACGCTTTCGATGGCAACAAGGTCGGACAACAACATGAGGATTTCGTCTTTACGCGCGAGATTTTTGAAATTCGTTTTTGCTTCGGATGAAATATTCAAGTTCACGCCCGGAACGCGCGCGTTGTCTGTGGTCTGTTGTCTTTCCTCTGTGGTCTGCAAAACCACATCGCGTTCGTGCGCGGCGGATTCAATGATTGCGAGCGCGACTTCCAGCCCGTGCAGCGCGTCGTCAAGCGAAACGACAGCAGGCACGCGTTTCTCCAACACACAGCGCGTAAAGTACGCGAGTTCCTCTTTGAGCGCGCCAAACATTTCGCCGCGCACACGCGGTTCGTGAGAAATATCGGGCGCGATGTATCCGTTCTCACGCCAAAGCGACAAACCCGCATTCACAAAATCAATGTTCGCAATCGCGCGCGTGCCGGTCACTTGCATTGCGTCGTTCGTGCCGATGCCGCCGTGGTCGGGATTGAGCCACAAATTTTCGAGCAGTGCGACCGCGCCGTTTTCAAATTCCAAGAGCGCCCACGTCGCGTCCGCATTGGGATAATGGTTCGTGTTGCGTTCCACCGCGCGCACACGTTTGACGCGCGCGCCGACGTACCACAACAAGATATCAATATCGTGAATGCTCGCTTCAAGAATGCCCGAGGTGCGCAAATAGGTTTTTGCCAAAAATTTTGGACGATTGCGCCGCGTCGTGATGGCAAGAATGTCGCCGAGTTCGCCCGCCGCAATTTTTTCTTGGACGAGCGCGTGGCGCGTTTCAAAACGCAAAATGTGCGCCGGCATCAAAAAAACATTTTCACGACGCGCGGCGTCAATCATCGCGTGCGCGTCGTCCAAACGCGTCGCCAGCGGTTTTTCGACCAGCACATGTTTTCCCGCGCGAATCGCGGTCAGTACGGGCGCGCGGTGATATTCTTCGGGCGTGCAAACGCTGACGGCATCGAGCGCGGTTTCGCGCAGCATCGTTTCGTAATCGGTGTACCATTTTGCGATATTGTATTGTGTAGCGATTTTTTGCGCGCGTTCCGCATTCGCATCGCACGCCGCCGCGAGATTCACATAGGGCAGCGATTTGTAACCGACGACATGGCTCTCGCCGAACGCGCCCACGCCGATAATGCCGATTTGAATTTTTTCCATAGCCGTTGAAATAGAAAGGGTGACGCGTGCAAGTCACCCCGTCACCCGTCACCCGTCGCGCGAGACTCCAGTCTCCGGTCTCAAAACTTGAGTGCGCCTTCTTGCAGTCCTTTGATATACCATCGCTGCGCGGCGGCAAAAATGAAAATGCCGGGCGTGATGACAAGAATGTACAGCGCGGCGAGGCGGGGCCATGCCCATTGTCCAAAACCGCCAAACGTGGTCGCCAATACCACCGGCATCGTGCGCACGCTCTGGTCATTCGTCAATGTGGCAGCCAACAGAAATTCGCCCCAGCAGGTGACAAAATTGACAATGACGAGGACGACCAAGCCGTTCGCAATCAACGGAATCATGATTTGGACGAGAATGCGCACCGGACCCGCGCCATCTATTTTTGCGGATTCCGCGATTTCGGGCGAGATGCCTTCAAAGATGCCGCGCATAATGAGCGTACTGAGCGCGAGATTCAAGGTCACGTACGGCAAAATCAGACCGGGCAGCGTGTTGATAAGTCCGAGTGAATTTTGCGTTTGAAAAATGCCGATGATGGAAACGATGCGCGTCGGGAAAAAAAGCGACATGACAAAAATCGTCACGACGACCCAACCGAAGGACAAACGCAAATGCACGAGCGCGTATGCCGCAAGCGTCGCAATGGTGCAAGTAATCAACACTGTCGTCATGGTGACGATGATGCTGTTGGCGAGATTCTGCCAGATGGTCGGGATTTTGGTCACGACATAGCTGTAGTGCGTGAAATCAAAATTATCGGGCCACAAATGTCCGCTGTACGCGTCGGGAATGGATTTGACGGACATGAGAAAGACCCACGCAATCGGCGCGAGGACGATGATACAGAAAAAAATAATCGTCGCGTGCAGCGCGATGGTGGTCCATTTGATGCGCTTGCGCTGTGGATGGATTGCTTCGGCTTCGATGGGCTTGGTCGCGGAAATGGATTTGGATGATAATGCCATAATTTATCCGTCCTGATTGCGAAAGAGCCAGAACAAAAAGGCGACGACCGCCAACATGGAAAGCGCGCCGAGCCAGCCCATTGCCGCCGCATAGCCCTGGGGCCATGAACCGAGACTGAACGCGGTGTGCCACATGTACACCGTCCACGTGTACGTCGGCATACTGCTGTTCAAGCCGCCCATGATGATAAACTCTTCGATTACTGCCATTGCCGTGCCGAAACGCAGGACGACCAAAATCAACATGATGGGACGCAAGCGCGGCAGTGTAATCTTCCAAAAAAGATTCCATTCGTTCGCGCCGTCCACGCGCGCGGCTTCGGTCATTTCATGCGGAATCGCGGCGAGCCCCGCGAGAAAAAACATGGTGTGGTAGCCCAAACCCCACCACCATTCCATCACCGCAATCGCCGGAATCGAAAGCGGCGAATCACCGACCCACTGCGGCGCGGTCTTGTACGTGAACAAATGCAGCACATCCACCAAAATTGTGTTGATGGGCCCCACTTCGTAATCGTACATCCAGCGCCACAAGACAAAAATCATCGG
>CAZXYP010000254.1:0-8293 GCA_964644955.1 uncultured Anaerolineales bacterium | reverse complement strand
TTGATGCTGGCGTTCGATTTTATTGCGCGCGCGTTGGAAGAGGGGGGGGGGCGGCGTTGGGCGTGGCTCGGCGCGGCGGCGGTGATGTGGGGCTTGGCGACATTGACGCGCGGACTGACGCTGTATTTTTTGCCGCTGTTGGCGTTGTGGTTGGGCTGGGTGCTGTGGCGCGAAAATAAAAAATCTTCCGTATGGCGCGCGGCAATCCTGCCGGCAGTCGTTTTTGGATTGGTTGTGTTTGCCGTGATTGCGCCGTACACCGCGCGGAATTATTTCCAATTTCATCAATTCGTTTTGCTCGAAACAAAGGGGGGGGTGAACCTGTGGCTGGGCAACAGTCCGTACACGCCTTACGAATTTATTCGCAATGTGTGGAAAGTGGGCGTGCGCGAGCCGATGCTGAACGCGCTTGTCCCGAGTGGAGTCGAGGGGCTGCCGCAGAATGAGATTGCGCGCGACCGCGCGGCGTATGCGTTGGCGTTGAATTATATGCGCGCGGAACCGTTGGCGGTGTTGGCGCGCGTGCCGGGCAAGTTTGCGGATTTTTGGGGGTTTGAACGGAATCTGGTGGACGTTGCCGAAGCGACGCGCGCGGGGGGGGGGTGGAATTCGCTTTCCAAAACACTCGCGGATTTGTACGGCGCGCTCGCGTACATGTTCATCGCGTTGGGCGGGTTGGCAGGTTGGGTGTATGCGCGCAATGATGCGTGGAAGATTTTGTTTGGCGGATTTATTTTGTATTTCGTGATGATTCATCTGGTGATTTTCGGCGACGGGCGTTTTCATTTGCCGTTGATTCCGTTGTTGGCAATGTATGCGGCGTGGCTTGCGACGCTGTACAAACGTATCGCATACCCGCGCGCGCGGACGGTTGGGTTTATCATTGGTGCAAGCGTGTTGGTCGCAGTGTGGGCGCGCGAGGCGTGGGCGGCGTGGAATGTGTTGAGCGGAGGGCATTGACACCCGTTCGAGTTTGGGTATAATGCGAATAGTTGGATATCGGCTGATGCGCTGTCCGAACGGCGCGGCGATGTCCTTCTTTTTTTAAGTTTTCGAACTGCCGCGCGTCGGCGGTCGCACAGACAAAGGAAGTTATCATGGCAGACAAGCCCGTACCTCTCACGCTCGAAGGGCGCGAGAAATTGCAAAAAGAACTTGACTTTTTGATTAGTGTCAAACGCCCGGAAGTGGCGGAAGCGATTCATTCCGCCAAAGAAGAGGGCGACATTTCGGAAAATTCCGCGTATGATGCTGCCAAGGAACAGCAGGCGTTCGTGGAAGGTCGCATCATGCAAATCGAGCAGATGCTCAAGAACGCCGAAATCATCGAGAGCCCGTCTTCCAACGGCATTGTCGCGCTCGGTTCCATAGTGATTGTGGTCGAAAAGGGTTCCAAAGACCAGGAAGAATATCAAATTGTGGGTCCTGCCGAAGCCGACCCCGCCAAAGGACGCATCTCGAACGAATCGCCGGTCGGACGCGCTTTGATGGGCAAGAAAAAGGGCGACCCGATTGTGGTCAAAACACCTGCCGGGGAACGTCAACTCAAACTCATTGACATCAAATGACGAACGAGCGGACACGCGGTGGTGTGTCCGCTTTTTTTATGATGAATGTTTTATGATGCACGATTGCCAAGATAGCGCAATCCGCCTGAATCATAAATCGAAAATCAAAAATCAAAAATGGAATTCATTGACACGCTCGACGACCTTGAACGCGAACGATTTTTAAAAGTGCAGCGCCTGCGCGAACGCGGCATCGAACCGTACCCGCCGCGCGCGGCGCGCACGCACACGATTGCGCAAGTCCGCGCACTGTCCGAACGCGGCGACGACCCCGGCGTGGTTACGTTGGTCGGACGCATGACGGCGAATCGGTGGACGGGCAAAATCACGTTTGCGGACATTCGCGATGGCACGGGACGCATCCAACTGTTTTTGCGGCAGGACAATCTCGGCGAGGAAACGTACAAGCATTTTCTCAAAGATTACGACCTCGGCGATTTCGTGCAGGCGACCGGCACGTTGTTCAAGACAAAAACGGGCGAACTGTCGGTGCAGGTGGCGGAACTCGTCATGCTCGCCAAAGCCGTCGCGCCGATGCCGGAAAAGTTTCACGGGTTGACGGACAAGGAGACGCGTTATCGCCAACGGTATCTCGATTTGATGACAAACGAAGACGTGCGCGCCGTGTTCCGCGCGCGCCAGCGCATCGTGACCGCCATGCGCGCGTATCTCGACCGCAACGATTTCATCGAAGTCGAAACGCCGGTCTTGCAGCCGTTGTACGGCGGCGCGCTGGCGAAACCCTTTGTCACGTACCACAACGAACTCGAACGCAATTTGTATTTACGCATCGCGGACGAATTGTATTTGAAACGCTTGCTTGTCGGCATGTTCGAGCGCGTGTATGAAATCTCGAAAGATTTTCGCAACGAAGGTGTGGACGCGACGCATCTGCCCGAATTTACGATGATGGAATGTTATCAAGCGTTCGGCGATTTGTCGGACATGATGCAGGTGGTCGAGGATATTTTTGTCGAATGCGCCACCGCCGCGTGCGGCACATTGCAAATCACGTATGGCGAGCACGCGGTGGATTTGACCCCGCCGTTTGCGCGCGTGGCAATGCGCGATGCGATTCTCGAAACAACGGGCATTGACATTTATGCGGATGATACGTTCGACGCGTTACGGGCGCGCATCGAGGAAAAAAATCTGCGCGTGGAACCGCAAATGAATTGGGGCAAGCAGGTCGAAAAATTGTTTGGCGCGTACGTCGAGCCGACGTTGATTGCGCCGACATTCGTCATTGATTTCCCGACCGAGATTTCGCCGTTCGCGAAAAAGAAACCGGGCGATGCGCGCGTGACCGAACGGTTTGAGATTTATGTCGCGGGCGCCGAATACGGCAACGCGTTCACGGAATTGAACGACCCCGCCGACCAGTGGCAGCGGTTTGTGGAACAGCAAGGCAATCGCGCGCGCGGCGATGCGGAAGCGCAGCAGATGGATGACGATTATGTGCAAGCATTGAAACACGGAATGCCGCCGACGGGCGGGTTGGGTATGGGCATTGACCGTTTGACGATGCTGCTCACGAATCAACATTCGATTCGCGATGTCGTCTTGTATCCGCAGCTGCGGAATTGAACCGACCGCGCCGATGCTTGAACGCGTCGAACACCCCACAGTTCAAAAATCGGATTTCGACCCGCGCCGACGCGCGCCCGGCATCGCGGCGATTGTGCGTGCCAAGAACGAGGCGCAATTCCTCGAGCAGGCAGTCACTTCGATTTTGCCTTTTGCGGATGACGTGGTCATTACGTTCAATGACTGCACCGACGCGACGCCCGACGTGGTGGCAGAGTTGGCGCGGCGGCATCCCGGGCAAATCCGCGCGTACGAATACGTGCCGCGCGTTTTTCCACCGGGGAGTGATGAACAACGCACTTTGCCGTCCGACCATATCAACAGTTTTTTGTTTTACACCAATTTCGCATTGAGCCGCGCGCGGCGGCGCGTGTGTTTTTTATGGGACAGCGACCAAATCGCGATTCCGCAGGCGTTCAGAAAAATTGTGCGGCAGCTTCGCACCTTGAAACCGTATGCGGCAGAGTGGTGGTTGTCGCCGCTCAAGTGGGGTTATTGGTATTATCAAGGTGTGAATCTCTGGGCGCGCGATGGCGAGCTGTATGTCTTGAAAACGCGCCCATTGATTGGCACGCAGCGGGACCACGGCTTTTATACATTGACCCCTCGCGTGCGTTATCGTCATCACCCGCGTTATCCGATTCTAAATACGCGGTGGTTGTGGCGCAAACGCATCGGGGTTTTGTTTTATCATCTCAAATATCTAAAGCCCGACCACGGGCACGGGATGTACCAGTTGGAGCGTTACCCGCGTTCGTATTACCACGAATCGTATGCGCGCATCGAAACGAATCCGGAGATATGGACGCCGGAACAAGTTGCGGCGTTCGAGCCGAGTTTACGCGGACTGCCGGCGCCCGAAGCGTTGGGCATTCGCGCGCCGGAGGTCTAGGGCTGCGCGCCGCGAGAGAGGCAAGGATTTGGCATTTCACCCCGCGCGCACAAATTCACATTTGACGGAATTTATAATCTCTTTATAATGGGTCTTGCATGGAACGGGCAGTAGTAAGTGTAAGGCACTGAGGGCTGTTCAAGCCGCAACAGTGCCTTTTTGCATTTACGCCCCCACACATGACATTACAGAAAGGAAGCTCCGCATAAATGGCTCGCCAACAAGGAACCGTCAAATGGTTCAACAACAGCAAGGGCTATGGTTTCATCGCTCCCGAGAACGGTGAAAAAGACTTGTTTGTTCACTTTTCCGCCATTCAAGATGCGAACGGTGGTTATCGTTCGTTGAATGAAGGGGAACGCGTTGAATTTGACGTCGAACAAGGGCAAAAAGGTCTGCAAGCGACGAATGTCACACGCGTGAACTAACGCAGCGGGACCGGTAGGTTTGCGTTTCACGTATTGCTGCAATCATAAGAGTTTATCCGTAAGGTTGCTCAAAAGACCAGAGCAAAAAGTGAAGACCCACCCAAAAAAATCTGCGAGCCGCATGGTTCGCAGATTTTTTTATGCCAAAAAAGCGCCTGCCGCGCCGCGCGCGTGCGCGCGTTGAAATTCTGTTGCGTCCATTGCGCGCGCCAACGTTTGCAAAAATTCCTGTGCCGCTTGCCGCGTGTGATGCTCGGCTGCGCGGTGCGCGAAAACGAACGCGCTCTTTTCCACCGCGCCCACAGCATCATTCTGCAACGCATCTATGCGCGCCAGACCCAACAGCGCGTCCAAGGCGCGCGGCGCGGCATCAATTGCTTTGGCAAACTGCAACGCAATTTCAAATTCGCGCCGCGCGCGTTGCGTCTCGCGCAATGCCAGCGCGACCTCGCCCAAACTGCAATGCGTTTGCGTTTGCCCATAGCGTGCGCCGATGCGTTCATAAACCGCAAGCGCATCTTGAAACAACCGCCGCGCCTGAAGGTAATCCGCGCGCTGCATTGCCACATCGCCCAAATTCCGAAATTGCTGCGCGATTTTTTCCGGTTGTCCGATGTCTTGATATCCTTGCAGGGCGCGGCGGTACAATTCTTCCGCGCGCGCCAACTCATTTTGTGCGCGCGCGAGTTCGCCCAAATTCGCCAGCGCCAGGTTCACCCCGCGCCGATCGCCCACCATTTCAAATAACGGCAGCGCGCGCTCCAATTGTTCCCGCGCTGCGTCAAACCTTCCTTCGCTGTATTCAATCAACGCAAGATTGACGCGCGCACCCGCAATGCCGCGCGTTTCGTCAAGCTGCGTCGCCGTCTCAATGGCGCGTTGACAGAATTCGCGCGCCTTGACCATCTCGCCGCGCCGCGCGGCAGTGAACGCGAGGTTGGTGTACACATCCGTCATCAAATAATCATCGTTCACCGCGCGCGCGTGGGCAAGACACGTTTCATAGTGCTGTGCGGCGAGATGGAAAGCGCCTGCGTCAAACGCGACATTCCCAAATTGCAAAAAACAAAACGCGCTTTCGGATTCGTCGCGCGCATGTTCGGCGCGTGCCAACGCGGTTTCGAGTTCGCGCCGCGCGTCGTCCGACTGATTCAAAAAATAAAATGTCGCGCCAAGCCGCGCTTGCGCGCGGTACGACAAGGCGGCGGCGGGCGCAAGCAGTATTTCCGCTTGACGATACAAACTCTGTGCCTCGTAATAGCGATACAGTACGGGTGCGGTGCGCTGTAACTCTGTGACATCGCGCTGCGCGATGCTCCACTGCCACGCCAGCCGCGCGTTTTCGATTTCGACACGCAATTCGTCGAGCGTCTGCGCCTGTGTCCCGCCGATAATGCGCGCGGCGCGCGCCGCAACAAAGGCATTGAAAAATTTCGCGTGCCGCGTCCGTGTTTCGTTTGTGGTATCCGACGCATCCAGTTTTACGCGCGCAAATTCGCGCACGAGGGTATGCAAATCGAAACGCGTTGCCCCGACGCGATAGACCAACGCTTTGTCAACCAACGCGCCCAGCCGCGCCTCATCCGCGTCGGCGATGTCGCGCGCAGCATGCGCGTCAAATCCCCCGCGAAATACGGACAGTTTTTGCAATGCACTGCGTTCCGGTGCGTTCAATGCGCGCCACGATTGTTCAAAGACGGCGCGCACACTGCGGTGACGCTCAGACACATCGCGCAAATCCGAATCGAGCGCGGTGAGGTCGCGTTCCAATTGCGCGGCGATATGTTCGACGGACGCGCCGCGCGTCAGCCCCGCCGCGAGTTCAAGCGCCAGCGGCAATCCTTCCACCGCGTGACAGATGCGAGTGACGGCGCGTGCGTTCGTTTCATTCCACGCGAACGCGGGGGAGATGCGTCTTGCTCGTTCGATAAACAGTTGCGTGCCGTCAAAACCTTCGAGGTCGGCGATGCGGAGCATCGCATGAGACACTCGAAGGTTTGAAGGATACGACATCCCGCGTACTTGATACACGCGTTCGGCTTGCAGCGCGAGGCGCGTGCGCGAAGTGACAAGGATTTTGATTTCGGGCGCGAGAGCCAAAAGGCGCGCCAAATCGCTTGCGGCGTCGAGGACGTGTTCAAAATTGTCGAGGACGAGGACCAGCTCTTTGTCCTGCAAAAAATTGCCGAGCTGTGTTACGACCTCGCTCTCGCGGCTGAACGCAAAATGCAGCGCGGCGCCGATGGTGGGAATCACATTCGACGCGGCGTCAACCGCTTCGAGCGAAATGTATGCGCTGCCGTGCAAAAAGTGTTCGCGCGCGTGTTCCGCCACGGCGCGCGCCAGTCGGGTTTTGCCAACGCCGCCCGGACCGAACAGCGTAAGCAAACGCGTCGCCGGCTGCGCGAGCCACCGCGCAAGTTCGGCGCGTTCGCGTTCGCGTCCAATGAACGGCGTTGGCGGTGTGGGAGGGAGTGACGCCAGCGGGCGCGCCCCGCGAATTCTTTCAAACAACGCGACACTTTCCGGGGACGGCTCGATGTCCAAATCGTCGCGCAGAATTTTTTTCAATTGCTGATAGTGGGCGAGCGCGGCGTGGCGTTTGCCCAAATGCGCGAGGACGCGCATTTTTTGCTGATGCGCGTTTTCATTCCACACGTCGAGCGCAATAAGCCGCGTTAACGCGTCCAGCGCGTCGCGTTCGTCGCCCGCCTCGAGCTTTTCTTGGACAATGCGCTGATACATTTCCGCCGCGCGCCCACGAAATTTTTCGCGCTGCTCCAGGACCCACACCTCAAACTCGGGCGCGTTTTTGAGGGTGAGGGTGGAGAGGAAATCGCCAGCATACAAGGTGACGAGAGCTTGGAGACTAGAGACCAAAGACTTGGATCTCCAGTCTCCAGTTTCCAATCTTTGCGTATCCAGCCAATACCCTTTCGACCTGTCAAACGCGACGGTAGCTTTTTCGAGAATCAGATATTCATCGGCGATGGATTTGAGATTGGAAAGCGCTTTGCGAAGGGAAGCTTGCGCTTTGGCTTCGTTTTCTTGGCCCCAGAAAAGATTGGCGAGATGTTCGCGCGAGTGCGGGCGCGCCGTGACGGCGAGATAAATGAGGAGCGCGAGCGCTTTGGTGGGCAGCTTGCCGGCGATATTTTCGCCGTCGAGGGTGACGGTCACATGTCCCAGGGTGGAGATATGCAGCGCGCGCGCCATTCGTGCCGTTCCACTTTCACAAAATTTTCACAGCGGTTTGGTAGATTATAAGCGAAAGAGATAAAGCCCCCAAGTATTTTTTTCAACGGCTTTGGGTATCGAATCACATCACGCGGCAAAACCCTCGAGGTCTTATGCGTCACACGCACACGTTTGTCTTGAAAATTTTGCTCGACCAGGAATCCATATCCCATTTGCGCGGACAAATCAGCGAACCATCGTCCGGCGATGAATGGCGCGCGAATTTTGCGAATGGGAGTGACTTGATACAACAATTATTGAAACGGGTCGCCGCTGCATCGGACGAAATGGAAAGGGAATTGGCGCCGCCATTATAGGTGAAAGTCAAAAGCGAGCCATCGGGATTGAAGGTCACCATCCCGCTGCCGCCGCTGATGATGGTCTCATTGCCGCTGAAAGAAGCGGTCCAGGACCATTCATTGGGGTTGACCGACTTGAGAAACTCGATGGTCAGCGAATGAATCGCGCCCTGAGAATCATAAACTGTAATCGATGCCGCGTGGGTGGTATCTTCGGTGGTAATCACGGCATCGCCGGCGCTCAGGCCGTTGAGACTGCTGATTTCGACACCGCCGTTACCG
>CAZXYP010000253.1:0-8320 GCA_964644955.1 uncultured Anaerolineales bacterium | reverse complement strand
CAAACGCTCCAGGACGATGCGCCCCGCTTCCAATACTTCGGCTTGTTTGAGCGAATGGACTTCAAACATGCCAAATTCGCGTTCGACGATTTGTGCGCCCGGTTTCGCGTCGGTAGATTTGACCGCAATGTCCACCAAACGAAAGACGTCATTGCCCGGCGCGACTTCGACATACAGCGCCGCCATGCCTTCAATCGGCAAATCGCCCTGCGTAATCGTGCCGACAAACGCTGCGTACTGCGGCTGCATGCGGTCGAGATAACAATACGCGCGGAGTTCGAATTTGTTTTCTGCCATTTGTTCAGTGACCGGTAATCAGTCATCAGTAATCAGTGATCCGCCCATTTGTGACTGATTACTGATCACCGCTTACTGTGTTCTATCGTTCATTGCAATGCCGAGCGGCGTAATAAACAAAGGTTTCGGCGGCACTCTCGTTTTCACGCCTGTCACGCGTTCAACCACTTGCCCCATGCCGGGAAACATACTCGTGCCGCCGACCAAAAAAATTTCGTGAATCTCATGCCGCGCAATATGCCGCGCTGCAATGGTCCCAACTTTTTCCATCACCGGCTCAATGAGCGGAAACAGACGCTGCTGCTGCGCCGCGTCAGTTTTTAATTTCTCCGCTTGTTCGAACGAAACATTCAGCGCGCCCGCGATGACGAGCGAGAACTGCGTGCCGCCCGTCGGTTCGTCGGCGGTGTAAATCACCTGCCCGTCGCGCAATATCGCGATACCGGTTGTACCGCCGCCCACGTCCACCACCGCGCCGTTTTGAATTTGCAGCACCGCGTTCGCGGCGGTCGGTTCATCAATTTCGTTCGTACATTCGAGTCCCGCCGCGCGCAAGACATTCGCCGTCGCGCGCACTTCGGCGCGCGGTACGCCCGGTGGAAAGCCCGTCGCCGCGTGCGTCAATGGAAAACCCAGGCGCTCTTCGACTTGATGCTTGAGTTTTTTCAACAAATCAATCGCACCGATAAAATCCACCACCAGCCCATCACGCACAACCTGCGCAAATCGGTACGTCCCCGCGAGCGGCTGACAATTTTCATCCAACACCAACAGCACTGTGTACGCCGTGCCCAAATCTACACCGACATGCACGCGTCCGCCATACTGCGCGTGCCGCACGTGCATCGCGCGTTCCGTTGCGTCGAGCAGATTCTCCAGCTGCGGATTCCAGTGTTCGCTCATGGTGTGACGGTCGCGCCATTTCCCATTGTCCAAAGGATTTCAAACGCGCCGTGTTAGGATTTGCGTTCCGTCGCGCGCGCAAAGGAATTCGGCGCAAGGTTTTCGGAATAATGATGCAGCTGCGCGCCAAACGTTTCCACGCGTTCGCCGCCGACGCGGACATCCAACTGCCAGGTCTTGATAAAGTCCAATGCGGACGGCGAAAAACGCGTCCCGGCGGGAAAATCAAATTGGGTTTTGCCGCTCTTCCACATTTCGCGGAGTTCGGCTTCAGTTATAAATGCCATAATTATTTTTGTTGCTGCGCGAGCAGGTCGCGTATTTCAGTGAGCAAGATTTCTTCTTTTGTCGGTTCGGGCGGCGGCACGGGCTCTGCGGCTTTTTTACGATTCGCCGCGTTCACGGCTTTGATCATAAAAAACACCGAAAGCGCGATTAAAAAGAATGTAATCACCGCTTCAATGAATGCGCCATACCCAATCACCGCCGCGCCCGCCGCTTTCGCTTCCGCGTAGCTCTCGAAAGATTTGCCGGAAAGATTGATATAGAACGTATTGAAATCAATCCCGCCGGTGAGCAGACCAAGGATCGGCATCAAAATATCCTGCACGAGTGAATTGACAATCGCCGTAAACGCGGCGCCCATAATGACCGCAACCGCCAAATCAATGACATTCCCGCGCATGACAAAATCGCGGAATTCTTTAATCACAGACCTGCCTCCTTGTGAGATTTACTGAACGGTCCAATTCGCGGGAAACGTCACGTACAAAAAATGCGCGAACGTGCGCGTGCAAAACAAAATGCTCGTGCCGCGCGGAATAAAAATCACATCGCCCGCGTGTCCGATAAAACTCTCATCGCCGGCGCGAATTTCCAACTCGCCGTCAATCACATATTCCACCTCGTCGTAATTCAACGTCCACGGGAACGAACCGTTTTCAAAACGCATAAAGCCCGCGCCCATCGGCGAACCGTCGCGGTCAGTCACCACATCCGTCGTGCGAATGTTCATATCCGGGCGTTTTACTTCAAACGGAAACCGTTCGAGTTCGACCTGCGATTGGCGTATCAATTTAACCTTTGCCCCGCGCGCTTCCGGCGAACGCTTGTCTTGCGCGCGGGTTTGCATTTCCTTGACCACCGCGCGCACCTGTTCCGCCAACGGGTCGCGCGTTGTGCGCACCAATGCGATATGCAGCGCCTTGGCGACATCTTCGGCTTCTGCCGTCACAATGTCGTCATGCGCCAATTCGATTTTGGTTTCGCCGCACGCGTGCCAGATGCGAATGTCGGCGGCGGTGAATAAGCGTTTGGACATGCGAAAGAAAAGTATCAGGACCGAAGACTAGAGACAGGTCTCCAGTCTCTAGTCTCTAATCTCCATTACCCAGTTCTCCAACACCTGACGGTCCACCAATTTACACCCGTTCGATTTTGCCAACTCGTTTGCGCCTTGCGTAAAGGTATTGTTGGTCACCACCATCGCGGCGTTGCAGTTGTAATGCGCTTTGCCCGCGACTGCGTCGCTGACCGCGTGACGCGACACCGGATTGGATTGCCGTTTCACCTGCACCGCGAAACGATACGGTTTCTTGACCGCAATCAAGTCCACGCCAAGGTCGCCGGATTTGCCGGTACGCTCCACGCGATAACCGCGCCGCGTCAATACATCTGCCACAAATTTTTCAAACGCCGCGCCGTCCATTTGGTCAAAATTGACGCGCGGCAATGCTTGAACGCGGCGTCCGCGCAGCCAGCGATTGAAAAAATAAAAATAGCCCGCCAAGAACAACAACCCCGCGCTGACCGCGAGTATAACACCAATCGGGTCAATGTTCACGGCATTTCAGGATTGGGGTTCCACCAAGCGAATGCCCGGCAGTCCGTCCAAACTCGCCGCGTTGCGCGTGCGTTGATAGTCCGTCACCGCGCGTTCGCCTTTTGCCGCCCAATCCTTGACCAGCGTTTCGCGATCGCCGAGAAATTCATAACGCGGCACGCCGTAGCCGCACGAATCGGAAATGCGCGTCAATTCCGCGCGAATGATGGAGCGCATTCCGGGGCGCGGCTCGAAATGCGGCAGCAGTTTTTCAAATTCGGGCGAACCGTTTGCGTGCACAAATCCTTTGCCGTGCAAACGCACAATGCGCGGCGCCTGCGCGAACGAACAAAACATAAACACGATACGCCCGTTCTCTTGCAAATGCGCGACCGTTTCAATGCCGCTGCCCGTCAAATCGAGATACGCCACCTCGCGTTGATTCAAAATACGAAAACAATCGTATCCCTTGGGCGAACAGTTCACGAATCCGTCCGCGTCGAGCGGCGCGGTGGAAACAAAAAACATGTGTTGTTGGTCGAGCCACGCGCGCAGCGCATCGTCAATGCCGTCAAAAACTTTACCCACCGTTTTTTTCCCTCGCTTGGGCAAACACAAGCCATTGCCCCAAGAATTTCAAAATGCCAAGCCCGCCGCGCCCTGCACGCCTTTCAATGCGGCGATTTCGCCCGCGTGCGAAAGATTATGCACCACCAGCATCGCAAGCACATCGGCGACGCGGCGTTCTTTATCGAGAAACAGCACGCGGCGGTCCAATTCTTCTGCCGTCAAATTTTCCAAATACGCGTCGGTCGCCGCGCGCACCGCCTGTTGATACTGCGCCGCGTCTTCCAGCGTCAACTCTTTATCGCGCATATCGTCCCAGTTTTCACCGCGCCACGGCGCGCGCGAACCGATTTTTTCTTCCCAGCCCTGCGCGTCCCACAAACGCGGCTGATTCAACATCGTCTCTTGAATGTACGCATCTTCGACCGCCAGCATGTGCAAAAAAATCGCGCTGATGGAACTCACCGTGCCGGGCGGCGTCCAATTGAATTGTTCCGGCGTCAAATCAAACATGACACTGTCGGCTTGACGTCGCGCCCAGCGAAATTGGCGAATGATAAATTCTTGGGCATCCATTCAGCGATAATCCCCTTCGCCCTGAATCGCGTTGCGTTCCAAACGCGACATGAGTTTGTCAATGTTGGCTTGCGCGATGTCGTCGAGCGATAAATTCAATTCCGTCGCAATCTGCGCGAGATACCACAAGACATCGCCCAATTCATATTTCAATGCCTCGCGGTCCGCGTCCGACACGACGCCGTTTTTGTCGCGAAAAATTTTTTTCACTTTGCCCGCGAGTTCGCCCGCTTCGTTCACCAACCCCAACGTCGGATACACAATCGGATGGTCGGTATGCACCAACCGCCATGTGCGGCGCGATGCTTTTTGGTATTCGTCGAAATGTTCCAAACTATGGCTCCTGCTGCGCGTACTGCAGCATCAAATCCAACGCGCGCTCCAGATTATCTTGCGCCAACAACTCGATGCGGTCGCCATACGTGTGCCACGTCTGTTCCAAATAATACAAATCATCCGACGTAAGGTTCACCGCGTTCCAGCCGTTGTCTTGAAAATACGTGCCGTCCGATTTGGCGACCATGCGGTCAAAAACAGTGAGGGGCTGAATGCGCTGCAAGCGCGCAATCAAATTCGCGTCCGGTTGGCGATACGCGGACGCATTCCGCAATTCGCGTCCATCATAGACAAATTCGCCGAGCAGCGGAACAGAAAACACAAAGCCGCTGATTTCACCTGACGCGCGCGCCGCCAACCCACCGCGCCCGAGACTGTCAAAATTCAATACCTCCGCGACACGCACATCATTTTTCGTCGCGTAGTCGTAAAATGCTTTTGCGCCGACTAACCCGACTTCTTCTTGCCCCGTGAACAAAATTGCGAGGGGACGCTTGAGTGGCGCTTGATTCAATTCCTCTGCCGCGACGAGCAGCGCGCAGACCGCCGCCGAATTGTCCGACGCGCCCTGATATTCGGGGTCGTCAAAAAATTTATCGTAATGCGCGGAATAAATCGTGTACGGTCCGTGCGCGGCGAACGGCACAAACACATTGTCGAATCCCGTTTCGCTAATCGGCAAACGTTCGTACGCAATGCCGCGCGCATCCAAAAAATTGGCAATGAATTGCGCGCGCTGCGCGCTGCGGAGCGCCATGAATTGTTCGCAAAAACCGAATTTGCCGCGCGGGTCAAACGGCTGCGACGGCAGCGATGCCGAATACGTGGCAGCGGCTTGCAGATAACGAATTCCGTCATCCAAACTGACGACATTCGCCAGCGCAAACAAGCCCGCGCACGCGACAAGAACAAGAACCGTTCCCGCCAGCGCGCGCTTCATTCTTGCAGCAATTTTTCGCCGGGACTTTTGGACATGACGACCGTCGTCGCCGGATTCAACACAATGTCCTGTGCTTGCAAGTGTTCTTTGATCGCGCGCTGCGCCTCGGACTGCACCGTCCGAAATTGATTCATCGGGTCAAGAATCCAAATCCACACCACGAGATTCATTGCGTCGCCGCTGAGCGAATCCAACAACACGCGCGGCGCGGGGTCGGGAGAGATGCCTTTCACCGTTTGCAGGGCGTCCAAAACCGCTTTTTCTG
Organism: uncultured Anaerolineales bacterium; assembly: GCA_964644955.1. Classification (GTDB taxonomy): domain Bacteria; phylum Chloroflexota; class Anaerolineae; order UBA4142; family SHND01; genus SHND01. The sequence continues at coordinate 2,614 of CAZXYP010000253.1, read as the reverse complement.
CCCCCGCAAATTCCGTTTTCATCGGCACACTGAAACGCAGCGCGCTGCGGAGCTGCGGCTTGACGGAATTGTTCGTGACGACGTTGGTCACGATGTTCATGTTTGGCACAACGATCCGCCGCCCGTCAAAGGCATCAATAAACGTGCCGCGCCAACCGACTTCGGCAACAATCCCTTCGTTGCCTTGAACCAAAATCCAATCGCCTTGCTGAAAAGGACGCGTCGTCAAAATCAACATGCCTGCCGCAAAATTTTTGAGCAAATCTTGCAGCACAAATCCGGCGGCTACACCGAGTATTAAAATCGAAAGCCCGAATCCGCCCAGAACCCAGATGACGGCTAAACTGATAATGCCATAGAAAACAATGGGGAGCAGAACTTTGGCGACGCGCGGTTCGAGATTGATGCGCTTGAACATGCGGTCAAGCACAGTGCGTGTCCAGCGCGCCAAAAAATACGCGGCGACCAGAATCACCAGCGAACGGAGAATGTTCCAAAGCGACAAATCCACGGCTTCGGGCAAAGTCGTTGCCGAAATACCGGCGGCGCTCAAGATTTGATTCAGAATCTGTGTGGGGTCCATAAAACGAAAATTCCGCGCGGTTTATTTGACGCGCAGCGACAACGATTGCCCGTCATGCAGCGGCACCAATGTCGTCAGAAAATCGTCGGCATGCAGCAGCTGTTGGGTTGTCTCCAAAACCGCGCGCGTGTCCCTGTCGTTTTGCGACAAAATGCGTCCGTGCCAGAGCATGTTGTCGAAAATCAAAATCCCGCCCACGCGCAATTTGGCGCGCGCAATTTCGATCGCGCGCGGATAGTCATGTTTGTCAATGTCACAAAAAATAATGTCGAACGGTCCGGGATAACGTTCGGCAATTTCCAATGCATCGCCGACATTGAATGCCGCGCGGTCGAGCAAACCCGCGCGCGTGAAATAGTCGCGCGCGCGTTCGACATTCGACGCCTTTCCCTCCGTCATGACCACGCGCCCACCCTGCCCCACCGCCAGGGCAAACCACATTGCCGAATACCCAAAGCCGGAACCGAGCTCCAGCACCTGTTTTGCTTGCAGCGCACGCGCCAAAAAATGAAACATGCGTCCGACTTGGGTGCCGACGATGGGAAACCCTTGCGCGCGCCCGTACTCGCCCATTTCGCGCAGTATCGGGTCCGTCTCCGCGAGCGTTTGTTCCAGATAATCGTAGATTTGCGGGTGCGTGATTTCGAGGTCAGCCATCATACCTCATGTCTGCACGCAATGTACGCGCGTCTCAAAATTTTCTTGCCCTCTTCATCATAATCAATATAGTACGGCTGGCGGCGCGTGATGAGATGCATCACGTCTTTTTCGTCGCCGGGACGCATATCATAGATCCGATTGCTGTCTGCGAGTTTTGCCACATGGTCGCGAATCGCGCGTATGTCGTACACGCCCGCGCGATAAAAACCGGAAAAGGCGACCATGCCCGTTTCATCTACATTCAGGGTCAAACCGCCTTGCAGCGGAATCCACGCGCCATTGGCGGGACCGTACTGTTTGCCTTTGAGCGGAATCATCCGCTGCGCGCGATACTGCACCACTTTTTCATCGTCCACGCGTCCCAACTCGCGCGTAAAAATCGTCTCCTCGCCGCGCAATCGCAGCGCGCGCTGCAATTCTTCGGGCGGCATCGGTTCCGCAGTTGAACCCGTCATGCTCAACAAGCCCAAGCCCAAACCCGTCGAATGCGCCCCGACCGTTCGCGTGTGCGGCTTGAACATGTTGGCGTCTTTGACCAACAAGATGCGCCGATTGGTAAAGACCTTTTTCAAAATGTCAAAGTACGCGCCTTGAAACAACTGCTGTTCCGCTTTGAACAGCGAAAGCGCCATCACGCGAAACACCGCGTCGCCCGGCGGCGCCAGAAACAGAGCCAACGCGAGCAATTTCCCCGCGTCATCGCGCGCCTGCACCAAGGCATCGTCGGCAGTCAAATTCGCGTCGGCGCGGCGTTTGGTTTCATAGATGCCGACAAAGATTTGATAAAACGCGCCGCTAAAGATGCGCGAAAAGCTGTGCGATTCGGACGCCAGCCGCGAAACCGGCGCAGACGCGGGCAGCAGCCACGTTTCTTTGTAGCGGAACGTGTTGACCAAATCGCGCAGAAACGTGGCGTTCGCCGCTTCCTTACCGCGCTCGACATACAGAATTTGTCCGAGTTGTTCCGCCAAACGCGTGACGTTGCTGCTCAGTCGCAAATCGCCGCCCGTTTCCTTGAGCATTCGTTCGCGCACACTCGCAAATTGCAGTGTCGTCAACAGCGCCGTAATGTCGCCGAACGCTTCGTGGAACGCGCCGGTTTCGGGATGAATCGAACCCCAGTAATCGGGATGATGCGCGTCGAGAATGGCATGCCCGCATTCGTGCGCCGTCACATCCGACGATTCACACGTGTAATAGGTGCGTCCGGACAATTCATCGGTCGTGTAAAAAAACTTGAGCGCGCTGCGGTCGTAATACGCGTTCAAGTCTCGCCCCGCGCGCGGCAAGACGGGCAGCGTCTTGCCCATCACCCATTCAAACTCTGCGCCAAAATATCGCGCCCACAGGTCATACGCGTGCGTCAGAATC